>JAYTHP010000176.1:0-27520 GCA_043732485.1 Oligoflexia bacterium
CGAAGCGTCTTGTTGGAGATCTTCATGATTTTAGCCAGCCTGGCCAGCGACACACCCGTATTCACTAGCGCTTTGACCTCATCATGGAACGACTCCGGACAAGTCATTTTCTTAGCGGGGCTGAGGGTTGACTGAAACGCAAACACCTTTTTTTGCAGAGCAGGTTCTTGGCTGGTTAATTTTACTGCTTTCGCTCGTCTTTTCATCTTGTCCTCCTTCGCACTCTTGGGTGCTGCTAGGAGGCTAAAATAAAATCGATTCTTCCGAAACAGGGTTATATGGGCAGCTTACAGAGCAGCGTTCCGCTCGCTTCTTTTTGCTTCTCCGCTGTGATATCTTCTAAGGAGCCTGCCACTCTGAGGGGAGTTACCCTGGGCGTCCCCTAAGATGGTGCCTCACCTCCGAAATCAGCGGTGTTCCCCTGATTTTACTTACAACAAGTACTCCACATCATAGGGGGTCTGCCCCGTCTTGTCCCTTAAGTGCGCGCTAAAAGCCGCAAAGGTCTGATCCTTGTGATCAGGATGCAAACGACTGCCCCAACTATCGAGAATATTAGGGATCTCTGCTTCACTGACAAAGCCTAAGAGTTTGCAAAACTGACCCGACCACCAAAAAGGAGTGATCGCGTTGATCTCACCTTCACTAGCCTCAGCTAAAAAAGTAGTAGTGGTATTATTAGTATATTATATATTATTCTACCCCTCACTGGAGCTGTGATTGACAAGACCAAAAAAGTGAGCGCCGCTTCTAATTCCTCCTTTAAATCAACGTTTACCAGGTTCGCTTGATCCATGATGGGCGTCCCTTAACTAAAGTCTTAAGATTCTTTGGCTGAAGAAAAATGAGCCTTTTGGTCTGCTTCAGGCCATGACCTCAAGCAATCACAAGCGGCTTTTTGACCTAACCTAGGATTAAGGAAAAACAATAAGAGATTAAATTATCCCTCCGGCTTTTCTACTAGCTCAGCTCTCCCCTTCCTGAATGCTGGATGCCCCACTTCCCCACCGACGACAACACCAGCTGACGAGCTTCTAGGCGGGTGTCTTTTTTTTGAGCAAAAACCTTTCTAGCTCTCGGCGCCCTGCTTGCTGCAGGCCCTCCTCAGTCGGCACCCCACCGCACACAACGCCGGCCCGCAATCATGAAAAACTCTGGCTTCTCCTCCTCCTTCTCCTCAGGTGGCAGCCGGGCTGCTAAACTCATATCCCCCGCTTGCTGATCCCCGGTTGTGCTGACTTCACCTTTTGCATGGTACTCTTTTTGCAGACTATTTTAGTTCACGCCAGTCGATTGGCTGTACCTAAAGGAGGTGACCACTGATGCGATCCCAATTTCCTTGCTGCCCCTCAGCCCACCTTTTCTCCTGGTGCAATGACAAGCGAGGCGCTCTTGCGCTGCTGATCGTGACCTTGAGTTTGCCTGGCATGAGTCACGCTGCTGCTTTCCCCTTACCCCTCCTCACGCTCACCCCGAGCGTAGTTGCTTTACTCAACCAAACCCCCCCTACGCGTGAGCCAGCCCGCTTTGCTCCGGTGCCGCAGCCCACAAAGCCTGATCCACGACTTTCTTCAGCATTATCCAGGCTGCCGCTCTTGGGGCCAAGCAAGAGAGTGCGCAAAGCCCTCACAGGACTTGCTCACTTGGCTCTCAGTCCGCTTGTGATTGCCCACTCCTTGATTCAAGAACGTCTTGCTCTTACTAGGATCAAAACGCTTGAGCATCAGATGACTCGAGAAGAAACCAAACTGCTGGCCTATCAAACCCACCGTTTTTTAATATTTGATGCTTCACTTGCCCCACACTTTCAAGCAAAACCCTTTTATTATGCCAACGACCGAGACCGCGATGATACCCTCCGACGCGAGCATCACCCCCGCTTTATGCAGTGGGCAAATGCCCAAGACCAATTGCTCACTACCCGCATCAGGCGGGCGCAGTGGCAGCCTCAGGCGATTGTGAATCCTTCCATTGCAAGAAAAATAGCCAGCTTGCAAGCTTTAGGCGTCAATCAAAGTATCTCCCTAGCAACCTACCACCGACAACACCAGCAGGCCTTACGCCGCGCTTTCGACTGGCATAACACTTCCTCAGCCGATCTCGAGAAATCGCTGTACCCGCACGCAACCCAGTTCCAACAGCAACTGCAACAGGCCGTAAACCCGTCTTTCGACGCTAAGTTCGACGCTTGGCCTGACGCTAAATCTTCTGATCGCTCCGCTTGGCAAACGCAATCTCGGGTCTCACGCGCGGCGTGGCACCAGTTTTGCATCTCATCTTCGCTGTCAGTTTCTTGCACCTAAAGGAGGTGGCCACCGATGCGCATCCAATCTCACTCCTTCCTCCACCCTGCCGTTCGCCCTAACCTTCATTGGGCGCTCAGGCCAATCCCGTTCGATTTTTTCCTCACGTTGGGGCTAGCCGCTTTTGAGCTGATGACGGCCGTTGTCAGTCATGCCGCGGGAACTTCGCCAGTTGAGCACTCTCTGACGTCTGCCACCTCAAGCTTCCTGGCACAACAGCAGCACCCCGGCAGCCCGCGGAACTCCGAGTCCAGAGCACCGCTGCTGCCGCCAACCAACCCCCGCCACCAGGAAGCAGCAACCACCGAAGCTCGCGTTCCTCTGCGCCAGGCCGTTCGCCATACAATTCAAAAGACCCTCATAGGTTTAGCGCACCTGGCGGTAAGCCCGCTTGCTCGCACACAGTACTTGATCCAAGAGCGCCTAAGCCTAAACCGCATCAAAAAGCTTGAAACGCAAATGAGCCACGAAGAGATCAAGCTACTAGCTTACCAGACCCAGCGGTTTTTAAAAGCCGATGCCTCCTATGCCGAGCACTTTCAAGGAAAACCCTTTTATTATGCAAACGACCGCGATCGCAACGACACCGTGCGACTAGAGCATCACCCGCGCTTTAGCCAGTGGGCTCAAGTCCAAGACCATCTTTTCACTACCCGCATCAAGCAGGCACAGTGGAAAGCTCAGGCCATTTTTAATCCATCCCGTGAAAGAAAATCCGCCATCGATCAGGCCTTAACCCAAGAACGAAGACTGGCCATTGAAGGCTACCATACGCGGCATCAAGCGGCCGTGCGCAGCGCTTTAGACTTGCAGACCCCGGAAGATCTTGAACTGCTGGCAAAACACTCAGCCCAGTACAAGGACCAGCTGCAGGCCGAATTGCCTGCGCACTTGCAACCCCCACGCTTGACTGCAGAGCCTGAGCCAGCGCATACGAATCCGGAGCAGCAACCCGAGCTCCAACTCCAACCGAATCAGCAGCAGTCGCCGCCTCAGCCTCAGCCTCCCCAGTCGCTGCAACCCTCTTTAGTCAGACTCCTGCGATTGCGATCACAGCTTCCCGCTTGGCTTGGGCTAAGCTGGCTTTCGCAGCGAGACATGCACGCAGTGATCCAGCCACCTGGCCTGGCAACGACCACGAGCACCAGCAACGACAAAGCTCCTGGCTTAGGCGATCGGAGCCGCCGCTCCGCCGCAGCCCAACGATCATCAGAAGGGCGCATCCCCTCCACTTTTCATGCTCGAGCTGGGCTCGGTCGCACGCTTGGGGTGTTGGGGATCATGTGGTTTTCCCGCAATCATCTTTATTCTCACCTGAGCAACGCACAAAACCCCTTCAGACAGTCGCTCGAGCTGAGAGGAAACCAACCCTACCCAGCCGCAAGCCTCTCAGCCCAACCTCTTTGCGCTGTTCCCCTCACTTCTAACTACAGAACTCACCAAAATTGGTACGCACCCCCCTCATTGAGTGGGAAGGGTCCTGGTTGAGTGGGCAGCAGCAACAACGGGTTGGGGATGAGCGGCTTTTAGCCACCTCCCTCAAGCTCCTCGCGAAGTGCATAGAGATCGCCCCGAGGCGGGGGCACCTTTTTGCAAGTCGCAGCGGAAGAAAGAGAAAGACAGAAAAAGAGGAAAGAAATAGGCTCTAGGCAAGAGGGCAAGCAGGCTGGGGCAACAGTTTGCCACAGCGGATAGCTAGTAGGCAGCAGGAGGAAACAGCTTTGTGGCCACAGGCTCACCTAGACGCACCAAGGTTTCTAGCCCTGCTTGTGTGTGATTTAATAAATCTTCCTTAGGCTCCCACGCTCCTTTTTCACCCAGCACCAGGACTGAGGAACCCCCAAAGAGAAAATAGCCTTTCTCTTGTCCGCGCAGAAACGGCTGATCAGGAGCACTGGTTTGCACAATCTTCCCAACACACAAGGCCCCCACTTCGATGAAAGCAAGGTGCCCAAAGTTTTTGGTCTGTAGCAGCGAAACCACTCTTTGATTTTGTAAAAAAATTCTAGGCTTATAGGCTAACGCCAGTGGATTCACCGAATCAAGTCTGCCTGCGAAGCTTTCCCGCGCTTGCAGTAAGCCTGCGTCGGGAAAATGGAAGCGATGATAATCGGTCGGACAGAGCCTTGCCACTAAGGCTGGCCCATCCACAAAAAGTTTTTTCCAGCCGACCAACGGCCCGATTAGCTCCTCAAGCGTGAGCAATCCACCCTTAACCGGCATGCTAGCTTGCCGACTCAGCGCCGAATAGGCGAAGTAGCGGCCTTCTGCAAACGCAGGCATCAACGACTCCGTCCGCACGAACTCCCGAGCTCCTTCCTTCAACTGGCGAATAAAAAAATGGTTAAAGCTTGCAAATGGTCCAGGCTCGAAGTCCTCCATCGCAATCTGAAATTTGCGAATAAACCCAGCGATGCCCCAACGACTGAAGCGGCTTGATTGTAAAAGCCCGTAGCAGTGGCTCACCCACGGATGAGTCAACACCAGCTGCAAAAGCCAACGACCCAAGCGCGTTTGATATGCCCAAGCCAGGAGTTTTCCGCCGTAAACTGCTTCTTGCTCTTTAAGTCCTGTTCTCCGATTCCAAAACTCCATCGCGCAATTTCTCCTTCACAGCCCCTTCACAGCCCCTAACGCAGAGCCCCGAAGCTGTCGCCACTTAGGAAACACACACATCCTCGCACAAGCCTTTTCCCTTTTGATTTCTTCTTCCAGATTAACTGGATTACAATCCTTGCACAACCAGGAAGATCCGCAAGTGGGGCTTAAGCCCCCTGGCGCGCAGACCGCCGCACTAAGGCTGACGATTCTTTTTACCCATGGCGCGCAGCACCTGGAAGTTCAAATTATCGTTCACCGTCAGGATGTTATAGCGTGCCATCATGGTGTCTTTGCCATAAAAACCCTGACCCGCCTCTAGTTTTTTAAATTTCTTAACCTGGCGCTCCTTTTTCTTCACCTCCCACGAGGTGCGCACCAATAGACCGGTTTTCGTCACTTCCACTTCAGCTTCTACCTGCGACATCAGATCGTTCTTCATAACTGGCTCCTTTTTCCCTAGCAACTGCTCCGCGCTTGAGCGCAGACTTCAACATCCTAAGCTAGTGCTCCGCTCTTTGGCTTGAAACCTTCCCTGGTCAACGGGGCACTTAGGCTGCACAAGGCTCTTTTTGGAAAGATCCCCTTTTCCGCCTCAGCCAATAAATCTTAAACCCTAAGCGAGCGAGCGAGCCTACCTGCTACTTGATTCTTTGACCTTTTGGCCAAACTCTCCAGCATCAACTCAGAATTGTGTCCTAGCGTGATCTTATGCCTCTTTAAGAGTGCAAGAGCAGCGCCAACGCCTGCCCATCCCCCACCCCCCTGTGTACTCCCACCACTCCCCCCAAGCTTTCCTGGCGCTCTGCCCGCGCCTTGACCTAGGTCCGGTGCGGGCCAACGACAGCGGCCATTCGGGTGCGTCCCAGTGGTCACTGACTGCCGAAAAGCGGTTCATTTTCCCGCCAAAACGCCCAAGACTTCCAGGTGTTAGAGGCTCAAGCGGTTTGTGATCTTTTGCAGTTTCTTGGCAGTTTCTTGCTCACCCTCATCGCCAGCGCCCGCGACTCTCGCTGACGTCTCTGCCTTTTTGACCTAGGACATCAAAAAGTTGGTATGATTTCCCGCGCTTTCCACTCCAAGCCTCCCAGAGGAGAGGGGTGTCAAAAAAGTGTTGAACCACCAGACACCTGGCTAGAAGTTCGACAAAACTACACTTTCCAAGGTGCTTTCAAGGGTTTGCATAAAGCTCAGACCTCAACCCCACCCACCCGGGAGGGAGAAAAAACCGCCATTTCACTCAAGGAAGTGACCCACCCGCCGCTTTCTGCGGCTGAGGATCACTCTTACAGACGAAACTGGACAGTTCGACAACGCCCAGTGTCTTAGAGTCCTTGACGTGCGTGTGTCGTTGCTGAGGGCATGACTCCTGCAGCGCTCCTGACAGAGGTCGGTGAGGGCGTTCATACGCCACTGAGTCGCTGAGTGGTTTTAGGCAAGGCCTTACTCAAAACATCGCTTTTAGGAAGAGAATCGCTATGAAGGAAAAACAAACGCCGATCCTCCGCACACCACTCCATCAGCACCGGCGACCGCCACCACTGCTGCACTCTTGCAACCGTCTTGCACCCGTCCACTCGAAGCTGCTGCCTCTGGTCACGCTCAGCCTTGCGCTCAGTGTTCTTTCAAGCGTGCGGTTACAAGCCGCCGCCACAGATCATCTTTTGGCCAACGAGACGCAGCTCGGCCCTGCTGAGATCACGAGCGAGGAGCGGAGTTTACCTGCGCTGTCGGCGCTTCGTGCCGCCTACCGCGGGCGTTTTGCAGCGCAATCGATCGAAGAGAGTATCCAAGCTGCGGCTCTTAGGCATTGTGAGGCTGCAGGCTTTGAGCAAGTCGAAAGTTTTGCAACCCTTGAGGATCGCACGCAACCACCGGTAACAAGCTTTTACTTAGCAGCATCAGGCTTCCCGCGCCAAGACGCCGCAGTAACGAGCGCTTTTTGCGGCGGATTAACGCTCCTAGGCACACTCGCAAAATCAGCAGCGCTCCACGCGCACTCTAGCACCCTCAGCTTCGTCCCGCTTTGGCCCTTAGCCGCCCTTGCCATGACAGCCGCTGCAGCTTACGTCGCCCACCCCGAGCTCGCATTTCAAGAACCCAGCCTAGATCCGCGTTGGCTTGAGCGCGACTTAAAGCAACTGAACTCTCACGTCACCCCCTGGTTTGCTCACCCCCATTACCCACGCGACTTCGCCCACTTAAAGTGCGGCGATAACCCAGAGACTCAAGCCCTGCTGCGCACCTTCTTGGGTAACCCGAAGCTCCCAGAGGCTCCAAGCCTCCTCGCCCATTACCGCCAGATCCCGGCCCTCCAGAAAAAGGAATTTCTGCAATTTTTTCAAACCCTTAAACCGAATGATCAAAGCGAGATGAGATCGCGCCCGCCAGAGTTTTGGCGACTCTTTGCCACAGTGCCCACTTTTTTACCCCATCTTAAGGCCCTTACCACCAGTCTCGAACACTTTAGCAACAATAGTCAAAAACTCACCCAGTACTTTCTTACCTCCCCAGCCCGGGAACCCCGCGACCCTGCTGCACGTCGAGCCGATCCTCTCCTACCAGACGCCCCCCCCCCACGTCTCCGCCGCCGCTTCCTTACCGATCCCGTCAGCGTCTGCGCAAGGTTTCCTCCCCACTTTCAGCTCAGTGCACTAATCCCAGCCATGGAAACCCAACTGCTGCTCCAACAAGCAGCGCAACTCCCCAACATCGAGGCGCTAGACCCCCTACTCACGGCTTATCGCAAGACCTGCCTTCGCGGCCGAGGAACACCGTGGCTTGGTCGCAAACGTCAGCTCGCTCTAGAGCAAGCCGCGCAACAGCTCACCTTGCGCACCCTCTCAGCGAGAGTTGCCGCTCTTCCTGATCCCTACTCCGCCGCCCCAGCCTCATCAACCTCCTCAGCATCACGAGTACTACTACTACCACCGACGACGACGACAACGACAACACCATCACCAGCAACGTCGACTGTTTGCAGCATCTGTCTCACCGAGCAGGCCGTTGTTCAAGGACCAGCCGCCTGTCGGTGCTTTGATTATTGCGCCTCTTGCGCCAAGGACCAATTGCAGCAGGCCAACGCCCGAACCGGTGCGGTCGCCCGGTGCCTAGCACCCGCCTGCCGTCGACCGATTGAAGCCGCCTTCTTTGAGCAAGCAGCCGTGGGATCAAGCCCCGAGCGAGAGCGCTTTAAGCGGCAGCAACTTGCCGCCACTGCCCGTGAGCGCTTACCGCAGTGGCGCGCGTGTCAGACTCTCGACTGCTGCTACGGCACGCAAACGCTCCCGCAACAGGCCTTTGACCAGCACTTTGCTTGCCCGGCTTGCCAACAAAATCGCTGCCTGGAATGCGCGCAAAGCCATCCCGGACGCTCTTGCACAGGAGACCTCGATCCGAGCCTGCAACGCCTGCTTGCCAAAGGTCGACACCCACGCGTTGAACCACGACCCCATCCGCTAAGCGCCACGTTCGATTATGGCATGAATCGTCCTTGTCCCCATTGCGGTAAGGTGGCAGGCCGCGAAGACGGCTGCAACAACGTAAAGTGCAGCGAGTGTCGTAAAAACTTTCACTGGAATCTTGGTGCCCTGACCCGCATCCCGCATGACTACGCTAATCTGGCACAAGCCTACCCGCTTCGCCCCGGGATTCATCCTCATTTTTAGCCACCACTACCAACATCGACGGCGACGGTGACAAAAAAACACCCCAAAAAATCTCGTTCTCTCCTCAGATCGCAGATCTTCCGCAGGCTGAGACTTGGACGGTTGTCTAACCGTTTGACACTCGAAGCCCGTCCTCTCCTCCTCTTGCTCTGCGAACGGTTGCCTGACGGCAGTCCCCGCCACACGCTGAAGCTCTGAATCGTAACTCAGCAGCCTTGCATCGACTTCCCCAGCATAGCGCCTTTAAAAGGACCGCCTCACACAGGCAGCAACAGGGGATTTTTGGCTCAAAACAAGCGGGCACTAGGCGGCGTGTCTTTTAAGACAGGCCTGTCGGCACAACTCTCGCATCAGCTACACTCGGCAAAAAGAGCGCCCCACCCATCGCCACGCCAAGCGCAAAGCGACGCTAAGAGCTCAATGGTTTTTTTAGGAAAAGAGAGAGAAAAAGAAAGTAGAGAGCATCATGAATAGCAAAGCGAATGCAAAACCCCACGGATCCCTCCCCACGCCAGTCAGCCTTTCCTGCGAAGGTTGCAGCGTGAGTGCAAGTCCCCGCAAAAATTTCCCGCACACCAAGGCGCTGCTGAAAAGACTTTTGAGGATCGTCCCACTGACGTTAGGCCTTACTCTCACTTTGGCGGTGAGTCAGCTTTTCCCTCACCCCTGCAGTGCTGTCGATTTTGCCACTGACCCTGCGATTACCGCTGCAGCCTTTAACCCAGACGAGTCGGCGGCAGGCCGCAGAGTTCTTGCCTTTTTCTACGCCCTGCCGCCGGCAACAGAGGGCCGATTTTTCGCTGTTTTTTCGAGCCTCACGCCAGAAGAAAAGCTCGGGATCCGATCTTATTCTGATGAATTTTGGATTTTTTTACATGAATTTCCCTTTTTTATCTATCACGTAGAAGCGCTTGCAGGAACCAAGAAATTTAACGTTAATATGAATAAATTAGTAGACTATTTTATCCGTCCTGCAAAAGTTCATAGTGGTGGCCCTGCCCTGACTGCAACCAATCGTTTTTTGGCGGATCGCACCTTCTCCTCCTCCTACCAGCTCCCCCCCGACTTTCAGCTCAGTAGCGTGCTACCAGAAATGGAAGCACAACTCTTGCTCGAAAAAGCAGGACAAACGGAAGACCTTGAGAAACTGGCGCAACTGAAAGCGGCCTACCGAGCAAAAAGCACGGGGGGCATGGGCTTGCTCAGCAAAATACGCTTACTAGCCCTTGAGAAAATTTCGCAAGACACGGCTTTTCACTCGCTCGCTCAGCTCGTCCACCAGCATCCTGAACTCCCCAAGCGCGGGCAACTGCAGCTAAGTAGAGTCGAGCAACCCCCTCAGTCTGCGCTGCAAAAATTCGACACCTGTGACATCTGCCTCACCAGCACCGCCATTGCCAGAGGCCCGAGCCACTGCGAGTGCTTAGCCTACTGTAAGGAATGCATCGTTGATCAAATGCGGCAAACCAAAGCCCAAACCGGAGCAGTCAGTCGCTGCCCCAACCCAGTTTGTCAGAAGCCGCTTGAGCGAGAATTTTTTGAAAAAAATAAAATTTTCTCTGCCGTACAACTCACCAGGTTCGACCGCAGTCAACTTGCCGCCAGTGCGCTCGAGCGTGTTCCCAACTGGCGAGCGTGTCCGACTCCCGAGTGCATTTACGGCGTGCAAGCCCCGCGCTCAGCTAAGATCTTCGAGCAACACTTTCAATGTCCCGCTTGCGATCAACAGCGCTGTCTTGAATGCTCGAAACTCCATCTCGGACGCTCCTGCAAAGGAGAAGCCGATCCTACCCTGAAACACATCATGGAAAGGGGAGCTCGCGCTCGCGCCGAACCCAGACCGGTTTGGGGCTCCCCTGATTTTGAAGACGGCATGAACCGCCCTTGCCCTCATTGCGGCAAGATCGCAGGTCGCGCAGATGGCTGCAATACCGTGCGATGCAGTGAATGCCGCTCCCTATTTCACTGGAATCATGGGAAAATTCACCATGACACCCCGCATGACTGGAACAACCTCCCGCAGGCCTACACTCTCAGTCCCGAGATTCATCCCCATTTTTAAGAACTTCCTGAACCGCAGACCTACGCGCTTAAGCCCCTTCAAAAAACTTCAACGTTACTCGGCAGGAGTATCGTGTTTTCAGTGACAACCCTCAAAAGTAAGTTATTTTTAAAACCTAAAATTGCATCTCGGCGCGGCAGCCTGCAGCTCAGCCTGAGCGGCAGCGGTCACGGGGTTGTCTCGCAAGTCAAATTCCGTGGGCTGATGACCCACGTTGTTCGCTAGCGCCTCGGCGAGGAATCTAGCGCTGACTGCGGTAATTTGTCTACCCCGCAAATCAAGCGAGTTGCGCCTGCAATGCGGGCTTCTGATAGCAGTGGCAAGCGCCCCTGCCCCTGGGTCTCCCATCGAATCTTACCTAAACTTCAACGCAGTCAACATGTTATCAGGCTCCCGCAGGGCTGCAGCAAGCTCCGTAACGGAGCTTAGACCACCTACAGTCACGGAGTTTAAGTCCACCGCAAACTCGATTAGCCTGGGGAGTCAGTGAAGCCAGCGCCAAGGGCTTGCTTACCCGTGGCCCCAAGCATAAAAACTGACTGCGATGCGACTGAGGGATTTTGCGGCATCCAAGCAAAGAAAGGCTTCGAGGTCTTTTTTATTGACAAACTGAGCCTTGCGGTATTAGAAAAATGAGCCATTTTCCTAGCACTGGAGTGATGATAACGCAGCAAAAACTGCCGGCAACTCAAGATTTGCAGCCCAGAAAGCAGGTCATTGCCGTTTGTCTGACGATAGTCAACCTCTGCCGTTCACTTTTCCGGCGTCAGCCCGAAGATCTGGTCAAAGGCTGCGCGAGAACAGCCAGCCAACCTTATCAGCGAGCGGTGGTCCAAGTGAGCTTCAATGGCTCCGCGTGCCTCGCTGAGCGTTTTTAGCAGCAAGCTGACTTCTTGGCGCGGAAGCGAGGTTCGCGGCTCCACTCGCTTCTTGGACTGGACTGCTAATCGCTGAGGGTCAATCGATGAGGATCCTGCGCCATCCTTTTCACCGTGCGCACCGGCTGGAGAGGCAAACGGGCCAGGAAGGGCTAAAAGAACGAGGCAAGCCGAGAAATTGCAAATAGAGCTTTGAGACTGAGTCATCTCTTTTAATGATTAAGGGGCTTTTTTTGAAAAAGATAGCCCCACTTCAGCTAAACCTGAAAAAGTAGATTAGTTTTTTTGTCATTTTTGTGCAAACTATTTCTACCGCTCCTTGCGCGTTCAGCTTTGATCAGGCGGGCGCAGTGAATGCACGTTTTTTTCCCCACACCTTCCCCCCGCTTAAAAACTAAAATGACAACGGGGAGCGGCCTCTTTCCGCTCGTCTTGAAGCACAACTGAAAGGGCGTTATCTCTTAAGTCAACGACTGCCCGCCAGTGAGCAATTTGCTCGGAGCGACTCACGCAGGCCCTTGCCCCTACATCGGTAATTTAATTACCCCGCAAATCGAGCGCCGTGATCTGACTGTGCACCTCTTGCAGCTCCCTGGCAAGCTCGGTGATTTCGAAGTCTCCCATGTGGGAGTGCCTGAGCTTTACGCTAGTAAGCTTGTTGTGGGGTGCTTTCAGAAGCCCCGTCAAGGTAAAGACTCTGTCAAAGGCCCGAACGACCTTATAATTCAAATCCACTTCTACCTCAATGACCCTACTCAGCGTCTAGAGATGACTCCAGACTCTTGGAGTCCAACTGTTATCCGTATAAAAGTGGATTGAGATTCGATTAAAATCTCTGACGTCAGGCGACGAAGAAAAGCCGCAAGCTCCCGAGACTCGGCAAACTCTAACCTCACTGCATTGGAGAGGTAAGGAAATCGCCTGGCACCTGGGAGAGCAAATCTACCCGGTAATGACGCCTTGCGCTCACGATTTTTTTTAAGTCACTTTCCTCCGAGCCAAAGTGTAGCCGAAAGATTTTTTTGAGCAACGAGCGAGCGTTCGTCTAACCACGCTTCCAGCGCGCGGCAAACGTCGGTAGATATTTCCAGCAACGCGCTCGGTGCCATCTCCGCTTCATCCCTCAGCGCTTTACCTTAAGGGTCATCTTACTGCTCGCTCACGCCGCTCAGCCTGCCTCCCTCATGCCACCGTACGCCTTGCCAGCAGGGGATCCACTACCCCAAAGCACCGTTGCTGTCAGCAATGAGAGAAAAAAAGAGCGATCACGTAAAAGAGTCATTGTGGCCACCTTAAGATTTTTTGTAGCAAAAGCTAAATAATTTACACTAATAAATTAAATAATTTAATTTCCTTCACTCCCTTGTCGCCATTAACTCCAAGATTCAACTCGGCTTTCCACACCTGGCGCGTCTTTCTCTCCTCACGACGCCCTAATCGTCTTGCGCCACCTCACTCAAGCTCACTCAAAGTTCGCAGCCTCAATTCTTTTGGTTCATTTTTTACGCAACCCTTTCTCCCCGCCGCTCCCCCGCCTCTGAGGCCCACCGTTTTTGCAGCCATGACGACAACTGTCCAAAAGATCGACACCACCGGCACGCGCGCCCCCCACTCACCAGCGCTCCCTCCTCGCTTGCAAAAGCGTGGGGCGTGAGGGGAGGGGGGGCGCGTCCTTGCAGACGGCACAACTCTCGCATGCCTCTCACACCAAGGGAGGGTGCTCCACGTTCTTACCTCGGCTTTGAGGGAGGTGTAAAAAGGGCACTTTCGGGAGAAACTCTATGCGCCTACTTTCACGGTCTCTGATCCAACTTTTTCTCTTGACGACTACTCTTCACGCGGTTTTTTGTGCTCTTCCTAGCGTTGCCCAGGCTCAAGCGCTGGCAGACGGCGAGAATATTATTGATTCTGAGTTACGGCCTGAATTTGCGCTTCCGGCGCTTTCGTCTTTTCGGGCAGCCTACTCAGGCGCTAGCGCCGATGCAATGCGGGCCGATGCCCTGCAAGAGCAAGCCACCCAGTATTGCACCATGGAGGGTTACGACCAGGCCCAGCACTTTGAAACCACCGCTGATCTGCGCGAGAAGACGATAGAGGGATTTTATTTAGCAAAAAATCGCGAACTCACACCCACTTCGATAGGCCTTCGTACAGCTTACCAGCCAGGCTACGAATCACTGGTGGCGCTTGACCTTGCAGGCGTTAAGATTGACGCCATGATCGACCGTCTCACCTCTTTCCATACCAGCCTAGCCCATACCGCTGGGGCGCCCCACCTCGTGAGCCAACAAGTCCTCTCGCCTCCGCCCTCCCGTTGGCTCAGGCCCGAGCTCGACTTAGAGACTTACCGACACATCACTATTTTTAACGGCACCCAGCACTATCCCAGAATTTTCTCGCGCCTGATCTGTGGCTATCATCCCAGCACGCTCCCGCTGCTACAACGCTTCCTAGGCGAAGCCAACAGCAGTGGGTCCCCCGAAGGCCTCAGACTGCTTGAAAATTACCGCCACCTGGAACCCGCAAAAAGGAAAGAGTTTTTACAATTTTTCTCCCAGCTCAGCCCCCCGCAACAAGCGTCCATGCGCAGACAAACGACCACTTTTTGGAGGCTTTTTACCATCGCACCAAACTTCTTTCAGCATCTCAAGGCCTTGACCACCACGCAATCGTTTGCACACAATCTCAAACAACTCGCGCTGTACTACTTCCAGCGCGGAGCCAAAATGCTCAAAATGCCGGACCTCTTTCTCGCAGATTCAGTCTTTGCCACTCCCTACACGCTGCCTGCAAACTTTCAGTGGGGAGAGACGATGTCCGAGATGGAAGCGCAAATGCTGCTCCATGCCGCAAGCCAAGCCCACGATCTTGAAGCACTCGGTCACCTGAAATCAGCCTACCGCGCAAAAAATATCTCAGCGTCAGCGCCAGGCAGTGGCCTGGCTAGATTGAGCCGGCTGCAGCTCTCCACGCTTGCAAGCTATTCCCAAAAAATGGCTGCCCAAGAGCTGATTAAGCGGCTAGGTCAAGTGGCTACTACGGATCGCGCCGCTTCAACCCCACCCTCCCCGCAGCAAGACTCGAGCACCTGCAGCATTTGTCTTGATGCACCGGGCATTGCCCAAGGTCCAAGCCACTGCCGCTGCCTGAACTATTGTGCCGGGTGCGCCAGAGAGCAATTTCAGCAGGCAAGCAGACGCACCGGGGTGGTTGCTACCTGCCCTGCGCCTTCCTGCCGTCAACCCATCCAGCCTTCGTTTTTTGCCAGCACCCAGGTGATTTCACCGCAAGAACTCCTGCGCTTTGAGCGGCAGCAGCTAGCGGCCACCGCCCAGGAGCGCTTGCCGCAGTGGCAACCGTGCCCCAACTCAGAGTGCGTTTACGGCACCCAGCGCCCACAAAAGCTCTTTGACCAGCACTTTGCTTGCCCGGCTTGCGATCATCACGCGTGCCTCAAGTGCAACCAACTGCACTTAAACCGGTCTTGTGCAGGCGAGCTTGAACCCGGCGTAGAAAGCTTGCTTGCCAAAGGACGGCGCATCCGCATTGAGCCCCGACCGCACCCCCTGGCACCCAACTTTGAAGACGGGATGAACCGTCCGTGTCCACACTGCGGCAAAATTGCAGGCCGGGACGATGGCTGCAACACCGTGCAGTGCTCAAGCTGCTTAAAAAACTTTCACTGGAACTTTGGCAAAAAGGGCCACCATCACCACGACTATCACAATCTACCGCAAGCCTACCGGCTTGAGCCCGGGGTGCATCCGCACTTTTAAAAAGCACACGCCCTCACTCCGCTTAGCCTCCCCCCGCACCCCAACACTCCTCAGCCAGGCGTTGCGGTCTTGGTCGTCGCAGTCTGTGGCTCTACCGCTTCTAGCGCAATCTTCAACTCGCTACGGCAATGATCACAGTACTCGGAGAAAGGAAAACCGAAGGCGGTGAGCGCAATCGGCAGCTCGGCTTGGCAATGCGGACAAATCCCCTGCCCCCCCAAAATCATCGCCTCTTGCCCCCACAGCAAAAAGGGCACCACTACCCCGGCTAAGAAAAACCCTGGTACTAAAAAAAAATGAGCAAGCGGCAAGATCACCGACCCCAAAGCCGCAAGCCAACACAGGCCACCCCACTTCAAGGCCCTCTGCAGGCGCTGCTTGCGGTGCCACTTTGCCACTTGGACCAGCCCCGGTAGCATGTTCCCCTGATGATCAGTAATTGCCACCTTGAGCTCAAAACGCTCTGATGCAGTGTCTGGTGCAAACATTTTCTCATCCCACTTTTTTTTGTTTGCCTTAAATTTTTAGGCTACTTTCCCACTAGCCCCCCACCGTCCTCAGGTGGCATCGCCGGGATTAAGCCCTGAACAGTCATGATCCAATCCACCACTTCCCGCACTGCGCCAAAGCCCCCCTGCTTTTCTGTCACATAGTGCACTTCTCGCCTGACTGCAGCCACCGCTTCAGGCACCGTGGCGCTAAAGCCAACCCGCCTTAAGACGGGCAAATCAAACAACTCGTCACCCAAATACGCCAGCTGGTTTGTCTGCAGTTGCAAGTCTTGTACAATTTTTGCCAAACCCTGCAATTTATTTTCATTGCCCAAATAGGCGTGCTTGATCTTCAGGCTCTCCATCCGAACGCGCACGTCAGCAGACTCACCGCCACTCAGCACGGCTACTTCCACCCCGGCTTTTTGCAGCAACCTAATACCGTGACCATCACGGACATTAAACGAGCGCGTCCAGCCCTGTGCACTCCCCGCCCAAAAAATCCGACCATCCGTCATGATTCCATCCACGTCTAAGACCAGACAACGAATGAGAGCAAGCCGTGCCTGGTGCTCAGGCAACAAGACTTGCCCACTGTGCGATCCCAACAACGACCCCTCAAGCGCCACGAAAGGTTGAGAAGTTGCCGTTGGGAGAGTTGGATTCATGATCGTCATTGCTTGCTCCTGATGCTTGCTCCTAATTCTTTGGCGAGGTTGGCTGCGACCTTGCCTGAGCTTCGTTTGAGTAAACTTTTTTGGCAAACTGCTTTTGCCGCACTCCTTGAGGGTTGCCCGGACAGGGATCACTCCTCAGCAGGCAACAAAAACGGCTGTCCAGAGACTAACGCCCGAATCGCCAGCAACTGCTCAATAAACTGACCGACATAGGGAAGACGAAAGGCGTTGGCGCCATCACTTTTTGCCCGCTCCGGCTGCGGGTGACACTCCATAAAGAGCCCCTGCGCCCCTGCAGCCATCGCCGCGCGCGCCAGCGGCTCCAAGCTCTCCCGCCGTCCGCCAGAACTCTTGCCGCCAGGCCCGCCCCCCGGACGCTGAATCGAATGAGTGACGTCATAAATGACGGTAATGTCCTTTAAAAGCGGGCTCTTAATTTTTTTCATCTCCTGAAAAGAAATCATATCCACGACTAGGGTTTGATAGCCAAAGGAAACCCCGCGCTCGGTCAGCGACAAAAAGCGCTCAGGGATCTTCTCCCCACCAAGACTTAAGAACTGACTGGCCACCGCTTCCACTTTTTCCACTAGGTTACGCATGTCCCAAGGCGCCAGGAACTGACCTTTTTTTAAGTTGAGTCGACGAGAAAACTTGAGCGCCGCTTGGGTCGCAGCCACAATCAAGTCCGTCTGCCGGCACAAAAACGCCGGCACCTGCAAAGCATCGACCGTCTCGGCCACCGCTTCGGCTTGCTCAACACTGTGCAAGTCGGTCAACACTCTTAAGCCCGTCTTGGCCCGCACCCGCCCCAAAATCGCCAAACCCTCTTTTAACCCCGGCCCCCGAAATCCCTCAAGCGAACTGCGATTGGCCTTATCAAAAGAAGCCTTTAAGAACAAATCGACCGGCAAACCCTGCGTCTGACGCTTCAATTCTTGCGCCACTTCCAGCACCAAGCCCTCGTCTTCAATCACGCAAGGACCCGCAATCAGCAGCATCGGTTGCACAGCCGTGCTCGCCCCAGCCGTACTCACTGCTTGCGCCCCCGCGAAAACCCAGCTGCGGCTTGAATGAACGCCGCAAACAGCGGATGTGGCTTAAGCGGCTGACTTAAAAACTCCGGATGAAACTGACAGCCCAAGAACCAGGGATGACCGTCTGCCAGTTCAATGATCTCGACAATCGAGGAAGCGGGAGATAATGTCGACCCACCACCGCCTGCGCCCGTCTCTTGATAAAACCCCGAGACCCGCAAACCCTTGGCTTCCAGCTGGGCACGAAACGCCGAGGCCACTGCAAAACGATGCCGGTGACGCTCCGACACACGCTCGGCCCGGTAAGCCTGGTACGCATGAGTGGGCGCTCCGTGAATCGCTGGCAACACCTGAAAGTCATAAGAGCCTAAGCGCATACCACCGCGCCCAAGCCCATCTCCACCACCAACGCCACTGGTAGCAGACACATCGGGCTCTTTGGCAGGTAAGTACTCAATGACATTACTCGCCCCGCCTGGCACAAACTCTGCCGAACTGGCTTCTTGCAGCCCGCAAACGTGACGGGCAAACTCCACCACCGCCAGCTGCATCCCCAAACACAGGCCAAAAAACGGAACTTTTTCCTCTCTGGCATAGGCAATGGCCTGAATCTTACCCTCAATGCCGCGCCCGCCAAAGCCCCCTGGCACCAAGATGCCATCCACCCCACGAAAGCACTCTTGCACCCCTTTAGATTCAATCTCCTCAGCATCAATGTAGACGTGAATCACCTTGAGATCATTGGCGCAACCCCCGTGCACCAACGCCTCAGCCAACGACTTATAACTGTCGCGCCATTCCGTATACTTGCCCACCACCCCAATGACCACCTCGCCCGCAGGGTGGCGGATCTTCTCCACCATGTTCTCCCACTGCGATAAATTGGGTCTGGCCGACCAAATCCCCAGGCGCTGGGTGATTTTTTCATCCAAGCCCTCGGCGTGAAAAGCTAACGGCACCTCGTAAATGCTACTGACATCGACAGCGCTAAAGACCTCATCTTTGGAAACGTTGCAAAAAAGGCCAATTTTTTCCTTAACCTCCATCGGCAAGTTGCGATCCGAGCGACACAGCAATAAATCCGGCTGAATCCCGATCTCTCTGAGCTCCCGCACACTATGCTGCGTCGGCTTGGTCTTCAGCTCTCCGGCTGCAGCCACATAAGGCACCAAGGTGAGATGAATGAACATGACATTCTCCCAACCCTCCTCAACCCGCATCTGCCGGATGGTCTCTAAAAAGGGCAGGCTTTCAATATCACCCACCGTGCCCCCCACTTCCACAATCACCAAATCAAAAGCCTCACAAGCGTCATGGATCAGCCGCTTGATCTCATCAGTGATGTGCGGGATCACCTGCACGGTTTTACCCTCATACGCACCTGCTCGCTCGCGGCGAATTACCGCATCGTAGATGCGACCGGTGGTAAAGCTATTTTTCCTAGTAAAATGGGCTTTT
This sequence comes from Oligoflexia bacterium, assembly GCA_043732485.1. Classification (GTDB taxonomy): domain Bacteria; phylum Bdellovibrionota; class UBA1018; order UBA1018; family UBA1018; genus JAYTHP01. Next base: position 18,946 of record JAYTHP010000176.1, read on the forward strand.
TGTACGAACCGGGAGTAGTGGCCTAAATCAAGATCGGTTTCCGTGCCGTCGTCTAAGACAAACACCTCACCGTGCTGAATCGGATTCATCGTGCCAGGATCGACATTCAGATAAGGGTCCATCTTGATGAGGGTCACTTGGATCCCCCGCTGCTCCATCAGCATCCCAATGGAAGCCGCAGCAATGCCTTTGCCAATACTGGAGAGCACACCGCCTGTGATAAAAATGTATTTTCTTTGTTTGCTCATGGGATCCATTTCTGAGAATTGAAAAAAAGAGGTAGGGGGGCGTTTATCTTTGGCCTACTGCTCACAACTGCCCCCGCTCCTGCTCCTGACTTGCTCCTCCTTACGTGACGCAGCCGGAGGCCCTCACGCTTGAGAGTGACAGCAAACCCGCTGTACCTTTGCGGGCAACTAAGAGGGACTCTGGTAGGTCACAAAGGCCGCAAGCCTCAATCTCTCGCAAGAGCAAGCAGCTTGACAGAGTGACTGTTTCTTCTTGAGATTAGTCTAACATCGTCGGCTGCTTCTTCAAGCAAAAAATCCAAGCAACGAAATTCTAGACCAAAATTTCTCCCTCCGGATGCCAGCGGCCATGCCACTGCTTGAGCCGCACTTGTGGCTTAGGCAGCGGCTGACCATCCGAAAAATACTCAATAAAAGCGTAAGTCAAGCGCACCTGCCTGCCGTAATCATCCAAATCTAGATTGGTGACCTCGTTCCAAGTGCCTTCGTTAAAGTACTCCTTACCCTCCCGCCACTGCCGATAGCGTATCAAGTGGGTGTGACCAAAAATCACGGTATGGATCGACTCATAGCTTTCCAGGACCTTAAAAGCAATTTTGTCATAATTAGGGTAGATTGAGATCTCCTTGAGTAACCCCAAAGTATCTTTAACCCCCGATTTAATTTGATAGCGCCTGCGAAACAGCAGGGTATCAAATATAAATTTAATAATCCCCCCAAAGGTTTTAATCCCCCACCAGAGATCATGAATAATCACCCAACGGACAAAGGTCGCAGGAGGTCGCACCTTGTCGACGTGCGGGCGATGCTGTTTGATTTTTGGTAAGTAGACTGCCACAAAGAGCGAGCCCCACGGCAAATTGAGTACCGGTTCTGCTAAACCATGGGTAATAAAAGGCTTCTTGACATCGGTCTGAGAAAAGCGCTCATACTGCTGGCCATGCTCGATGTGCAGACCATCGACCTGGTAACTGACGTCGTAGAACTGCACCGGTGCCTGCACGGTTTGCGAAAAATAGTGGCGCGGCTTAGGCCACAACATGCCGGCATCATGGTTGCCCATAATGTAACTCACGGTGTGCAAGGGGGTGGCGGCAAAGCGCTTTAAGGCCTGGAAAAACTTCGGATGCCCCGCCACAATCCGCTCCAGTGCGCGCACCACGCTGCGCTCGGTAATCAAGTGGGTGTGAATGCCCCAGGTATCGATTTGCAGTAAGTTCAAAATATCGCCGTTCAACACCAGCTCGACTTCTGATTCTGCATACTCATTGGTGCAATAATGTGCTAAAAACTCAGCAAACTCGCGATCATAGACGAAATCTTCTAAAATATTTTGCGTACCATCTTTAAAGTATCGCCCCTTGCCTAAGTGAAAATCGCTGACCACGATCTTAAACTTCAGCTTAGGAATCATTAATTCACTCACGCCAAGACCTCAATCCACACACAAGCACACCCCTTTTACCCAAAAACCCCGCTTTTGCTGATTTTCACCCCAACCGCCCGCCCGCTTAGCGCAAGAAAAGTGCGAAGGACCGGGGGGCTGTCAAAAGTTATATCACCTTCCTTTGTCCGCTCAAGGATTTTTTCCCCCCAACCAACCACCCGCAAGCACACTTTTCCCTCCCCCAAAAAACTGAGCAAAACAGTTTTCTATTCACCCCAAGAAAATTCCAACCCCAAGCGGGCCTTAGGTGGGCGGGGAGTTCACCCGGGTGTGCAGCCAGAGCACGACTTCGCCTTCCGCTAACCGACTGATCGGCTGACAGTGGCTATCCACTGGACTCCAATCCGGATCAGGTTCGATGCGAGCAATCATCGCACGGGCGTCCTCCACAGAAAGCTCTAAACGCGACGTGCGCAAAGACACCAACAGATAATCGACTTTTTGCCAGTCTTGCGCGGTGTTCAGCTTTCTTGCAGTCACAATCTCGTCGCGCGGCACGAGCGCAATCCATTGCGGCGCAACCAGCCCGTGACGCCCCTGCAAACAGGGCAACAAGGCTTGCACCTGGCGCCGTTGCGCCAGTAATTCACGACTCGGGATGGCCACTTGCAGGCTACTTTGCCCGAGCATCAGACTCGTGATTAACAGCCAGAAGATCATCCAAGGTGATCTTCTGGGCCACCGACTCCCCACGCCTGCGCTTGCCGCACAGTACCAAAACGAGCCTATAAACGGTGCCGCATAATAGTTCCAGAGGTTCTGTGGCCCCTCAAGCAAGGACACTATGAGCGACAGCGGACCCAGCGTCCACCAAAACTGCGGCAGCAGGAGCACCCAAGGGGCAAAAATCAGCAACGACCACCAAGGACGCGACACCCAGAAGTGGCCCCACTTTTGTGCCACCCCCCAACCCCCGCCTGCGGTGGCGGCCAACTGACGCAAAATCTCCCCGACGTCTTGGGCACTTTTCCAATGAACCCCTTGAAATTGACTCAAACTAGCCGTCACCACCACCGGCTGGTGCTGCCAAACGCTGGGACCCCAATCACCCCGCACCCAGCCGCGCACCATGATCACCTGCAAGAGCGTGATACCGCCGACCACTAACCCACACCCCAGCATCGTGCCTAGGCCCTGCTGCTGCTGGGGTGTGGGTCGTCTGTGAAGAAACAAAAAATACAGCACCCAGGGACCAAACACCAAAAACGCATCTTCCTTGATACCCATGCCAAGCGTCAGGGCCAACCACAAAACTAGTCCTCCTGGGCCCCGCGTCACCCCCCTCTTTTGCAACCACCACAGCCAGAGCAACAGAAAAAAGGGGTAAGCCGCTTCTGGATGAACATCATAGGCTAAAATTTTCCCCACCTGCACTGAGGCATAAAAAGCCACCATAAACGCCAACGACCCAAACGATCCCCACGCCTCAAGCGTTAAAACCGCAAGCAACACCCCCGCTAAACTCAAAAAAAGTGGGTTAAAGAGCAAACAGGCAGTAAGGGGACCCAATAAAAGCGCAGGCCCGGTCATCAAAGCCCAAGTCAGCATTGGATGCACCGTGCCGTGCTGGACAAAGCCTACAGCATGCGAGGCGAAGCGCGTGAGAAAATAGCCCCCTTCGATGCCTTGCTCCAGCATGTCTTCGAAGAGCCAAAAATCGTAAGCATTCAACTGGAGGCAATAGTATTGACTCAGTTTCTCGAGCAGCGCCAAACTGAAAAAAAGCAAACCGATCCCCCACAGGCACGGCCGGTAATGGGCCTTAGCCCAGCGCTCTAAACGCTGGTGCGTCTTGTCAACGCCCCCGCGCCGCCACACTAAGGCCCAGAGCAGTATGAGCCCGAGCAGCTTGAGCAGTCCACGAAAATAAAGCATCACGGTTGCGCCTTCAATACTGAACATCGTGAGAGAAAGGCTATCAGAACTTTGAGCCTGAAGATAGACTAGAAGGAGAGAGAGAGAGGCGCCCCGAGCAAAGCTCCTTAAGCTTGCTGCCAGACGTGGAGCCTAGACAGGGAGAAGATGAAGAAAATGACCCGTCCGCTCTCAATGCTCAGCAGGCGAGCTTTTCAGCTTTGCCCTTGCCTGCCCTAACCCCTGCTCGTCGGGGCCCGATAACAGCCCGCCTGCGACTCGCACCACTTGAGCCACCCGACTGAGCTGATCTTTCAGCTCGGCAGACTGGGTTTTTTCGCGGTTGTACTGATCTTGCAAAAGATCCATATTAAACTCCAGCAAATCCAGTTTCCGCTTAAGATCAATCATCTTATTTTCTCTCGCACTCATCAGTACTTGTGAGTCCTGCTTGATGATTTCTAGCTGATTTTCTAATTCCTTCTCACGGGTGCGAATTTTCCTGATATCAGAGCGCACGCGGATTTTCAGTTGCTCTTGCTCCTGCTCCGCGTCCTTTAGTTTTAACTCAAGCACCCGCGCTTTATCGTGACTAGCTTTCAACTGAAACTGTAATTCCCCGCGTTCTGCTTCCGCTTTTTCCCGCTCAAAAGCACCCTCTTGCGTGAGTTGCGTTAACGCTGCCGCTCGCTCCGCTGCCACGTGTTGCAACTCCCCCTGCAGCGCTTTCAGCTCGCGCACTTGGGTTTCAAGCATTAGTACCTGATCGTGTGCCGTTCTCATTTGCTCAGACAACACCGCCACGTCTTGCTCGCGTAAGAAGAGATATTTCTTTAGGGTCTCGACATCGAGATTTTGCGAAATCGCCCCTGGCACTCGGGCGGCAGCCACGGCCTCGGCGGGAAACTCGCGCAAGGCCTCAAGAATCGCCGCCGCTGATTGCTGGCGGTTCTTAAAAAGATAGGGCATTTTTTGCGCAAGCTCCCCATCAGGATCCTCACACCCCTTGCTTTGCGCCAAAATGCGCGCTTGCCTGCCGCTGCTGCTGCCCGCTGAGATCGGCGGCGGCCCTAATTCACTGGCCAAAGCAAACCCGTCTCCTGCTTCACCCGGAGGGGCCGGTGCTAGCAGCAAATCAAGCTCCGCAAGGTTACCGTCTTCTAGCCCGCCCGCAAAATCATCTCGCGGCGACAAAGGCAGAGAAGTGCTCACCTCTGAAAGCGTCTTTCGCACCTGCGACACTTCAGGGTGGCCAGGCTCGGCGGTCGTCTCAATTTCGAAAGAAAAAGTGGAAGCGCCGTCGCCTCCGCTATCACTCAGTTCGATGGAACCCTGCGCGTCTTGGGCCAAGTCTTTGGCGGCGTCATGAGCCGAACCCTCCACTAACTCCTTACGAAATTGGGTGGTATCGCGGCTCATCGAGACCCCAGACAACTGCAGCGCCCCTAAACTGATGGCACCGCTTCCGCCGACCAAAGCCGTGGGAGCGGGAAGGGAGGGAGCTTGCCGAGGAGCGGAAAGCGGAGACTGCAAAGACTCCGGCAGTGGCACTTGCAGCGACTTAGGCCGTGGCTGCGCACCAGACAAAGCAGCGGCTGGCTCCTCAACGATTACTTCGCCAGGAGGCGGCGGGGGCGGAGCAGGTTGCGGCTGTCCTAAGGCAATCAGTGTGGCCATTTCCTCGACCAAAGCGCCTGGGGCCGTTAAATCCACCCGCTTCATCAACTGGGTGAGCGGCGGCATCGGCGGCTGGGTGCCGGTTTGACTGAGATCACGCGCCTCGCGTAACTCGAGTTTGACCCCTAGCACCCCCTCCATGAGACTTAAAAGCCGATCAGGATCAAACGGGGGCACCATCCAGTAGGCATTCACGCCGTCTTGGGTGGCCTGGTGCTGGGCACACTGAGCGTCGCTCCACGCTGAAGTACTTAAAATAACAGGTAAATCGCTTTTTTGCGGATCTTTCCGCAACTCTTCCAGGAAATCCAGACCTTCTTCGGCCGCTTGATGAGCTGCGCCCTCGCGGTGAACTACCACTAGGTCCACACTGGTCGGATGCAAGGTCATGATCTGCAAAGCTTCTTTCGCACTATGGGCAAAGAGCGCTGCCACATCAAAAATCGCAAGCTTATGGGCCAACGACTCTTCCGCAACTTTTTCGGGGTGGAGAATCACAACCTTCATCTTCTAGCTTATCGGCCAAAATCTTCTTAAGAATAAGACTTTTTCGTCAATCATTTTAAGACGATTTTGTAATATTTCCCGTACGCTTGCTCAAGCATCCCTGACCCCCTACCCCCCCCCCCACCGTATGAGGGGGCGGGGTTTAGAGATGCTTCTTGTGGGAAAAAAAGTTGACGGGCGGAAGAGAGACAAAGAGTAAAAGAGTAAAAAAAAAGAAAAGACTTTTGGACTTCTCCTGTAATGTTTGACAGGTCGGTGCGAGCGCGATACAGTTTTTTTCAGATGAGTGCCCCGCAACGATCCTCTCGCGTAAAACCGGCTGCTGAACAAATCACGGTTATCGTTTTTAAAGACCAATTCCGCAGTCGCAGCTTTCAGGTCCCGCTCGCGTGGATCCAGGGGGTGGGCATTGGCTTAAGCGTACTTGCCGTCACTTTTTTGACGACCAGTTTTTTTACCTTGCAGTATTTTAGGCCGGCACTCAAAACACTGGCCACTCGCTGCTCCGCTTTGGCCCCTCCCGGACTGTTCTTTTCTCCCCGCCGCCTTACTCACCTCAGCGACCAAGCGCAAAAACTCCATCCTGCGCCACCTTTTGGTCCCCAGGAATACGTGCCAAAGTCGCAAGCAGCCGACGAGGCGGCTTCTGGCTCTTTTGCAGGCGCCACCCACCCAGACCACTTCTTAGCTAAAGCCTTAACAGGAGACCAGCAGCAACAATCGTCGTCGTCTTCCTTGCTGTCCACGGAAAGTGGCCTGGGCGATGCGTTGCCGAACTCACCTTCAAAGCTCCTGCTGCAGCACGAGGGCCCCGCCAGCAGCAAACCCATGAATTTGCAGGGCTTAACCAATTTCACCAGTTTCCCGACCCCCGTCAACTTACCGCAGCTCTTCATTCCACCGGCTGAGCAACTCTCGTTTAGTATCGACGAGCCTAGCATTCATTGGTCGCATCAAGCCTTGCAAGTAGAATTCAAACTGCTGCATCATCACACCGAAAACGCGCCCCAGGAGGGCAAAATCTTCTTAATCGCCCGGGGCGCGCAATCCCTGCTGGCTTACCCGCCAGGAACTTTAAACGCCGTGGGTTCCACCACCCTGTTTAATCTCGGTGCCGGAGAGCCCTTCTCGATGAACCGTTACCGGGTAGTGAAAGCCGAGTTCAAGGTGACCCAGCCTGAGGACTTGCAAAGTGTGGAGATCTTTATTCTCAATAAAAAAAGCCAAATCCTGCTTTACCGCCCGCTCTCGTTAACGCACCGGGTGAGGAGCGACTCCGAATGAGGCTGAAAAAATCAAAGCCAGCGATGACCCCCACACTTGCCCCATCCTTCACCGCGAGCATCGAGGAAACCCAGCTCAATTTAATTGCCGAAGACAGTTGCCTGGAGGGATCTTTTTTCTTTGAAAATCTCACCCGCATTCATGGTCGCTTAAAAGGCAAAGTGCAGGCAAAAACTGGTAGTATTTTGATCCTCTCTGACACCGGCATGATTGAAGGCGACTTAGTTGTCGACACCCTTCTGATTGATGGTTTTATTCGCGGCAATATCCAAGCCGAAACCCGCGTGATTCTCTCCAGTTCAGGCCGAGTGGTGGGGAACATTCAAACGCCGGCTTTAAAAATGGCACCAGGCGCCTACTTCGAAGGCCAATGTTTCATGCCAAAAAGCCACGCGTCACAGTCGTCAACACAACCGTTAAAAGACCAGCTCGACCCACCGGCCATCGGCGACGACGACGCGCTCCCCCCCACCGCCACTCCTCCTTCAGCTTGAAGGGAAGGAGCAGGGATCATCCCTCCGTCGAAGCTCCCTGAAAGATCCGACCAACACAACCACTCAGGATCCTCCCCACCCCATGAGGATAACCCATGCAAAGCCCAGTCAGTGACACGCACCCAGGGCTGCGATGATTGGCTAAGAAGAGCACTGAGGGTTGCACTTGAGGTGAGAGACCCACTCCACTCCCCCCCCAGTAGCTAATCAGCCGGCAGCGGCCAAGCTCCAAACACCTGGTTACAGCGAGCATCTAATGCGGGGGTTTCCGCTCCGGAAAAGCCGAAGCCGTCCCAGCGATACACGGCGGTGCGCCAGCCTGGCGTTTCAGGGCACAGTGCGATAAAAGAATCAAGTCAATGACGAGCGCAAAGGTAGTCTCGATTGTCCTGGCAAGCTTCGCCGTGCTTACTCCGATCCACTCCACTCCACTGCACAGCCAAGCCGTTTTCTTTCACCTTGCAGACATAAGGGCGTGAGCCTCTTTCGCCATCGATGCTGAAAAAATTATTTTCCAGGGTCAAAAGCAGCTCAAGACTAGCGGCGGGTGAGTGGGTCTTATTTTTTGGGTATCTCTCTTGCTTCAAGTTCTGCTTTCCCACCTCCGTGGGAAGCTGAGCGAAACGGACCTTGGTGATCCCAATTAAATTTTTTTGCACCTACCCTCCACGGGGCCTTTCCCGATAGCGGCAGGCCCGTTAGAACCAGCTGACTCCCCTCTCCCAATTGGCACTCAGCCAGCTGCGGACGAATCTAATAGCCGCTCACAGTCAAAGGAGCCTGCTGCCGCACCGAGCTTGAAAGCTTAGGCCAAGGGCTGAGCGAGGGTAAAGAGGGTGGCGTGGTGGTGGTGGTGATCACTTTAGCAAGTGTAAGAAAGGAGGAGTGGGCGGCAGTCAAGGTGGTTATCCCGGAACAGGAGAGGTATTGACCACCCGTGACCCAACAGTCGGCGATCAATCCTTGCTTAGAGCCCGTTTCGCAAACCCCGAATATCATAGTTTAGCTAAAATGACGCAAGCGCAGGCTAAAAATGTCATTGCCCGATAGACCTCGGGGCGGTG
>JAYTHP010000177.1:0-10640 GCA_043732485.1 Oligoflexia bacterium
AAAAGGAGGAGGCGCGCAACTGGAATACCACTCGCCTGTTGTTCAGTTTGATCCCTATGATGGGGAGGAAATCATCGAGGCTTTGCAGGAATCGAGGATTCGGGGCCTCTGAGCGACAAGAAGCATCAAGCCTCCTCAGGCAGGCGCGTTCCATCCGGCCAAAAGCTCACCCCTACTCTAATAAAGGAATTCGTCGAGCAAAATTCCTACCTGCAGCAACAGCACCAAGATTATAAGAGCGAACTCGCTTCAGGCTCCTCAGGCCATCAGAACAAGTTTTTTCAAAGCCCGCCACCTGGTGAGCTCGCTTCTAACACTCGCGTCACGGACCAGTTTTGGCTCTATCTGCTGCAAAACTATGGCTATTTCCTACCGAAATAGTCATAGGTAAGGACAAGCACCAGGCGCGTGGATTGCCGCAACAGGTTGCGCGCTCTCAGCAGGCACTCCTTAAGGCATTGTGTCGTCCACTCTCCCATCAACATGCTTTGAAGCCCCACCTGCTGCTGTCACTCGCCCCTCAACTCCTCTGACAGCTCCCAAGCACCCACACCCGCCTCCCTCTTCACTAAAGAACACTGGCCTAGGCAAAGCACAACAAAGCGGCAGATGAAAAGAGTTTGCGCGACTAACCCCTGTCGCCTGAGTCCCGACTTACTTGGCTTTATGCGCCGCTTGGGCTTCTTCGTTCTTTCTCAGATCCTCACGCAGCTTCAAAATATCCGTCTTACAATCCGGCGTGACCACAAAGTCCTTATGGTCATTGAGATAGTGATGCAAACAGCGCAACAGTGCGTGACCCACATGCTTGCCGTAACAGCCAGCCCTCTTAGCGTCTTCACTGCAAGCGTGATCAGTGAGTTTTTCATCGGCCTTAAACTGCAGCCTGAGCGGGTTGTCAATCGACACAGCCCCCGAGCCCACTGGGGCAGTCGGCGGAGTCGCCAAATTGGCCGAAGCACAATGAGGCAAGAAGGCAACGCAGACCACCACACCCATGACCGCAAGCCAGCGGCCTCTGCTGCTGCTACCAGTACCCCGCGTGAGTCTTTTTCTTGCCCCTTGCTTTGCGTCACTTGCTTGCCGCTCCCCTAAAAGAGCAAGCATTTTGAAACTTTTTCCATCATTCACGCCGTCCCACCTCAGCCTTTCCGTTATTGACCTGATCAAACCTTAAGCCCAGCTCACCTATGCCACTGACACGATGGACTTCACTCTAACTCTAACGGATTTTTTATATTTCTTGAACTATTTTTTTTTAAGTTACTTCACCCAGAGCTCGGGAAGCACACCCAAGCCGCGCCTACGCGCCCCCCCCCCAAAAAGACCCCCCACCTCTTGCGATTCCGCCCCAAGGGTAAGTGTGAGCAGCCAGCTCTGAGTGCCCGCTTGCTCACCTGCCTGCCTGCGGCTGCCTTAAAAGTCGTTCTCTTTAATCAGACGCAGCGGAGGGGGCGGCGTTCCTGGGGCTGCGTGCTCCAGATTGGCAAACAGCGTGAACTCCGATAACCAGGCCAAGCGAATAGTATCAGTCGCCCCTGCTCGGTGCTTGGCAACGATGAGCTCAGCCATCCCGCGATCTTCTGAGTCCTTGTTGTAGACCTCATCGCGGTAAATAAAACAGACCATATCTGCGTCTTGCTCAATGGCGCCTGATTCTCGCAAATCAGAAAGCATCGGGCGCTTGTTGGGTCGCCCCTCCACCCCACGGTTGAGCTGCGACAAGGCAATGATGGGGACTTTTAACTCTTTAGCTAAACTCTTTAAATTACGACTGATTTCTGAGATTTCCCGCTCTCGCGAGGAGTCGCCGCGCTGCGAAGCCTTGGATCCCTTCATCAGCTGTAAATAGTCGACGACAATCAGGGACATTTTCTTTTCGACGGAAAGCAACCGACGACAGCGCGAACGAATGTCCATCACCGTTACGTCACCGGAATCATCAATAAAAACCTTAGACTTAGCCAAGAGATCCGCACAATGAGTGAGGCTGCGCCACTCGTCCAGCGATATCCGACCCACCTTGAGGTTCTTAGCAGCAATCCGCGTCATGCCCGAGAGAAAACGGAATCCCAACTCCTCTTTGGACATTTCAAGCGAGAAGATCGCCACCACCCCGGCACTGGTGTGGGCAATATGTTGTACCATTGATAGAAAAAGACTGGTTTTCCCCATCGCAGGCCGTGCCGCGATAATCACCAGCTGGCCACCCCTGAGCCCGCTGGTTAAGCGATCAAAGTCGTGAAAACCCGTGGATAAACCGACGACGTCTTCCTTCTTTTGCGTCAGCTCATCGATGATTGCCATGTTTTGTAGCAAAATCTCGCGCATGCTCGAAAACGACTGGGTCATCTTGGAATCTGAGACCGCAAAGACCTTTTTTTCGACATCATCTAAAAAGACTTCTGTGTCTTCCACCCCTTGATAGGCGTCAGCGGCAATCTCCGCTGTGACTTGAATCAAGCGCCTTAAAACCGCCTGATCGCGCACAATGCGGGCGTAATACATGATATTACCGACAGCAAACGCATCGTCAAACAAGCCGGTAAGCGTTGAGAGACCTCCCACCCGTTCAAAATACCCCCGGTCCTTCAGCGCAGCCGTCATCGTGACCATATCCACAGGGTCACCGCGCTCCGTTAGGGCAAGCGACACCTCAAAGATGCGCTGGTGCGCCTCTCGGTAAAAGTCGCGATCCTCAAGCCCAATTTCTAAGGTCCGGTGAATGGAATCGTTATTCAGGAGAATCGCGCCTAAAACCGAGCGCTCAGCCTCATTGTGATGAGGCGGCATTCTGCCAATCAGCTCGGAGTCACCACCCCCCCCCCCACCCTCATGACCACCACCGCCGCCGCCGTAATACTCCTGCGAGCCCGAATCTAGGTCCATGGAGGTCACCAAAGCAGCAACTTAAGCTTCTGCGACGACGGACACTTTAATGCTCGCCACCACGTCGCTGTCCAGCCGGATTTCCACCGAATGCTCACCCAAAGTTTTAATCGGAGCAGCCAAGTGCAATAACTTGCGCTCAAGCGTCACCCCTACCACTGCCAAGGCGTCAACAATGTCTTGCGCCGTGACCGAGCCGAATAATTTGTCGTGCTCGCCCGCTTTCTTAGCCACGGTGCACGTCACCGCTGCCAGTTTGGCTGCTAACTCAACTGCACCCATCCGCTCAGTCTTACGCTTTTTTTCCAGCACGCGCTTGTGATGCTCAATTTGTGCGACATTTTCCGCTTCAGCAATCATCACGAGCTGGCGAGGTAATAAAAAGTTGCGAGCATACCCATCCGAAACTCGGACGATGTCTCCTGTTTTTCCTAAATTTTCAACATTTTCCCGTAAAATCACTTGCATGGCATTCCCTTTCTTTCAAAAAAACTTCTTTCCTCAACACTGCGCCTCACGGCCGCTCCCCTCTTGCCCCATGGGACCTCAAGCAGCACTCCCCCTACCTCTCCCCTACCACCCTCGCCTTCACTCACGAACTGGCTTTAAACCAAGACCCGCTGGCACTCGTTCCCCGAAAATCAAACCACAGATCGAAAAAACCGAGGCTCACAACCGACACCAAACTCAAAGATGCCCAGGGAAGAAAACTTGAATCGGCAAACAAAATCCAGCTCGACAAAAGTAGCCAGTACAAGGAGCGAGGAAGCTTCCAGACGGTAAACCAATGGCTGACCACCGCCAAACCTTGTATCCCATAAAGTGCTAAAGTAAAATACAAAACATTAAAGCCCACGAACTCTGACCACCGGCCCAGCTTAGCTAACGTCAGCGCTCCCGCGCCAATCGCCACCCAAACTGCATGGTCTGGCCACTTCCAAGCTTGAAAAAAATTTTGCGTCAAGCCCAACCGCTCTCTCAGTCCTTGAGGGTTGAGTCGTAACAGCAACAAGGCGTTAAGCCAGATCATCAGAAATAAAAAAATACCTAGCAACGAGGGCAATTGCACCAAGCTTTGATGCTTCAAGAGCTCTAAGTCTGGCAAATTCACCGGCACCTTGCGCGCTAACAACGCCTGATAACTCAAATCCCAAGAATGCTTGAAGGTCTCCCAAAAAAGACCCACCCAATCGGCCTGCCCTAACGCCTGCGTAGCCCCTACTAAAACCCCACCCGCTAGCACCAGCGTCAACCAGGCTGCAAGACTTCCTAACTCTAGCGCTTTTCTTCGCAAGCCTTCAGCCAATACCAAGGGGACGGCTACCCCTAAGAGCAGAAAACAAACCCACTCAAACCAGCCGAGCGAAAAGCCGCCCACCGACGACCCTTGCCAAAAGTGCAAAAACGGACTCAGAGACGTCAGCGCATCGACTCCAGCTGTAGCGTCTTGCCGTGCGCGCAAAAAGCTCAGCCCTAAGCCCACCACTGCCAGATTACTGAGCGCGCCAACCACCACCTGCCTGGCGCTCCCCGTCAAGCGCAAAGCCAAAAGGGGTAGCGGTGTAAAGAGAAAACTGAGGCGCCCTAGACCGCGCCAAGGATTGGGAACTCCTGCGGGCGTGATCCAGAAATCAGCCAGGCCCGCCAAAAAGCAAAACCCGCCCAGGAAAAAACAAATCGCCGGCAAGAGCGCTTTTTTGAGGCGCTCGGTCCGCTGATGGCGGCTTTTTTCTACTTCTAATACGGCTGCTTCCAAGCAACTCCCTTCGACGCTTCTTTCGTAGCTTCTAAATTCTTTGCGACTCTTCTTTGCGACGCAACGCTGCCTGGCCTAGAGTCTCGGAAGTCAGCGTCAGTAAGAACTCGACCCCCAAAGGGGTATCATGCCGCGCGAGCTCGCCCTTTTTTTTCCTGCAATACAGATGAGAGCGCAAAAGAAACGTGGGCCTGAAGTCTTTAAACTTCAGCGCTTAGAACGATGCGCCTACGGAAACATAACCAACAATCGCGAGATTCCTGGCACGCTTCACTGCCGTGGTTAAAGCCCGCTGATGGAAGGCACAGTTTCCGGAAATGCGCCGAGGCACAATTTTTCCGTGCTCTGACACGAACGACTGCATCATGCGGGTGTCCTTATAATCGAGCAAAAAATCGGTATCTGAACAAAAACGGCAGATTTTCTTGCGATGAAAGGTTCCCTTCCCCTTACGATCATCGCCGTCTTTATCCATGCGATCATCTTGACGATCGTTGCGGCCGTAACGCTCATTTTTATCACTTTTTGGGAATGCCATTGAACTACTCTTTTCTCTCTTTCCCTCAGCGCGAAGCCTGAGGGAGGATGTCTTTAATGTTTTTTTAACCAGCTTGTTACTGTCAACTCACATTGCAAGGACTCAGCGTTTTTTTCCAGGCCATCTCAGCGTTCAGGGTTTTTTTTTAAGAAAGCATCCCTCAGCACTCGTTGGTTCATCACCCGTGGGAGTCACTATGACTCAACTTTCGCCGCGCAAAGAAGTCATGCCTAGGACAAAAAGCTCTTTTCCGTCTTTGCTCTAGTCTTCGTCCGCATCACGCGGATGAGCGTCATCCACTTCATCGTGATCGCGTCGATCTTCGTAGCCTCGTCGCTCAGAATTACGCTCTTCACGACGGGCTTCTCGCTCGTCTTCGCGACGCTTTGCTGCGGCTTGGTGGTTAGCGCGTTGTTGCTTGAACTTGTCGAGATCAAATTCTTTTTCCAGATTGACCGTCAGAAATCTCAAGACATGTTCACTGAGGCGCAAATTGCGCTCCATCTCCCGCACCACTTCCCCTTTACCGGTGTAGACGAGGAAGGTGTAATGACCGCGGCTTTCTTTTTCAATACTGTATGCCAGCTTACGCTTTCCCCAATCTTCCGTCAAAACCAGCTCGCCACCATAGGAAGCGATCACCTGGTAGAGGCGTGCTTGCAGCGTCTTTAAGGTTTCATCAGAAATTTCACAACGCGTGATAAAGGTGGTTTCATAACCAGAGCGGATGAGATCGGACCGAGTGGCGATCTGGGAAGCGACCGACGAGGACAAATCAGCGGAGGCATGGGACGAGACTTGGGAAGCCATATTTTTCTCCTTATGGATTAAAAGCACAAATCAAAGCCTAAAAGGGTTTATTTTTCTTGAGTCAATCAAACCATGCAGTTTGCGCACAATCCCAGACCGCTTGATCCTGCAGCGGGGAGTGACTCTCCGCCCCCCACAGCATTTCAAGCTTAAACGATCGACGCAAACGTCTTGTTTGAAAAACCAGAAAGCCCAAAGGCAGTTAACCGCACTTTAAAGCTGAGCTCGCTCGAAGCTTAACTAAACTTTTACAATGCTCAGCAAGGTTTTTCTAAGTTAAGGGTTTGGTCTAGCATGATTTAGAGTTAAAGCAAAGCGACGATTCGTCACTTGAGCCTTTCTTAGACGTCATACAACCTGGGAGAAGCCTCTTAGAAATCTCTTGGTCTCGCTAGCGTTTGCCCTGCCATGACCGCTCACACCGAGCATTCGCTGCCCGGTCCACCCACCCGTTGCTCGAATGCGCTTGCCAAAGGCGGTGCGGCAAAGGTAAAACTGCAGGGTGATGATGCAAACCCCCTTTCAATCTCACGAAGTCATGAGCTTCACGTCTCACTTAGATGAGCTCAGATCCCGCCTGATCCGCTGTTTATGGATCTTTCTAGGAGGCTTTTTTGCCTGCTACTGGATTGCCGACTCCTTACTCGAGATCCTCAGGCGGCCGCTGTTTGCCTTACTGCCAGAAGAACAACGACACCTTTATTTTACCCATTTGTTTGAAAACTTCTTCACCCACTTGAAAATCGCAGGCTACGCCTCTTGCTTCTTTTTTGCGCCTTTGTATTTTTATCAACTCTGGGCTTTTATCGCACCTGGGCTTTACCCCCGCGAGAAAAAATGGGTTATCCCGTTTCTCCTGGCAACCACCCTGTTTTTTTTAGGAGGCGCAAGCTTTGCCTATTTCGTGCTCTTTCCCATCGGCTTCCATTACTTTCTCCACTACGGCGGCCCCTCTGATATCCCGCTGCTGACGATGGATGCCTACTACGGCACTTGTGTCAAGTTATTGTTTTTATTTGGTTTAGCCTTTGAATTACCGGTTTTGATCTGCTGCTTAGGGTTTTTAGGGGTCGTCGACGCCGCCACCTTAAGACAGCAGCGCAGAAACGCCATCATAGGTATTAGTGTGCTCTCTGCGCTATTTGCCCCACCGGATGCTATCTCGATGATCCTGCTCGGGGGCCCGTTAGTCCTGTTGTACGAAGCGGCGCTGCTTTGCGTCGACTGGTTTGGCAAACGATCCGGCCATACAGATGCCCAGACCCCTGCTGATGCCACCACGAGTCGCACGCCTGATCCGGACTCCGAGCCTGATTTTGATCCTTTTTTAGGTAAATCACGCTAGACTGCGCAAAAGCCTCACTGTTCAACCGTCTCCATCCCGTCAGCCAGCACACTTCGGCTCAAGACGTTTACTCAGAGTTTTGGTGCCCGGTGGTCAGGAATGCTCACTGCCAGTCTTTGGTCACTAAGTTATTGGGTAAAATACCGGCCTCTTGCAAGGCCTTGGCAGCCCGTTCACTCTTGGTTCGCATCCAGAGTTCGTACATTCTGAGCAAATCCCGCTCGCTGCGGCCCGAGGTCTGATCAGAAACCACAGCCAGGACTTCCACAAAATCGCCAAATTTTGCGGCAAGCTCCGCGTAGAGTTGCCGCAGCCCCTGAGCCTCCATGCGTGCGGCGACGTTTTGATAGGCGCTCTCCCCCATATCGATGTAATAATCGACATCCACCGCCTTGCGCTTCAAACTGTCTTGAAAAAAGCCTGCCTTATACAGCGAAACATCGCCGATCCGACGAAACAGTGAGGCTTGCAACTGAGCTTGCCGCGCCTCAAGCGCCTCTTTGAGCATCAACGCCAGAGGCTCCTCTTTTGCCACCCCTTCTGGGCCCCGCCGCTCGTAAAGATGATCGGCGATCATAAATTGATTGAGCAAATTGACCAAATAAACCTCTGCCTCAGGCAGCGTGGTCAGTTTCTGCAGGTGGAGGGCACTTAACACCAACTCATGAAAGTAGCCTTGCGCTTGGGCCACAAGCGTTAAAGTTCGGTTTTCATTACCTTTTTTTGGATCCAGCTTCGTCATGCACTTACCCCTCTCCCACAGCCCTACAAGGCACACACTGTTTTCTCATCCCCTGCGTTTGCAGGCCCCGCCGCACCTTCAAAGTCCCCTCGCTCCGCCTGATCCCGGGGCTCGCATCCCCCCCCCTACACCCTACTCCTTCTATTGTACTGAGAGTTGTTGCAGGATTCAAGTCACCCCCCCCCCCCGGGGGCCTTCCTTGCGCGCTCAAGCGTCCGGTTTCGCACTTTCTTTCTCGCTTTCTATAGATGATAACAAAATCAATAGTCTTCAATCCTTGCACGCTAGAGTCTAGCCCGCGCTCAACCCCCCCCTCTCTTTGCCCGCAAGTGGGTTTGACAAAAAAGGCGTTTCTGGGGAGTTTATGAGGAGTCGATAAAGAAGAGACGCTATCCTTTGACACGCGCATCGTCCCGGGCCAATCGCCTTAAGCCATTCGTCTGAACCACAGGTAAAACCAGGCGCGGGGTGACTTCGCTGTCAGCTTCCTCTTTTTTCATTCCCCTTTGCCAATCCCTGGTCTTTTACAGGGTTGTTTGAGAGGAAAAAAAGAACTAGACTGAAAAAAAAGAGCTCGTCAAGAGGACGCTTAACCCCCTGCTCTAGTTGCGCCCTCGCAAGACCAACATGAGACTCACACGAGACGAGACCAAACTAAGAGGCTTAGATTCATCATGAACCATTCCTTCTGGGTAGCCTTCTTCCAGCTCTTTATCGCACTTGACGTGATTGGAACGCTGCCGCTTTTCATCACCATCACGCAAAGAATCAAAAAAGAAGAGCAAACCCGCATCATCAACACCTCGATGATTGTTGCCTTAGCCGTAGCCATGCTCTTTCTTTTCCTGGGATCAGAGATTTTTCGCATCTTTCAAATTGCGCTGTTTGACTTCAAAATTGCAGGCGGCCTGATCTTACTCTTGATTGCCTTAACCGACCTCATTGGCGGCCCCGAGACCATCAGTCAGGCCTCAGGCTCAACCGGCATTGTGCCGCTTGCCGTGCCGCTGATTACCGGCCCAGGAGTGATCACCACCTTGGTGCTGCAAGTCAATACCTTAGGGTTTTATATCCCTCTTGCGGCCCTTTTTCTCAACTATGCCCTGGCCTGGCTGGTCTTTAGCTATTCGAAATTCGTCAACCGCGGCATCGGGCGCGACGGCACGCAAATCATCTCAAAATTAGCCATTCTCCTGCTTGCCACCCTGGCCATTTCGATGATCCGGACGGGTATCTTTGAAGCCATTCAAATGACCCCAGCCACCCTGACAGCGCCGATGACTCCGACGCAAGCTCACTAAGCCCAGTGTCTTCCAGCTCACGCAGGTCAACGCTTAAAAAAAGATCCGCCTTCCATTACACTCTCTGTCTCTCTTGTTTTGTATTGAAATGCCTAGACGGCAAGTGTTAAAAGCCAACCATGACTCTTTTGTTCTGGGATTCGACTACAATGAGTAAAGACGCAAAACTGCGGTTTTTTAGCACCTCTTCCCGCTTGTCTGCAAACCGGCCGCACAAAAGCGGCAAGACTTCGCTAGCTTCGCTGGTTTCACTGGTTTTTACGACGGCCGTGCTCATCGGCGCACTCGGCACGGGGTGTGGCACGGGTCAAAGCGACGATCCGAGCGCACAAAATAACTCCAGCCAAGGGTCCTCGCCCACAAGCTCACAGAAGGAGGAGACTCGCCGCGAGGAATTGCATCCACCGCAGAATGCGCAGCCTGGCAAAGGAAAAACCGCGCCCAACAGCCGCGGCAACGCTGACCACCAAAGCCAGCTTTTGAGCGCATTGCTCCAGGCCAACGCTTCCGTGGTGTTCACCGTGATCCCAGCCCCCTCTGTTCAGACTTCAAACCCTTCAGCCCAGCCTAACGCCAGCTTAGGCTTCATCGAGATTGAACACAGTGGTGCAAGCTATGACGCAAGCTCTTCTAATGACTTCTCTCAGAACCTCTGCCGTCTCAGAGTGGGGGCGTTTGAAGTCACCCATTGTTGTCGCAAGATGTTGCACAGCTATTGGAGCGCACTTGAGCCTGCCAAGCTCCCCCCCTTTAACGAGACCCCCACGGGCTGTCTGGCGCAACATTTCGCTGGCATGCAAGCCGACTTAAGTGCCAGCTCGCTCACCCAGCAGCTTTTTAGCCATACCCAGTTTCACTTTGAGCACCCAGAGCAAGACACCTTGACCTACACCCCGCTGCTTAAAACCCCTGGGAGAGGTTGGAGCAACCACCCCTCGCTCGTTTGGTTTTTCTCCCTGGTTCCTGGCAGCAACCACTCCCCTTTGCAGACTCCAAGCAGTGGGAGCGACTTCGAGCGCAACGACAATTTTGGCAGCTGGCGTCTCGAGCGCATTGCCGACTCACTTTCGCACCCTCCCCAGCAGCCAGCGCTTTAGGGTTTGCAGCGCGCGCACACCAGGGGCGGCCGCAGGAATCAAAAGTCGTCGGCTAACTGCTAAGAGCCCGTTTCGCAAACCCCGAATATCATAGTTTAGCTAAAATGACGCAAGCGCAGGCTAAAAATGTCATTGCCCGATAGACCTCGGGGCGGTGAATTC
>JAYTHP010000178.1:0-3234 GCA_043732485.1 Oligoflexia bacterium
GTGTTGCAAAAAATTGGCTGTGGGCATCTCATCTACTTAGGCGGGCTGATTCCTGAGGACACCCGCCTGCTCTCGCCCCACTTACAAAGCCGCTTAGAAGTGGAAAAAGTCTTTGAGCACTCGGGCTTACCACTCACGCTCTTTCGCGCTGGGATGATTTTAGGGGAATACGGCTCCTCGTTTCAAATCTTACTCAAGCTGATTAACAGGCTACCCGTGATGCTGTGTCCGCAATGGACGCAAACGCTGACTACCCCGGTGGATTTGCCGCAAGTGCTAGACGCTTTAACCGAAAGCGCAGGAGCGCCCCAGCATTTTGGTAAAACCTATGACTTGAAAGGCTGCGAAGCCTTGACGTACGTGGAGCTGATGGCTGCCACTGCTCAGCATGCAGGCAAACGGCGGCTCTTTTTTGCGGTTCCTTATTTTACACCAACAATTTCGCGCTTCTGGGTGAGCTTGATCACTCAAACCCCTAAAAGCTTAGTTTATCCTTTAGTCGAGTCCTTGCAACACGCTATGGTGGCCCGCGACTCGCACCTTTTTTACCCCTTGCCTCCCCACCGCCGGGTCACCTACGTCGACCTCTTAAAAACGATGAATCTGAAGGTCCACCCCAGCCATAAAATCTTTCACTTTCACCCGCAACGCAACACCGTACGCTCGTTGCAGCGCCTACCGCTGCCTCCGGGCAAAGACGCCCAGTGGGTAGCAGCCTTTTATGAAATCTTTCTCTCGACCTTCTTAAAACCGCTGCTTCGCGTCCAAATGCACGAAGGCGTGCTGACCTTCTCGCTTTTTTTCCCCTCTTGGGTCCTTTTGCAGCTCAAACGCAACCAGATAGACAGCCACCCCGATTTACAGCTCTTTGAGATTCAAAAAGGCTGGCTCGTGGGGGATCACAACCGCGGGCAACTCGAGTTTCGGGTGGTGTTTGATCGCAAGTACGTGATTGCAGCCATTCACAATTATCGCCCAGCACTGCCCTGGTTCATTTACTGCTACACCCA
This sequence comes from Oligoflexia bacterium, assembly GCA_043732485.1. Classification (GTDB taxonomy): domain Bacteria; phylum Bdellovibrionota; class UBA1018; order UBA1018; family UBA1018; genus JAYTHP01. Next base: position 1,011 of record JAYTHP010000178.1, read on the forward strand.
AGCGCTGGTGCATCTCTGGATCATGCGAGCGTTCGCGCGCAAACTCAGCCATCCAAGCCTTGAGCTGTTGCACACCCAGGCAAGTGAGCTGGAAGCCAGCCTCGATCCTCAGGCGTCGTCGTCGTCGTCGTCCTCATCCCCTAGGCCTACTCCCTCTCCTGAAGCCCCACCACCCAGCTTAAGGAAACACGCTTGAATTTCCTCAGCTATTTTGTACAAAACTCCGACTTTGCCACCCTAGCGCGTTTTGTTTCTCCCAAGTTTTTTGACGTTATGGACGCCAAAGCCTTGTGGCGCATGGGACAAAGTTTACAAGCCAGCCACCAGCCCGCCCGCGCTCCCGGAAGTGAGTGGGCACAACTCAAAGTGAATTTCGAGCAGCAGCTGACCCGCAGCCAACTGCCCATCACGCTGCTTGCGGCGCGACAGCCCATCCCGGCTGCTGTCACTCAGCAGCCGCTTGCGAACGCGTCAGCCATCTTAGTGCTCTTTTTTTTGCAGATCTTCACGCAAGCCACCTGGATTCTCGACTTTCGTCCAAGCCGTTTTACCCGAGCACGAGACCTTTGGCATTGGCAGCCGGATCAGTACTTTTTCGCGCTCTCGCCCCCCTTTTTAGGGTCGATTCGCAATCTTTATGAGGGGTTTTATTGCGCAAACTGGGCACTTTTTGATCAAGCCTTAATCAGCCTCAAGCTCTTACCGGCCAAAGCCATTCTCATGCGCCATTTTGGTGATCAGGATCAAACCGCGGTTTTTTTTGATTTAAAAGCCTTTGAAAGCACTTTTGCCCAGATTTTTACGCTCTGTGCCCAAGAAAAGATCACGCTTGAGCCAGAATTCTTCATCCTCGGACTCACGCTCTTAGGGCTTTATCAAAACTTGCAAGAAAGCAGTCTACCCGGCTCGACTTTTAACGTGCGCCAGTGCTTTGAGGAGGCGTTTGCATTGGCGCACCCGGCCGCAACTACCTCAAGCCGTCCTCGCTAGTTGCGCAAAAAGTCGAACGCCATCAAACGCTCCGCCTCCTCAGCCTCCTCAGCCTCCTCTTTCTTTTCCCCTCATTCATGCGTCTCATGACAGCCATCCCAGTGCGAATGCTCGCGTAGATCGCCACGGCCACCCACCGCAAAGCGACTCAAAACCCGCGGATTAGGGTGCTGACCACACTGAGGACAAGCCGCAGCAGCCAGGCCCGAGGCAAAGCGCGTAGCACGAACCGCAACGTCGGGGGCATCCGCGGAAGCCAAAGCCCCCCCACCCACCTTTTGCAATCCTGAAAAAGCACTCTCGGCTTGTTTCATCTCCTGATGGCTTAGCCTCACCTCATAACGATCCTGACAATCCAAACAGTGAAATTCGTAAATCGGCATAGAGCCCTCCCCCCCCCCCTTAAGATTGCAAGCGATTCGGACTTACTCGCTAGTGTCTGGTGTGTTTTTATGCTAGCTTCTCTCTTCGAGTGACTCCGTAGCTCAGCTGGATTAGAGCAGGTGCCTTCTAAGCATCAGGTCGGGGGTTCGAGCCCCTCCGGGGTCACCATTATCCACCTCCCCAAATCAAAGTATCCGATCCCATGTCTGCCATAACAACGGGCAAGCGCACGCATCACTCTCAGCCGATTCATCCCGAAGTCACCACCTCTTCGAAGTCTACCACACATGACACTAAGCGCTCACAGCGCCTAGCCGACGCTCCGCACCAGTCCTCAAAAAAAAGAGAGGACTTCGCGTTTGCCCATAAAAATTTGCGCTTTTTTTAAAAGTGCCTTTCGCCACAAGGTCTCGCCGAGCGCGAGGCATTAAGGCTTGCAGGAAAACGACGTAAAAGCTGACGAGCAAGACCGATCACCCTTCTAGCCCGTTGCTCTGTTCTAGCATCCTGAGTCTTCATCCGTTGAAAACGACCGGCTAAGACTAAAAACTGGTTTGCTAAAATCCGGCCTGCACCCTGTCGTTCTTGAAACGCAGGCCCCCCTCCCACCGCGCCACCTTGAGAGCTCGCTAAAGGGGCTCGGCCTAACCCTGCGTTGGCTGGATCTCGCCCAGGATGAAAGACCCTGTCAGATGGATGAACAAGCTGCGATGTCGCTACGGAGGGTCCGCTTCCTGGTGCTTCGGCAGGATGTGGCTGAGGACCAGTGGCCTCTGACCCTAACCACTCCCTCCTTGCTTGTCTTGGAGGTGGTCTTGGTGTTCTTGTGTGAGGCGAGCCAGGCTGGAAA
>JAYTHP010000179.1:0-10568 GCA_043732485.1 Oligoflexia bacterium
ATAAAGTCGACCGATCCAGTCAGTCTTTGAGGTAACGTTTTTTGACCTAGTTTTGAAGTTCCGCAAAAATCGAATCGTTTCTTCGCTCTTGCAGTATGGCTGGCGTTACCTACTCCCATACTACCGACAAGTACTGGAATCTTAATCACAAACTAGAGCCTATAGGGCTTGGTATAGGTTTGACCCAGCTTTTGAAAGTAGGGGTTCCCTAAGGGCCAAAAACAATACCCGACTAGCTTAGTAAAAAATTAACGCCCCTCTTTTTAGTTCTCACGCGGAACCGCCTCAAAGCTTCTATTTCGACAGCCTAGAGCCTTCCTACCAGTCAGCTTCTGATTTGGAGGGACTATCGGTACAGGGGTGCGCTTTTTTTTTGGTTTGGTGAAAAACCGACTTTTGGGCGCTCCTGCTTTTTTTTCTTTGTCTTGCTCTCTTTTAGGGTGCCTCGAGCCCCGGGGATACCGCAAAAAGCTATTGGGGTGTCAATCTCAAGAGCATGACTCAAAAACTCCAGCCTAAGCGCACGAGATGCAGGCTGGGGAGCGGATAATGGGCAAAATAGGTCAGCGCATCGCGTGACGCTTGCACCAGACTATCGCCTGCTGGGGTGGCGGGTTGCATGCTGATCGACCCTGACGCCGCGCAGGGAAAGTTAAGCCCGAGATCAAAGCCTAGAAAAAAATGCTCACTCAACTGCCACATCGCACCCAAGCCCACCCCAAGATACAGGCTTTCTAGGCGCAATTGGCTGTTAATGGGGCCTGCCCCTTGCGCTAGTGAGCCTAAAGAGAGCTTGGCTTGCCACTGGATCAGCTGGTAGCCGAGCTGAGCAGAGAGAAAAAAAGCATTGGCAAACGGATGATAGTGACCCGCCAGCTCGATTTGCCCGGCACTGAAGGTGCCTTTAGGGCCCAGCGGCACAGGCAGGTAGCCTGCCGCGGCTAAGACACTCCAGGAGGGGGTGAGTTGCGATTGCAAGCCCAGGGTAGCCGGAATGGGTAAGCCTAAGTTGAGTAGGACTTGCCAGGGCGGCCAGTCTTGGGCGGTCGGTGTCGGCGTCGCTGGGAGTGGGGAGGGAAAGCTGGTCAGCGGGGGAGTGGGAGTCAGCGTGGGAGTCGGCTGAGCGTGAGACTGAGCCTGCAAGAAGACGGCGGGGGTGGATTGGGAGGAGAGGAAGGAGGCGTCACTTGTCGTGGCTGAGACGGCGGGCGTGGCAAGTCCACTGGCACCAAGCAGAGTGATGAAAATCAGAATTATTGCAGATAAATAGGATTGGAAATCAGCCATGGAAATTCCTCTGCAGCCAGTGATTTTTTATAAGCCAAGAAGGGCATGAGATGGAGCGGAATGATGTCAAACTCCACGCGGTAGGCGCCCGCCTGAGTGACCTTGAATTGTAAGCTTTGGGTGGCGTTCTGGCCGCTTAAGACAATCTCTTGTTGTCCTTGGCCATCAAAAGCAATCCTGAGCAGGCGGAAGTTGACCTGCGGCGCGCGGGAGGACACGTAACCTGGAGAATCGGGGTGTAAAGAAGGGGGGGTGACGGTGAGCAGGGTCTCCCCTGGGATCAGCGCGAGCGATCCTCCCATTTCTGTGGTGGTGTGGACGTCGAGCGGATTGCTGGCGAAGAAATCCTCGCCTTGCGGGGTTCCTAAGCCTTCAAAAACCGCCCATCCCTGGCCTGCGGCGACTGCGGCCTTGAGGGTTGCAAGCGGAAAGGCCCCATCGAGCGGGGGTAAGAGCGTGTGGTTCAGGATCCAGCGGGTGAGTCTGCGGTGGGAGTCGACGCGCTCGTCATCGCTTGCGAGCCCTGAGAAGAAGTTTTGATGCGAGTCGTTGCCCGCTAGTCCGACAATTTTTTGCCCCTGCGAGAGTAAGGCATCCCATTTTTGCGAGTAAACGGGGCTTCGCTTGAGGAAGGGCAAAAAAGCCAGGTCGGGTAGATGCCGACGAAAGGGATCAAACCAGTAAGGGGCAAGATCCGCTAAGCCTGAAAAGTGATCAAAACCCAAAAATTGGGTTCTCATTTCGGGATGAATGTTGGCGTGGAGGTTGTAAATCTCAATGCCCGTGACTTGCAGTGAGCTTAACAGCTCTAAGCTGCGGCTTTCGGTATGGGGAATAAAAACGAGGGCAGCAGTTTCTTGTTGCAACCGCGCCACTAAGGCCGGTGAGACTGTGGTGTAAAGCTCAAGATTAGCTTGAAAGTCGGCGCTAAGATGATTTTCCATGGCAAGCGGCATGAGCTGATCTTCATATCCTGCCATTACCCGGACGGAATGTCCGTTGGCGCAGTCAAAGTGATTGCCAATCACCTGCCCTGCGGCGTTTGCTAGGCTGAGGTCTTGCGGATCATGCAAGTGTAACTGATTAAACGGGGTGGTGGCCATGTGGCGGGGGTGATCGCTTAAGAGGGCAAAATCAATGCGATTTTGGCATAAAGCATCACGTAAGTCTTGTCGGCAATGGGTGTTCCCCGTATCGCAGGCGTCGTAGGAGAGTTCAGAGTGCAGGTGAGTGATCAAGCGATAGGTGGTCAAACCGCGCCGGAGCTTGAGCAGTTTCAAGTCAGGCAGGGTTTTATTCCAAGCCTGCCCTTGACAGCCGGCAAGCAACAACGGCAGAAAAACCACCCGCGGTAACCAAGTTAACCAGGAAAAAAACCAACAAGGGGTCTGACCACCGCCGTTGCCAACACTTGCGTGAGAGTCGCGGGGTCGGTGGGAAGCGTCGGGTCGCAGGGAGCGGTTTTTGAGGGGTTGGGTGTCGTGGCAGGTCATGATGTTGAGTGCAAAAGGGTTGAGTTTGCGCGGCTCACTCATTTTTTGCGGAAGTCTTTTTTGTTGAATTCAGTGATAACCGGAGTGGGGGAAAAGAGCGAGCACTATTTTGTGAGCCGCCAGGACTCAAGCGGGGGCGGTAGGCGGTTGCCTGCGGCTTGAAAAGTGCTGAAGGCGTAAAATGCGCTTGTTATTTGGCAGGCTCTTTTCTAGTGTCAAAAGTATGGGGTCGGATCCATTCGCTCACACCTTAGCAGTCGGTGGTCAAGTGCGCCAGCTTTCAGTGGCGGCGCCGGCTTTTAATGAAGCCCTAGGGATTGAAAAAGAAGTCTCAAGCTGGCTGGATTATTTAGCAGCTTGCCCATTTCTTGAGCAATTTGAAGTGATTATTTGTGATGATGGCAGCCAGGATCAGACCGTACCAATACTCACCCGTCTGGCGCACGCTCGTCCTGAGCTGAAAGTCGTGCGCCACCTGCAAAACCAGGGGGCCGCAGCGGCACTGGCCACGGCCATTGCAAGCACCCAGTACGAGTGGGTTTTGCTCAACGATTGCGATGGCCAGTTTGCCATTGAAGACTTGGCTAAGCTGGTAGCGGCGATCGAGGGCAACCGCTCAAGGCTACTAGCGGCTGAGGTGCGAGCTGCGAGCGGCATAAGGCTGCAAAAGAGTGATCAGCGCTTTTACCGTGCCGGGAGCTGGCTCAGTGGGGCGGTGTGTAATTTTATTTTTGGGGTGGCTTACCGCGACTTTAATTGTGCTTTCAAGCTGATTGAGGGCCGCTTGCTGCGCTCGTTGTGTTTGGAGACCAGAGGCATGAATTACTCCACTGAGGTGACCGCCAAGCTATTGGAGCGAGGCGTGGTGCAAGCCGAGGTGGTCTTGACCTCGCGCCTGATGATGACACCCGTTACATCAGGGCCAGGCCGCAGCCCGCGGCCGCATCTCAAGCGGGCCTGGGGCAGGGCACTTTTTGTCTTTTACTTGCTGGTGCGCCGCCTTCTGCTCAAGCACGAGGTGATTAGGCCTTGTGGGACGGGCAGGGCACTTGTTGAGGAATAGAGCCGCTGAGGCGGCGTTGTCGGCAGGCGCTGCGTCACTCAAGGTGACGCTGTTTTGCGGTGGGCGGGGCAGCGCTGCGGTGATCCGGGAATTTCTTAGGCGCGATTACATCGATTTGACGCTCCTGGTAAATGCCTATGATGATGGGTTGTCCACAGGCTTGCTGCGCGATTTGATCCCAGGGCTGCTCGGGCCTTCAGATTTTCGTAAGAATTTAGCCCATTTAATTGAGTTTCATTCCTTGCATCAATACGCCATTGCCGCTCTCTTAGAGCTGCGGCTACCGGATTCCACGACTGTTGCTGAGGAGTTAGGTCAGCTTGAGGCGTTTGCGCGTGGCAGGCTAGAGTTACGAAAAATGCCAGGCTACTTGCGGGAGCTTTTTCAGGCGATTGATCCCCTGATGGGCGAGCATCTCAAGCATTACCTGGTCTCTTTTTTTGATTTCTATCACCAAAGCGGGCGCAACTTTGATTTTCGTGATTGCTCGTTGGGTAATCTCATTTTTGCGGGAGCTTTTTTACAGCATGGACAGACCTTCAATCAAGCGGTGGTGGAGTTATCGCGCTTGTTGCAAACCCGGGCGCATTTGATTGATGTGACGGAAGGGGGGAATCGGGTTTTAGCGGCCTTAAAAGCAAACGGTGAGGTGCTGGAGTGTGAAGCGAAAATTGTCGCTCCGCAAAGCCCGTCACCGATCATCGGCTTGTATTTATTAGAAAAAAAACTCACAGCTTCAGAGCTTGCAGTCTTAGCGGGGCTTGAGCTTGCACAAAAGAAAGCCTCCTTGGAGGCGCTGGATCGCCCGGATCGGCTGTCGGCCAGGGCGCGGGCGGCGATTTTGGCCTCCGATTTGGTGGTGTATGGAGCCGGCACGCAGCATTCTTCGCTTTTCCCTAGTTACCGGACGATCGGGCTACGGGAGGCGCTGGAGCAAAGTCCGGCGAGACTGAAAGCCTTTATGGCGAATCTGCAAGAGGATCACGACATTCAGGGGCTGGGGGTGCAAGCAGTCGTCGAGCGCGCCTTAGGTTATCTCGGTGACACGACGCAGGAGCAGCAGTTGATCACGCATGTCTTCACGTCACCCGGCGGTTTGCCTGCCGATCAAGCGGGCTGGCTGTCTGGTCACGGGGCGCCTGATACTTTCCCTTCTCCTTTTTCTTCTTGGATCTGGCGGCCTGCTCAGATTGCCAACCCCACGCATCCTGAGTTTCACTCAGGCGAGCGGGTGGTGAGTCTCCTGCTTGATGAGTGGAATGACTTGCAAGGGGGCGAACGCAAGTCGGGGCGTGAGCTCACGATTTATATTGATTTGCACCAACGGTCGATGGCGCTGCGGCAATTGATTGATGAGTTCCTAGAAATTCCCTGGCAAACCCACTTCTCGCGCACCCGTCTGATTGTCAATCACGCCAAGGTCGCACCGCAAGTCTGGCCCAACGGCTTGAGTCTTGAGAGTGCCCAAGAAGAGCGGCTTTTTTCTGATGTGGGGGTCTTTCGCAGGTGGCTTGAGCAGGGCGACAGTCCCTATTTAGTCACGCTCACGGGCGATGGCGCCTACCATTTGCGGGACATCTTAAAAAGTATCACGTTCATGCGCCAGGGGTATTTCGGGGCGGTGTTTGGCTCGCGTAACCAGAGTCGTAGGCAACGCAGGCAATCGCTCCAGGCAGCTTACGGCGAGGCGGGCTATTTGCATGTGCTGGGGGCCTTCGCAGGCGTGCTCTCGACGCTTGCCTTTTGGTTGCGCTTTGATTTAATTTTCTCTGACCCGTTTACGGGCTTTCGGGTGTACAGTCGAGCGCACTTAAGCGGGCTGAAGCTCGCGCCAGCGAGGAGGGAGTCCTCCTCGCTGCTCACGCGCGCCTTGCTCGCCCACGGCGTGACAATCATCGAATTGCCGATCAATTACACCACTTTTCAGGGGTTTACCCAGCTGGGTTGGCGCATCAAGCGAGGGATCATCAATATGATCACCATTTTTGGTTAGCAGTGTGGCAGCTGAAGCAGCAAGAGGAGTAGCAGGAGTCTCCAAGAGGAGCAACACGAGGGGGGGTAAGTCCAATGTCCCTGAGCGCTAAGCCAAATTCAGAGCCGCAGCCAGGTATTTGTGTGGTGATTCCGGCAGCGGGTCATGGCAAGCGGCTAGGCAGCCGGCTGCCTAAGGTGTTTACGGTGATTGCGGCGGTAGATAGCCACCGCGAGGTCGTGGTTTTGGATCTCTTACTTGCGCAGTTGCCAGTAGACGAGGCCATTGCCCAGGTGATTTTGATTCTCTCACCGGCAGGTCAGGCTCATTTTGCCACGTACCAGGCGCCAGCCTATTGGCAAAAAAAAATCGAAGTCGTCGTGCAAGTGGAGCAAACAGGCACCGGCGACGCGGTGTTTTGTGCGGCAGCAAGCTGGGAGAGGTGGACGCACCTGCTTGTGATCTGGGGTGATCAAGTGCAGGTGAAGCGCGAGACGCTCAGGCGTGTGGTGCAAGCCTTGCAGGTCAAAGAAGCCCCGCCTCGACGGTGGGTGCTGCCGTTAGTCTGGGTAAGCAAGCCTTATGTGCAGTATTGCCTGGCCAATGCAGGTCCTGGCGGTGACTTACCCGCGGCACCGCAGCGCCTAGTGGCAGTGCGCTTATCGCGTGAGGGCGACAGGGTTGATCCCTGCGGCTGGTCGGATGTTGGGGTGTTTGGTTTTAAAACGTCGCAGTTAGCCGAGAGTTGGCGCAGGTACGTCGTGAGTCCGCGGCTTGGGGGGGCGACCGGGGAAGTGAACTTTTTGTGCTGGCTTGAGTACCTGAGTCAGCTGGCTGAGTCGCCGGTGCAGTGTCTTGAGGTGCAAGATCCGGTGGAGTGTCGGGGGCTAAATAGCCCGGAGGATTTGCGGTGGTTTCAGGAGTACTGGCAGTTAGCAAGAAAAAATCAGGAGGAGGAGGAGGATGCCTCGTTGCAAATTCCTTGAAGGTCTTGCGTGAAGCTCGCGCTAGAAAAATCCTTTGAGAGCAAGTCTTCAGGAAAGCACGACGGTCCTTGCAAAGTCCCCTCCTCAGCCCTGAGGCGTAACCGTTAGAGAAAGGAAATCTTGCCCTATGAAGCAAGTCGAAGCTGGATCTAAGAGTCACGTGGCCAGTCAGCAGTTGGGTCCGTTGAAGCGGGTGCTTGTCACAGGCGGCGCCGGGTTTATTGGCAGCCATCTTGTGGCCTCCTTACTCGAGCAGGGCTATGACACTGTACGGGTCTTGGATAACTTCTCGCAAGGCAAGCGCGCATGGCTCCCGCCCGCAGTCGAAGTGCTTGAGGGTGATATCGTATGCCCTGAGGATTGTGCGCGGGCGTGCAGGGAGGTCGACGGGGTCGTGCACTTGGCTGCCATGAGCAAATCGGGGCCATCTTTTGATTTGTTTGAGTTTTGTATGACCCAAAACGCGGTGGGCACGCAAAATATCCTGGCAGCAGCGGTTGCAGCGGGGGTAAAGAAGCTGGTTTATGCCGCCTCCTCGACCTGTTACGGCAATGCGCCGGCCCCACAACAGGAAACCTCGCCGCTTGAGTTTTTGAACCCTTACGCGCTGTCCAAGTACGTTGGTGAGCAATCAGCCTTACTCTTTAACCGTATTTATCAGTTGCCGGTCATTTCACTCAGGCTTTTTAATGTCTATGGACCAAGACAGCCTGATCAAGGGGCTTATGCCTTAGTCTTAGGGCGTTTTCTCGAGCGGCACAAAAGGGGGCTTGCTTTGCAGATCCACGGTTCAGGTCGCCAGCAACGCGATTTCATTCATGTGCGGGATGTGGCAAACGCCATGATCCTGGCGCTCGAGAGCCTTGAGCGGGGGCACGTCTTGAATGTCGGCAGTGGCAGTAACGTCTCGGTGCAAGAGATTGCGGATCTAATTGCGCCTCAGCACCAGGTACGCGAGCCGCGCAGGCTGGGTGACGCCGAAGTCACGCTGGCTGAGATCAGCGAGATTCAGAGGGTTTTGGGCTGGGAACCTAGTGTTTCTTTCTCCGAGGGCTTGAAAGAGTTGATGGGGTGAGTGTCTGAGACTGTCTTTCACTATCTGAGACGAAAAGTGGTTCACTTTTTTCCGATTTGCTTGTCCGATTAAACGTCAAACTCTCCCTCGGCAAGCCTGAGGAGAAAGGTTTCGATGAAATAATACTCGATGCCGCTTTCCCAGCGATGAATCAAGCGATCAAATGAAACCATGATTAAGCGCTTGACTCTGTTTTCCTCCTGGCGGGTCTTGAGCCCATGAAAGTGGCAATCGGTCAAGCGGCTGGCGCTGGTCACTTTGCTGGCGATCTGATCGCCTAAGCAAAAATCAACTTCATGGTGGGCTTTCAATCTCTAAAAAGTCAGTGGCGTGTGGATGCGTCGATAGCTAAGGTGGGCGCGCAGTTCATGCAAAACCCAGGTTTCAAGAGCTCGAGCGAATACTGCCGACTCTCGCTCAAGAGCGATATTTTCGGCCAAGCAAAGTCCGCTGAACGCCTGAGTCAACGAGGTAGTACTTGACCGTACGAATGGCCCTTCGCTTTTTTGACTCCCGCCAAGGCTCAAGCGCGTAGCCGATCAGGGTATCCCTTACAATAGCAAGGTAGGCTCGCACGGTGGTCTCGCTCACGCCTGTGTCGCTTGCAACGGCCGCGTAATTGAGCAGCTCTCCTGACTGCCGGGCTGCGACTTTCAGGAAGCGGATACATTGCCCCAAGTCTCGCACGGCTGCTTGCTCTTGGATTTCTTCTTTATAAGTAGGTGTCGGCGTAAGCGTGAAGGGCCTGCCAGGGATCTTGGCTCAGGAGAACTGCGGGAAGTGCGCCCCACTGAAGTTTTTTCTCAAGCGCGGAGGGGTGATCAGTCAGCCTGAGAAGCGTGTTGAGGCTGAGCAGCGAGAGCACCTGGTCGTCAGGAGTCGCAGAGGTCAGAGTCTCTTGAATGAGGATAGTTTTTCCTGCCCCTTTGGGCTCAAGCAGTCAGTGAGACTGGAGTGTCAAGCGGCTGTTGAGATCGAGTCGTCGGGTGAATACACTCGTGTGTGGCAAGACGAGTAGGGTAGAGCGAAGAGCGAGAGAGAGGGCTTCTCTTCTGCTTCACGCAAAACACCGTCCTCATCGGGGACACGGGCGCTTAGGGTAAAATTAGTTTTACCTGATGAAAAACAATATCTTAGGTTGTTTTTCAGGTTTTCAGCAGGAGCGTGGAGGATGATCATGGATAATTCTCAGGAGTGGAGTGGTTTAAAGTATGGGTGGCAGCGAAGCTGTAAGGGCCCAGAAAAGCTTGGTTTTACTGCTTTTTGATTGCTCTCTGGTCATTTCGCCGTTCATTGCGCCGTTCATTCTTTTACGGTTTGCTTTCTTCGTGCGGCCGCTGCCTACCCGCGCAATTTTCTCGCCCCTTGCTTTGGCAACAAAGGAGGCTTTTGGGTGTAGGGGGGGGAGGCTATTTGGGAATACTAAAGAGAGTGCCGAAGTTCGTAGGACCACCGTTGACGGTGATCCTATAGAACGTGAAGCCGTCGGCTGAGAGCAGTAGATTGCCATGTGGTTGCGCGCCGTCTGTGCTGCCACCGGTAAAAAAGTGCAAGTAGGTGGGGCTACCGCCGCTCATGGGGATGCTAAAAGCCGTGCCGTAATTGTCAGGCCCACCCGCTGACGTCATACCGTAGAGGGTGGAATCGGCGCCAGAAATCACCGTGCCGTAAGATGTCGCGCCGTCCGTGCTGCTGCCGGTAAAGAAGTGGAGGTAGGTGGGACTGCCACCAGAGGTGGGGATGCTAAAGACGGCGCCTAGATTGGAGGGTCCCCCTTGCAAGGTAAAACCGTAGAGGGTCGAGCCATCTTTTGAGAGCGCCAGTTCCCCGACCGGAAACGCCCCCGCGCTGGAGTCTCCGCTAAAAAAGTGTAAATAGGTCAGGCTTCCACCCCGAGTGGCGACACTAAAGACCGAGCCACTGCCGGTGGGACCGCTGCTGCTGGTCACCCCGTAAAGGGTCGTGCCGTCGCTAGAAAAGGTGAGATCGCCGTAGGGTACGCGCGCCATCCCTACTGCCACCTGCAAAAAAATACAGATAACTCGGACTGCCGCCACTTACGGGGATGCTCAAAAGCGTGCTGTTATCGGTGGGGCCGCCGTTTTTGGTCATGCTAGAGAGGGTCGAGCCATCGTTTGAGACTAATAACGCTTCATTAGCCCCTGCGCCATAGTTACTGCCTGAGGGGAAAAAATGCAGATAACGCACGCTGCTGCTGCTTGCCGTACCAAGCGGCAGGCTAAATAGCGAGCCACGATTAGCAGAACCGCCTAAAAACGTCATGCCGTAGAGCATGGCGCCGTCTTCCGAGAGGCTAGGCGTACCATAGGGGGGGGTTGAGCCGTCGCTGCTGCCACCTTGAAAAAATGCAACACAGTGTAAAGCGCTACCCCTGTCAGGGAGTGGGTGGCTGGTGAGTGACGATCCATTGACGCTAGCACTGATCACGCAAGCCCCAGGCGTGGTGCCCGTGAAGGTGGAGGTAAAAACGCCGTTGCCCAGACTCGTGAGGGTGCCAAAGGTGCCTTTTCCCGTGCCTGAGGAAAGCGTCAACGCTTCGGTAGTGATGCCGGTGGGGTTGGCGTTGCTATAAGAGTCATAAGTCGTGAGCGTGGCGCTGACTGAATGGCCTTTCACCACGCTAGGTGAGGCCACACTGAGCGTGCTTTTGCTTGCTGCACCCCCCCCCCCC
>JAYTHP010000180.1:0-3217 GCA_043732485.1 Oligoflexia bacterium
AAACTGGAGTCGAATTCCTGGCCCAACTGCGCGAAGATTTTTTTTTCAAGCTCCGCACTCACCTCTTCAATCTGCACCAAAGCGGTGTGGCCCTGAGTCTCAATCCCCACCATCAGATCCTCGGTGTCAGGCTTACCAATCACCTCTTGCGGGAGACGAGGCAGCAAACCCCACAGCATCGCAGCAAGCAGCAAGCTCAGCGTGAGATAACTACCCATCTGCAGCCTAGGGTGGTGCAAAAAGCCCTTTAACCCTCTGACGTAACTGGCTTCTAACACATGAATTAAACGATCGGCAGGCGCCCCGTGGGTAGACTGCGACTTGCTTTCCCAGGAAAGCAGTTGCAGCCTAACGGTCGGTACGAGAATCAGCGCCACCAAAGCAGAAAAGCTATGGGAAAAAACCACCGTCTTGGCGAGATCCCCTAAAATCGCATAACTCAAACCCGAGCTAAAAAGTAGCGGCAAAAAAACCACCACGGAAGCCAGGGTCGAGGCTAGCACCGGCAACTTGACTTCATTGACCGCCTGCATCACGACGCGCAACTTCGCTGCCGCACTCAAGCTGACTGCGGAGCCTCCCGCTTTGTCTCTCACCTGCTCAAAGTGCCTGAAGATGTTTTCCATCACCACCACCGAGGCATCGACATTCATCCCGGCGGACAGCGCCAGTCCGCCTAAGGAAATCAGATTCAAACTCATTCCTGACAGCTTCATGGGAATGAACGCCAACACCATGCTGAGCGGGATTTCGATAGCGGCGGTAACGATATTTTTAAAACTCCCCATGAACAAAAAGAGCACTAAAACCGCTAAAAAAGATCCTACTGCCACTTCCTGCAAGACATTGAAAACGGCTGCCCGAATAAAGAGGGAAGGATCCACCAGCACCTTGTACTCAGCGCCGGAGGTCGTTGAAAAATAGCTCATCGTCCGCTCTAAAGCCGCTTTCACCTCCTCAGACATTCGCTTAATGTTGCCCCCCGGGCGGGGCTGCAGCATTAAGATTAGGCTGGGCGCCCCACCGGTGCGATACGACCAGCCCTGATCGCGCTGTAAGTCAAACGTGACCCGTGCCACATCACTCAGATGAATCAACTGCTGTGAGGCCGAGGGCGTGAGAATCACCAGATCTGCCAGCTGCTTGACGGAAGTGACGGCTTTGGGGAGCTGAATCGTCAGCTGTTTACCTGCCACCGTCAACGCGCCCCCATTCCAAGACTGCAAAGCGGCCCGCACCGCGCGCTCAATGTCGTGCGGCATCAGCTGGAAATTAGCCATCTTTTCCGCAAAAAGCTCAATTCGCACCTCTTTGGCCGCAGGATTCCAGAGGCTAGCAGGCAAGGCATCGCGCACCTGATTGAGCTCAGCCATCAACACCGGCTCAAGTCTTTGGTACAATTCCTCTAAATTTTGCTTGGAACTAAAAAAAGACGCTAGAAAAAAGCCCGAGTCCCGACCCCAGAGATAGGCATAGAGCTGATCACGCAACTCCTCTGGCAGCTGCGGAGAAAAGGCATGCACCACCGCCTCCACCTCCCTTAAGGCAGCCTTGGGCTCTGCGCCCCACTTAAACTCAACCTTAATCTCCAGACGAGTCGGGTCATAGAGGGCTTGCGTCTTTTCCACTTCCAGCCGCTCGGAAGCAATAGTGCGCAGCCTGCCCTCTAACTCGTTACCATACTGATCCATAAACTCAGTGGCCGTCAAACTACCGTAAGCCGCCTGCACCGCCACCACAGGCTTTGCGCTGTTGGGATAAAGACCCACCGGCAGGCGACTCAGACACACCAGCCCGGCCAAGGCCAAGCCCGCCAGCAAGCAATAAACCCGCAAGGGCGAAGCATACCAACTCTTCATCTTGTCACCATGACTCGCCCATCAATACTCCTTAACTCGACGCCATGACCGCTTAACACACCCCAAGCACTCATGGCGATGGCGTGCCTTTCTCCGGTTTGTTATGAGCCGCGTCCTGGTCCTCCTCGACCGTGACCGGCTCGGCATCACTCAGCATCCGACTCGATCGCACCACTACGCGGGACTGCGCCTTCAGCCCCTGCAGAACCTCAAAGACTCCTTTTTGCTTGGCACCCAGCTGCACTAAGACCCGCTTGACCCGCTGCGGCGGGCTAGCTTGGGCGTTCCCGGGAGTTTTGCGCTGACTTTCAAGCAAACTGCCCCCCTCCGCTTCGTCTAAGACATAGACGAAGCTCTCTTTCCCACGATCGACCACTGCGCTCTCAGGAAGCAGCAACGCTTGATGACGATGCAACTGAAACGACACCACCCCTTGCAGGCCTGGAGCAAGCCCTTGATGGTGGGGGTGCTGGACCCCTCCTAGCATGCGTAACTTGGCACTCGCCGTTCCGGTGCCAGGCTTGACATAAGGACTCATCCCTTGGAGTTCCACGCTGACAGGCTCTTGAGGAGTCTCTTGCAAGGATGCCTGAAACGTCCCGCGCACTCCAGGGCTTATTTTTCCTAAATCTTGCGCCGGAATCTCAGCCTGTAACTCAGTCTCTGAGGGGTTCATGACATCTGCAAGCGCCTGCCCTTCATTGACCGAGCTTCCGAGCGTCACATGCAAGGCACTGACCGTGCCTGCAATCGGAGCAAGTACCCGCATCGGTGCGTACTGGTAAATGGGATCCGTGTGCCTGAGCACCATGAGCAACTGCTGAGCCTTCACGACTGCTCCTAAATGAACCACAAGCGAGCTCACCACCGCATGACCGTCTGACAAGATGGTCGCATTATTTTTTGCCACTACCCGCGCCGGATAGATCAACCACTCGGAGACTTCCTCAGGCTCAAGCTTTTTCAGCAAAACAGAGGGGCTCTTTTGAGCAGGCACAAGCGCACTGGGCTTTTGACCTCCACAGCTACTCAGTGCGCATAAGCCGAACGTGACACCACAAGCCCCCATCACCCAGAGCGCTGCAACCCTCAGGCTGCCCCTGGATCCAGGGCCCCTGAAGCGCCTACGCTCTAACTGAAAGTTTTGCTTTGCGACTTCTTTTTCTTTTTCTTGTTCAATGAAACGCAAGTGACTCCTCACAAAATTAGGCGCCGCACAGACGTCGTCTCAGCCACCTGACGAGAGCCCCTACCTGTTCGACTCCTCTCCCGCAACCTTACCCCTTCGACGCCCGAAGCCAAAAGTTCATGGGAGGGGTGCGGCGTTGTGACACGCCCCCACCCCTCCCCAGTACTAA
>JAYTHP010000181.1:0-3201 GCA_043732485.1 Oligoflexia bacterium
GCTGTGTTTTAAGTAAAAAACTGGAGCAAGTCCGCTCCTCAAGAAAGCCTTCCATGCCAGGCCCCCACCTACCCCTGATTGCTGACAGTTACCTCACCACTCCCTTATACTATGTGAACGGATCGCCTCACCTCGGCCACGCGTACACCACTTTTCTGGGCGACCTCCTCAAACGGTACCGAGAACAACGCGGCGAGAAAGTCTTTCTCTTAACCGGCACCGATGAGCACGGGGAAAAAATCCAGCAAATGGCCGAACAACAGGGGACAACGCCGCAAGCTTTAGTTGATCATTACGCTCAGGAATTTCGAGCCACTTGGCAAGCCTTCCACTTAAAGATTGATTGCTTTTACCGCACCTCGGCAAGCGCCCACCGCGACGCCGTACAAAAGACCCTCCAGCGCTTAAAAGACGAGGGAAAAATCGTCTTCCGCCATTTCGAAGGGCAGTACTGCGTGGGTTGTGAGCGCTTCATGACGGACTCGGAACTGACGCCAGAGGGGTTGTGTCCGGATCACCTGAAAAAACCCGAGCTCAAGTCGGAGGCCAATTACTTCTTCTTGATGAGTCGCTATCAAGCACCCCTCATCCAGTTTTTACAAGACAACGAGTCTTCCATCCAGCCTAACGCCTACCGTCAAGAAATGTTATCCTTCTTGAAAATGCCGCTCGGCGATCTGTGCATTTCCCGACCGAAAAGCCGGGTGTACTGGGGGATTGAGTTGCCCTTTGATGATCAATTCGTCACCTATGTCTGGTTTGATGCTTTGCTCAATTATATTATTGCCTTAGGATGGCCAGCCCCTTCCTGGCAACAGCCCCTCTGGCAGCAGGTGACGCATTTGATTGCCAAAGACATCGTCAAGGCGCACGCTATTTATTGGAACACGATGCTCATGGCACTTGAGCTTCCACCGGTTCCCCGCATCCAGGTCAGTGGCTATTGGCTGATGGGCGATCAAAAGATGAGCAAAAGTTTGAATAATGTGCTGAGGCCGCTGGAATTAGAGCAAACTTACGGGGCAGAAACCTTACGCTTTTTCCTCTTCAAAGAGATGAATTATGGTCTAGACGGCCATTTCACGCTGGAACACTTCCTGTTGTGCGTCAACGCGCACCTCGCCAACGGCATTGGCAATCTCGTGTCGCGGGTCCATACGCTTGCGGTGAAACACCTCGGGCGGGTGGAAGTGCCGCAAAGCCTACTCACGACTGCGGATCAAAAGCTCTTAGCGCAGCGGGAGCAGACCTTAGTGCTCTGGGAGCAAGCCTTTGCGGCCCTGAAATACCACCAGGCCCTGAAAGTCTGGTGCGAGCTGGTCACCCAGTGTGATCTTTACCTCAATGAGGAGAAGCCCTGGGCGCTTGCGAAATTGCCAGACGGTAGACAACAGCTGGAAAGAGTGCTAGGAGTAAGCCTCCGCATGATTCAGGCTTTGGGTGCCTTGATCGCTCCGGTGTTGCCGCAAGCTGCTCAAAAAATCGCCCGCGCTTTAGGCTTGCCTGACACTGCTTTTGACACCCGCGCGTGGGTCTTGCAAGAAACGGCGGCGTATGATTTGAGTGCAGAAACCCCGAAACTTTTCCTCAGAATTCAGACTCCTACTCAAGCAGCCACGCAAAAGACCTCAAACCCACTGTAAACACTTACAAGGGGGTGAGAAAAAGAACCCCGAGGGGAAAAAAATCAAGAGAGGAGCTGGGGCCCTCCTGCTTACCCCCCGACTTGAAAGCAATCAGGAGATTGACCATGGCTTTTTTTGCTTCAACTTTCAGCCTCATTCGCCAAGGAGGCTTCATGATGATTCCTCTGCTTTTGGCAGGTTTACTGGCCCTAACGGTGATTTTTGAGCGGGGGTGGATGCTCACCAAGGTCTATGTGATTCCGGCTCCCGCAATCCGCAATTTTTTTGACGCTTTAAGCCACAAGCAACTGGACGAAGCCCAACGCCTCTGCCAGACGCTCCCCCACTTTATCCGACCGATTTTTATCACTGGACTGCAACACTTACAGCACGCGGTGGGCGAGTTCGAGTTTGCGCTTAAAAATCAAGCCGAAGCACAACTCTTTCAGTTAGAAGAACGACTCTCCCTGCTCGATACGGTGATCACGGCTGCGCCGCTGATGGGATTACTGGGAACGATTACCGGCATGATGAGTTCGTTTGAGGTGTTGTCAGAAAAAGGCATCCAAGACTCCTCGGCCATTACAGGCGGGGTGGCTGAGGCGCTGATTGCCACGGCCACGGGGCTGGTCATCGCCTTACTAACGCTGATGGCTTACAATTTCTTAACCCAAGCGATCAAACAAAAAACCCACCAAATTGAAACGCTGGCCTCAGACCTGATTGCTCTGAAAATTGCCCACGATCGCAAGTCAGCGACTGCTGCTCTGCATTGACATGAAATTACGGACTTCGCGCAGCCTTCTGGAGAAAAAACCCCGCATTGAAATCATTCCGATGATTGATGTTATTTTTTTCCTTTTGGTCTTCTTCATGATCTCTTCCCTGGCAAACCAGCGCCTCAACACCTTAAGCCTCCACTTGCCAAAGACTCCAGACCTCGGGCAAGCAGCCGCATTGCCTCGTCACTTGCATAACACCACCCTAAGTCTCAACGAGCAAGGGGTGGTGTGGATCAACCAAACCCCGGTGCTCTGGCCCGAGCTTGAGCGAGCTTTAGCGCTGGCGCTGCAAAAGCAAACCGAAGACACTCTCGTGATTCGCGCCGACACCCAGGTTCCTTATGGAAGAGTTGTGGAAGCCATGGGACTGGCGCGTAAGATTGGTTTTAAAAAGTTCTCTCTCTCCACCGAAGTTCTCAAGCCGTGAACCTGAAATTCTCGCAGCCTCACCGCACCCCTACCACCACCCACCCCCGCCAGCCGCTACCGGCCACCGCAAGTCCAATGACAGCCCTCTTCTTGCTAGCCTTAGCCACTGAGGGCCTAGCGCTTCTCCTCCTAGCCAATCTCCCGAAAACCCACCCCCAGCTCGTGCCAGCTCACGGCCTCCGGAGTGAGGACCGAAGCGAGCTCGAAGCCAACCTCATGCCATCGCACCCTACCACCCCGCCCCAGGCCGCAGTGCCTTTACCCACGGCAAAATCCACTCCTAAGGCGAAGGCGTACACTCCTCAGCAAGAACTAGCTGCCGCCACCACCACTCCAATACCTAAACCACAGCCTCCTCCTCCTCC
>JAYTHP010000182.1:0-27125 GCA_043732485.1 Oligoflexia bacterium
TCGTGGTTGAAACAAAGAATACACAAGGCTTACCGTTGAGTCTTCTCTTTATTTCAGACACCTAGATTTCAAAGTTGCGATACGAACTGTTGGGTGGGAATAAAAAAATGTATTATTTCAATCTCTTAGAATCAAGCTCCTCCCCTTCAGCGCAGCACCAGGCAACACGGCTTAAGATGCTTCTTGGGAGGCTTCTTGCTTACCCGCTTTTGACGCTTAGGAGCGCTTTTTGCTCAAGAAAAAGTGCTTCGCCGATTCCACGATCTCCTCTAAGGAGGAATGCTCAGGCGTCCACTGCAAAACCTTGGCGCTGAGACTGGCGTCAGCCACCAGCGTGGGCGCATCGCCTTGCCTACGGGGGCGACTGGCGTGCACCACCCGTCTGCCGGTGCATTGCTCAACCATTTTGATGACTTGTAAGACTGAAGTGCCTATGCCTGTGCCCAGATTCATCGCTTGAAACGGTACCCCTTGCTGCTCGAGCGCCGGCAAGGCGAGCACGTGGGCGGTGGCTAGATCCGCAACATGCACGTAATCGCGAATACAACTGCCATCAGGAGTGGGGTAATCCTCCCCAAAAACTTGCAAGCCCTCCCGAGGATCAAGCACAGGCCTATAGGCCGCTTGCAAAGCCAGTGGAATGAGGTGCGTCTCAGGATCATGCTCCTCACCCAAGCCCTGCGCTGTCTCCGCTCCGGCTGCGTTAAAATACCTGAGCGCCATTACTTTAAGCCCAAAGCTTTCGGCGTAGAAGCTCAACATTTTTTCTGTAAAAAGCTTACTCCACCCGTAGGGGCTGACGGGATTTAAAGGATGATCCTCGTTGATGGGAACCGAGTGGGGATTGCCGTAGAGCGCAGCCGTGCTGCTAAACACGATTTTCTTCACCCCATTTTTGATCAAACGATCGAGAAAAGTGGCGGTTTGGACTGCGTTAGCTTTAAAATAAGCGTCAGGTCTTTGAAACGACTCACCCACCGAGATCAAGCCCGCACAATGAATCACCGCCTGAAACGCATAACGATCACTCAGCGCATCCAACAGACTTGCGTCATCCAGTTCGCCGACCACGCACTCGCCCCACCGGACATTTTTTGCGTGCCCCCGGGATAAGTTATCCAGCACCACCGGCTGGTAACCCCTTTGCGACAAACGATGACAAATGTGACTGCCAATGTAACCGGCCCCCCCAGTCACTAAAACCGCTGGCTTCCGCTCGCCCTTCGTAATCTGCCTGACCACACCCAACCCCTTTCTTGTTCTACTCCCTCTCTCAGCCCACAAGCGAAAAAAACCCTCGCTTTTTTGCACTTGCTCGTTGCTTGAGACCCCTCGCTCCTACGATAGCACCCCCGTTCCTCGGACTCCACCCCACCCACTTTTTTCCCTCATTCCCCCCCTCCCAGCCACTCATCGAAGGCAACCTCCAGACTGACGGACTGGCTGTTGCTGCTGCTTCTTTTTTACCCCACACATTTGCTTGACTCCCACTCCCCCTTCGGACTAAGCTTGCCCGATATGCCCTCTCAGTCTAGTCTGCTGCTCATTCTTGCTTCAATTTTGTACTCCCTGGGCGGCATTGCTATGAAATACTCGCAAGGGTTTGCCTATCCTCGGGCAACACTACTGGTTTTAGTGTTTTTTAACCTGGGCGCACTTTTACAGACCTGGCTGATGAAGTCGATGGAACTTGGCGTGAGTTACCTCTTGGTGGTGGGCCTGGAGGGACTTTTTACCTTAGTAGCTGGCGTCTTGCTCTTTCAAGAAAGTCTGGCGCTGAGCAAATTAGCAGGCGCCTTTTTAGTGCTGATGGGGCTGTTATTGTTAAAACTTGAATAACCCCTCAAAGAGCTTCACCCTCTCCCCCCACCCTTTGTCTCCCTGAACGGAGCGCGGAGAGAGCAGGAGCAGCCTGATCGACCCGTACCGCTTGAGCCCACTACCACCCCCCCCCACAACACCTGAAGGAGAACTCATTCAATGATGAACGCTTGGCACGACATTGCACCCGGAGAACTTTCCCCCCAAACCGTCATGGCGGTGATGGAGATCCCCAAGAACTCAAAAGTCAAATACGAGCTTGATAAAAAGAGCGGCTTAATCTTGGTGGACCGCATTTTGCATAGCTCAGTGCATTACCCCGCAAATTACGGCTTTATTCCACAGACCTACTGCGAGGACCAAGACCCCTTAGATATCCTCGTGTTGTCGCAGGAAGCCTTTGTGCCGATGTCGTTGCTGCGAGCACGCCCTTTAGGCGTCCTCAAGATGATTGACCAGGGAGAAAGTGACGACAAGATTATCGCTGTCCACGCCGACGACCCAGAATCGGCAGGCTACCAATCGCTCAGCGACTTACCACCCCACCGCTTGACTGAAATTAAGCGCTTCTTTGAGGATTACAAAATCCTGGAGAAAAAAAGTGTGCAAGTCGAAGCCATTTTAGGCCAACAAGAAGCCTACGCGATCATTGAAGAGGCTTGTAAATTGTACAAAGCCCACTTCCTCAAGATCCAGTAAACAAGATCCAGTGACCAAGAGCAGACGAAAGTAGGGGAGAGGAGAAAAAAAAGAGGGGGGACCTGCGCGCTTTTCTTTAAGCGCTCAGGATTTCCTTAACCTTGGGCACCATCAGCGGATCAGCAAGCACCAACAGGGTGTCAAGCTCCTCAATTTCCGTGCTGCCGCGTGGCACCAGGACCAGGCCATTTTTGTGAATCAAGACAATCATCGTGCCTTCGGGCAGCTCAAGGTCGACTAGGGTGCGACCGGCGACCTTGGAGCGCAAGGGGACTTGGATGCGAGTCAACTGATTTTCAATCGGGCAATCCACCGCCTCTTCCACCTTCATCTTCTCCACCCGAAACCAGTGGGCAATCAGCGGGATAGTCGTGCCTTGCAGCAAAACCGAGGTTAAAACGATAAAAAAGACTAGGTTAAAGACCATCTGGGCCTTCTCCACGTGCGCAATCAAAGGATAGGTGGCAAGCACAATCGGCACGGCGCCTCGAAGCCCGACCCAAGAAATCACCATCTTTTCGCGGAAGTTAAAATGCTTTGCTCCCAGCAGCGCCAAATGCACACTGACCGGCCGGGCCACGAACACCAAAAAGAGCGAGAGCAAGACGCCCGAAGCTGCAACTGATCCCAACTGCCGCGGGAAGACTAACAGCCCTAGCGCGAGGAACATCACAATTTGCATCAGCCAAGCTAAACCGTCGTGAAAGAGCAAGACACTTTTTTTCCGTAAAAAGTTGCCATTGCCCAACGTCATGCCTGCTAAGTAAACTGCCAGAAAGCCGTTGCCTCCAATTTTTTCCGTCACCCCGTAGATCAAAAACACCACCGAGATGGTTAAAACCGGATACAGTCCCTCAAACTCCAGCTTCAAGCGATTGATCCCCTGGATACTGAGCTTGCCTGCCACAATCCCCATGATCATGCCCAAGAACATTTCTTGAAAAAACATCGGGACCAGGCTCCAGGCTGAGACCTCCGTCTGGGTGATCAATTTTAGGAGGCTGACGGTGAGAAACACCGACATCGGATCATTGCTGCCTGATTCCAGCTCCAACAAAGGCTTAATATAGCCTTTTAAGCTAAAGTTACGCCCGCGCAAGACCGTAAAAACCGCAGCCGCATCGGTCGATGACACGGTGGCCCCAAGCAACAATCCTTCTAGAAAGGAGAAATCCAAGAAAGTCGAGGCAAACCACCCCACTAGCCCGGTACTGACTAGAACTCCAATCGTGGACAGTGCTAAACCGTTCCAGGCCACGGGCTTAGCCAGGCTGCCAATGGTTTCCAGACCGCCTGCAAAAAGAATGAAAATCAGGGCAATCACCCCGAGTGTTTGCGCTAATTGCGGATCATTGAAGTAAATCCCCCCAGGACCATCCGATCCTGCTGCCATTCCGACGCCCAGAAAGACTAAAAGAGAGGGAACCCCAAAGCGGCCAGCCGCTTTGCTGGCCACAATACTGAAGATCAACAGAATTGAAGCCGCGATAAATCGACTTTCCATCGAAGCGGAACTAAAAATATGCACCTTCGAACCCCTCTCTTTTTACTTTTTTTGCAAACCTAAGCCCACGCACTGCCCGTGTCGTGGCCTTACCTCAAACGGCACTAGGCCACACCGTCACCTTAACTCCTTGGCATTTTTCGTCTGCCCCTAGTCTACCTTGCTTGTCACTGAAAATAAATGCGCAAACTTCCCCGCCTTCCGCAAAAGGCGCTTTTCCCAAGCCGAGGCGACAAGCCTTGCAACCGCTTTTTGCTCTTTTTGAACGCATTCGCCTTTGACTGGATCAAAAAACGAGGTGCAAGAGGAATACCCAAGGCAATGGCTTCTGTCAAGGACGGAAGTGACAAGCAGCACCGGTAGAGCCTAGGAGTGTAGAGCGTGGGAATCGGTTCTTTGCGATTCCACACAAAAATCACAACGCCCGCATCCTCCTACTGCTTGCTCACCGTCAAGAGTAGCTTGGGCAACCGCAGGTGAAAAATATTCCTGTAGCGACTGCAGACGACACTGCTTTTTTGCAAAAAAGTGTTTCAGCTGGGTGAGCTCGCTTTTCTTTTGCACCGAATCTTGCAGCATCCAATCCAGGGATTGAAAATCATCATGATCCCAAAAAACCAAGGCTTGACCAGGCTGCTGTGCGTTGCGGCCCACCCGCCCAATGCTTTGCACTAGGGCTAGGACGGAAAAAGGGAGATGCCAGAGCGCCACCGCCTGCAAGTGCGGATAATTCATGCCCATCCCAAAGGCTGAGGTGGCAATCACCCAGTCGATCGCCTTGGCTTCAATTTTTTGCTCCACCGACTGCCGCTCCTCTTGACTCAGTCCGCCATGATAGATCGCCGTGCGGAGGCGGAGTGACGCGGCGGCCACCAAGCGATGCACCCGGGTGGTGGCTGAGCGTGAGGCCACAAAAATCAGGCCTTGGGTATTTTGTGCGAGGAGCCAAGCCATTAAGGCGGCCGGACGATCGACTAGCGGCACCTGGCGGACGGCAAGAAACAGCTGAGCCGGCAGGGCAAACGAGCCCATCTCAGTCAGTTCGGTTGGCGCAAGGGCGGCTTTCAGTTGCGCTTTGGCGCTGGGCGGTAAGGTGGCCGTGAGCCAGAGACTGCGGGCCAAAGGCGGCTGGTCTCGCCCCCCCACCACCCTCCCCCTGAGCATCACCTGCTGAAAAAGCGCTGGAATAAGATGAAAGGCCGGACGAAACTGCTCGCCCCAATCCCAAAGACAGTGGCACTCATCGACGACCAGAAAACTGGGCTGCCATTGCGTAAGCAGCTCCTGCCAGGCTCCAAACTGCAGGGTCTCTGGACTCACCACCCAGGCTTGCATCATTAAATGCGGCCTAAAGTCCGGCCTTTGCACGCCCCCCCCGCCTGAACCTAACACCACGTCAAGACCGAGCTGTTTTAAGCGCTGATACTGCTGTCTTGCCAGCGCAACGAGGGGAGTAATGAGTAAGGTGCGTTGGCCAGGCACCATGGCTAAGCGTTCGTAAATGAGACTCTTCCCAGAGCCGGTCGGCGCGAGACACAAGAGATGACGCCCTGCGTCCGCTAAAAGCTCCAAGGCCTGCTTTTGAAAAGGACGCAACTCGGGAAGGGTCTGCGGCGGCGCAGCCTGGGAAGGGGTCTGACTGAAAGCACCAACAGGAGGCCATGAGCGCATGGGACTTTTCTTACCCGAGCAGGCCTCCCTGCGACAAGCGAAAAAACCTCGGCGCACGCGTTCCAGCCCTGCCCCCCCGGGGGTCACCTCCTCGCCTATCCGTACGACCGCACAACCGAGCGACCTACCCGCCTACCTACCAACCACCGCGCGCGCGCGCTTTGCTAGTCATGACCCAACACAAGAAAAGCGGGCTTTCCAGGTCATTCACCCGACCAGCCCGATTCTTGTACTGACTCTTGTACTCGCCTGGGATTGACACTAAGGCTGACCCGTTTTACGATTAAATAAGCAAAAAATTGTCATTTCGGGGGGATTACCACATGGAACTGACTACGCAGCGCTTACGATTAGCGCGCAAGCCGTTACGCACCGCTCATTGTTACGAGACTCAAGCAAGCTATGCCCTGTTACTGCTGCTGCTGCTGCTGCGATCATCTCCTCAAGCGCAGGCTGAAGTTTTCTCGTTGCCCCCGACCAGCGGCGAACTCAGCCGCATCCGGGCTTATGATAAAAACCACGCGGCGCTTGCCCCAGTCCCAGCGCCTAAGGATCCTGCGAGCGCCCCCATTTATTCAAAAATTGAGGCTGCAAAAAACTGGGGCGTGACCACCAACCGCTTCCAAATGGCCAGTCGATACCAAGCGATGGTGCAAGAAGTAAAAAAACTACCCAATCCCGCGGAACGACGCTTTTGGTCGGAGCATTTTGGCACCCTCTCGCAGCTCACCGAAACTGGGAGCTATCACCCTCAGCACCCGGAGGGATACCCTGCAGAAAAACCGCTCAGTCGTTTGCAAAAAAAGCCCACTGGCGCTTTTTTCAAGCCGCTTGCCACCACTGAAATCAATCGCCTCAGGGCGTTCACCCAAGATCACGTGCCAGTGCAGGGTCAGCGCCGGTCGCAAGATCCCATGAGCGCCAACCTATACGCCAAAATTGAGGAATCAAAAACTTGGGACGTGGCCACCAACCGCGCCCTACTCACCAGGCACTATCAAAAAATGGCGGATGAGGTCGAAGGCTTCCCCAGGGAAAGTGAGCGCACCTTTTGGTTAGATCACTTTAATACCTTAGCCAGAATCACCGAAACCGGGGTCTATCATCCCGAATACCTGAGTCCGCCCCCCCCCAAAAATCTTCCGACAACAGCAGGCACCGCCGCCCAAAAGCCGCAGAAAACCCTCACCTGGGCTCCCGGTCAGCAATTGGAGCAGGTGCAAGAGATCCCGGCTGAGAATGCCGGCAGAAAAGTCGGCGATTAGTCAGTCCAGTCGGCTCTCACTTAAAAATGCGCCCTTAGCGTTGCTGTCGGTCTTGTGACCCGGTCCCGCCGTGAGCGGGGGTGGGGTTGGCCTGAGAAAAGCGCAGATAAATCACCCCGCCCACACTGCTTAACAGGATGGTGGACAGCGCAAATAAGCTATAGACATCCCCCCCGCAAGGCGAATCCACCCAGCCAAAGAGCTGAGCAAAGGCATAATTTCCGGTCCCCATGCCTGCTGGCGCAAGCGGAATGGCATTGATCAGCAGGCCAAACGGAACGACGCTGGTCACTTGGATCAAAGATACCGTCTGATCGCCTAAGGCTCGGGCAAATAACCAACAGCTTGAGCCGGTTAAAAGATGAATCACCAGCGACAGGGCCAGCGAAGCCAAGAGCGCGACTGGGTGGGTGTGATAGCCCCGTAAGCTCAAGTAAAGGGTTTGTAATGTTTTTAGCCCCTGAAACTTTTTGCTCAGCCGGCTCAAACCCTTGAGCAGTGGGTCGCGCTGCGCAGAAACCAGCAGCAAATAGCCGTAAAACGCCGCTATCCCCAAAGCCCCAAGCCCCATCATAAGACCGATGCCCTCCCTTAGCGTTGTGGTAGTGGCGGCTTGCCCCTCCAAGCCTAAGCTTGCAGCGGCAAGCCAGACCAACGCCGACAATCCCACCAACCGGTCCATGATAATGCTCATCACCACCCGACCTTGGGAGACGTTGAGGGCATCGCCTGCTTGCTGGAGGATGTAATAGCCTTTTAGAAAATCGCCACTCACCGCGCCGGGAATCGCGATGTTAAAAAAATTACCAATCATCGTCAACTGAAATACCCGCCAGGGCCTTAAATGCAGCCCGACCGCCTGGAGCAGCCAATACCAGCGCACCACGCCTAAGCCCATGGCGAGTGCCAAAGACGAAAAACCGAGTAACAAAAGCGGCCATTGCTGGGAGGCCCCTTGCATGGCCTCATAGGAAATGATTTTTTTTTGCACTAAAAAGACCATTAAACCAGCCACAAAGGTCAGCTTGACGAGCGGTAATCGCCAACGCCGCCAACCACTGCGCCACTTGCAACCGACCTCTTCAACACCAACGCTCACGCCTTTAGCCTGCTTCACGGATGACAAATCTCGAGAAAGTTCCCAAACAGTTGCTTGGCTAAAGCCTGTTGCTTGCTTTCAATGCCAGGCGGCCAAAACACGGGAGCGGCTTCGTTTTGGCTAGCCGCAAGTTGCGAGTTGAAGAAAGGTTGCTGCGAACTGAGCGCCCGTCTGGCAGCGCTTGCATCTTTTTCCGGATGAAACTGCACCCCGAAAACTGGCTGATTTTGCCACTGAATGGCTTGAATTTCGTGGGAATGCCGGGTGCGTGCCAGCAGGCGAAAGCCTGCAGGTAGGTGTTTGAGCTCTTCAGCGTGTGAAGAGAAGGAAAGAAACGGGTTTGCCACCCCGCGCAAAAGCGAGGAGACCGCTGCATGCTCCACCGCGCACCAACCTAAGCGCGGCTGAGCGCACAAGCCCAAGCCAGCATCTGGTTCGTCGGGGGCTAAAGCGCGCGCCAGCATCTGATGCCCAAAGCAAATCCCCAGCAGCGGTAGCTTGAGACTCACCGCCTGACGAATCCAAGCCAAAAGTGCCTCAATCCAAGGCTGCTTCTCAAACGCCGAGGTGCGGGAGCCTGAAATAATCACCCCACGAAAACGGCACAAAGCCTCATCAGCCCCGCCTGGCGGGGCAAAAAAAGACGGCAAATCCTGCGGCGGGGCTGCTCGCCGCACGGTGATCCACCCGTTCTCTTGAGCCTCCCCTGCCTGAGCCTCGCGTAACGCTTGGATAATCTCACGCGCCCCAAAAGAGCTCGGGTCACGGTTACAATCGAGGATGAGAAGGGGGCGCCTCGGGGGGGGGCTAAGAGGGCTTATTTGAGTCATTATTTTGATACTCCCGTAAAAAAGCATACTTGAGAAACATACTATAAGCGGCATTCACGGCAATCAGCCAGCCATCCCAACCATCAAGAAATCCGCGTTTGAGCCAAAAAAGCTCAACGAATTTACCCAGCGGCTTTAAGACCAGCGCAACGCGGGGATACCGCACCTTGCGTTGCAGCAAGTCTTGCGCGCCCAGGCGGGCAAAGCGCAGATTAGTCCTCACTTGCTCTTCCAACGACGCAAAGGTGTGGTGAATCAAGGGGGCTGCAATTTTCTGGGGTCGTCCAAGCAACGCCTGATCCGCCGCTGAATGCCCCCCGTAGGCTTGCAGCGTTTCATGCACAAACGGCTCACTCCAGCGACTCCAAGCCCGATGACCTAAGCGCGCGGTATAATTGGGATACCAGCCACCGTACCGAATCCAATGCTGGCCAAAATAATTCTTCCGCGCAAAGGCATACACCACTTTTGGGTTAAGTCCGCCCGCAGCCCGCCCCCGTCGCGTCACCTGCTTCGTCGCGTCTTTTTCTTCTGCTTCTGCTTCTTGGCGAAAAAGCTCCTGCAGGGCTGCCGCTAACTCACCTGACACCTCTTCATCGCCATCCAGACTGAAGACCCAGTCGTACTGAGCCGCTTGACTGGCAAAATTCTTCTGCTGCCCATACCCCAACCAGGGCTGCACTAACACGTGCGCCCCGCAACTTGCAGCAATCTCGCGCGTGTCATCCGTGCTCTCAGAATCAACCACCAGCATCTCGCCTGCCCAGGCGGCCACACTCGCCAAGGTCCTGGCAATCGATGGGGCCTCATTATGAGTAATCACCGCCACACTTAAGGGCAATTTCATCGCACTCCTTCTTTCGCCCACACGTAACTTAAGTCTTGTAATCTCTCCTGGTAAAGACACTGATGCTTAGGGTCAGGCACCCGCCGCGGATGAAACAGGTGCACTTGCAAGCATTGACTCTTCACCCCGATCACCTGGCGCTTGGCGTGAATGAGACGGGCAAAAAGATCGCCGTCCTCCCCCCAGTAAGCCTCGAGCGCTTCGTTAAAGCCATTGACCGCAAGCACGTCCTCCCGCCAGCCACTCCA
Source organism: Oligoflexia bacterium (assembly GCA_043732485.1). Taxonomy (GTDB): domain Bacteria; phylum Bdellovibrionota; class UBA1018; order UBA1018; family UBA1018; genus JAYTHP01. Next base: position 9,985 of record JAYTHP010000182.1, read on the forward strand.
ATTGCTGCCCAAGAGATCCAGCGGCAGGTCATAGCCTAACAGCTTACGCCAAAAAGGCGCAACCACGCGCAGGCTGCGCTTGCATTGCCGCCACCCGTCAAACCCCCCACCAGGCCTCAGGCCTTCTTGCAGAGCCATCCACGGCAAACGCTCCTCCAGCTGCGTTAGCCAAGCGGGGACTGCGCCTGCCGCTTGCGCCGCGGCAAACTGCTGCAAAACCTGCTCGGTTAATGCTTGATTGAGATCCACCCTGCGACCGGCCACAAAAGCCCCAGGCCGTCTTAAGCTTAAGTGATCTTCCAGAAAATGGGCCTCCAAAAAAACATCGCCGTCCAGAAAAATTAAGTAATCAGCCCGCGTCTGGCGCAACACCTGATTGAGAATTTTCGATTTACGGTAACCGCAATCAGGCTGGGTGATCCAGCTTAGCGCAAACGGCGTAGCAGGTTGATCCACGAGCTGCTCGGTGTGATCCGACGAGCCATCGTCAGCCAGAATCACCTGAAAATCACTCACAGTTTGCCGCGCCAGACTCGCAAAGAGCAGCGGCAACAAGGCTGCTTGATTGTAGCAAGCCACCACGACAGCAACCGACGATCCAGACGCCAAAGACACCCTAGGCGAACTGCTGCCGCTACCGCTCATGACCGTTGACCCCTCTCAGTTTTAGACGCTGCCGACGACGACGCTAAAGAGGCTAAGTGCTGGGGAGGGAGCAACCGGTAACTGCGGTACTCAAACCAGCGTCTCCCGCTCAGTTGCTCTAACAGACCCAGCACGATTTTACGAACATCCCGAAGCCCAAAGGTCCAAGGCGACGCCCTCAGATCCCAGGTCCAGGTGGGATGCGCCACCCTTGCGGCCATCACCGCAGGATGACTGCCAGAAAATTGCCGCAAGCCCCAAAACTTCTTATAACGATAATTATGACCGGTATGCGGCAGCCCGGCGGCCTGATTTTCGAGCGAGGGCTTGCCGTGATACAGCTGGTCCATAAAGAAAGTCTTTTGCCGCATCGCTTCTGGATGCCGCGCCCAGCCGTAATGAAAAATACGGGCGCCTCCCGCAGGCAAGACCGCCAATTTACGGCCACCTTGCCCACGAAAACTTTGTGCATCGCCAACACTCTGGGGCCCAGCTGATTTTCGCACCGCACGCACCTCTTTGCGATAAACGCTGCGGGAGACTTGAATCACGTTGTAAGCTCCGTAAAAGTGCCTATAATCAAACAACAACCCCTCCACCTCAGGCCGCCCGTGGGCTTGCAGCAGCGCTTGCCGTAACAGCGGTCCGTCGTCCTCATGCAAAACCTCATCGGCTTGCAAGTACACGCACCAATCGCCCCGGCACTGCGCTAAAGCAAGATTGGTTTGCTCGGCCAGAATTTTTCCACCGCGTTGCTTTGCCTCGTCCTCTAACTGCCAGGAACTGACAAAAAAGCGAGCCTTCCCGGCCCCCTCTTGCTCACAAAAGCGGGCCACCTGCGCTAACGTCTCATCTTGCCCCTCTCCCACGTTCACCACCAACTCGTCCACCCACGGCAAGAGGGAGCGCAAAGACTCCAAAAAGGGGTAATCAAAACTCACGCCGTGCCGAATCAAGCTAAAGCCTGAGACCAAAAACGCCGGCCTCGGCGGTGATGCCTCCTGCCCCGCAAACCGCTCCCGACGCCTCCAACTCCCCTCGCCCACGACGCCACTGCCGCTTGCTCTGGGCTTGCCATTTCCGTGCCCACCGCCGTGCCCAGCACTTTGCTGCTGATCGAAGTGCTCAGTCATTTTTGCCACCACCTCAGCCACCGTAATGTCCGTCATGCATCGATGTTTTTCCACCTCACAACGCTCTATCCCACACCAAGGATACTCAGGAAACAAGCCCTGATTACGACACGCTAAGTTTTTTTTATAAAAATAAGGATGCTCTTGCTGCGGATAAGGATGCCACTCAAACGGATCCTCCGGACCAAACAGCGTGAGGGTGGGTATTCCCAAGCCCACCGCCACATGCTTGGGGCCAGAATCATTGGCCACAAGCAAGGAAAGCTGCGAGCACACCGCCATCAGCTCGCGCACCGAGAGATCACAACACACCTGCAGCCAGGGCAGGTCTGCCTCTGCCTCTGCCCGCTCGTCACCCACGTTTTGCTTTTGCAACCTGCGCACTTCAGCCACAACTGCGGTCAGCAAGTTTTTTTCGGCGGGACTACCCAAAAGCACGACAACACGCGCCGGCTCCTTGCCCGGCCGTTTCTCGCTCTCCCTGCTCATCCGCCACCACGCGTCGGCCAGCGCCGCAAAACGCTCAGGCGGCCAAGCCTTAGTCGTGCGACTAGCCCCAGGCGCAAGCCCCAACAAAGAAGAGGGGACAGTGGAGGAGAAGCAGGAGGAGGGGAGGGAGGTGCCGATGCCACCCACTTTTTCCCGCGCCCACGCCCGCTCGTGCTCTTGCAACTCCAGGCCCGGCATGACTTGCAAACCGCACTCCAGCCCCAGCGCTCTCAGGGTATCTAAATCCCGCTGGATAGCGGGCTTCAGGACCCACTGATCCGGGATTTTATGGGTTGAAAAGCGATCGCGCTGGTGAAAATCATGAAAATGCACTGCTTTCACCGCGGCCCCCGAGCGTCGCACCAGCCTGGCGCTGCTCAGGCTTGCATGAAAGTTCAAGGCCACATCAAAGCGCTCCGCTGCAAGCGCCTGCCCGAAACGCCGGTTTTGGAGCACTCGCTGCACCCAAGATAACCCCGTTTGATAACGCCAAACGGTTGACACTCCTGCCACTCCTTGCACGATCTCCGCAAAGCGCTGATCCACGAGCACATGGATCTCAGCGCTAGGGTAATGCCTGCGCAACTCGCTTAACGACGCCGTGAGCAGCACGGTATCGCCTAACGCCCGAATTTTAACCGCTAAAATCTTCAGTGGCAGTAAGCGATTGTCCGGGGTGGTGGCCTGACTGGCCAGCGAGAGGGGGGGAAGGGGTGTAGAGTTCATGGTTTTAAAAAAAAGAAAGCGTCATAAAAAAAACTCAAAAAAAACTCAAAAAAAACGCAAGAAAGACACCCTCCTGCAGTAAAAACTACGCCCCTCCCCCTGCAGCGCACCCCGAAGCCGTATCGCACCGTTAAATTCGCGACTCCACCTTGTAGATCTGTTTGATATCAATGTGTGCAAACCTGATATGCTTTAACTTCATCGAGGCCAACTGCAAAATCAGCTTAGATTGCCGGCTCTTATCTTGAAAGCGCACTTTTTTGACCTCTTTCAAGATGAACGACTCCATGTCGCTTGGATGAAAACAAAAGCCTCGCGAGAACTCAACATTGCCCTTAAAATGAATAATTCTCCCCTCAAAAATGTCTCTGGGCGCAAACCCCTTGGTCAACTCTGAGTCATTCACCACGTGGGTTTGATTGGAAAACAAGTCCAAAACCACCAGCGATTTGCGGTTCCAGGTGAACCGTTTCAGCTTAAAAATTGAGTGAATCGTCGAGCAAAAGTCACGGTAAATGTTCAAATTCTCGCTGGTCAGGGAATCCTTATTCTTTAAAAAGAAGTATTTCACCGGCGTCAAATCCACCCCCGGCAAGTCGCGATCAAACAAATACCAGTCCATAAAGATGCACATTCGCTGCTCAAACTCCCGGTCATCCTCGTAGACGATCCCTGCCTTATCAAAATACTCAAGTTTGGCCAGGTAAACTTCGCGGTAATAGTCCCCAGTGGTGAACTCTTCAATGATCGGTTCAAGATATTTTTGATACATACTGGCTCCCCCCTTAGTCTACTTTTAAAACCGCTAAAAAAGCCTCCTGCGGAATCTCCACATTGCCGATCTGCTTCATCCGCTTTTTGCCCTCTTTTTGCTTCTCCAGCAACTTACGCTTCCGGCTGATATCGCCCCCGTAACACTTGGCCGTGACGTTCTTCCTGAGCGCCGAGATCGACTCGCGGGCGACAATCTTGGCACCAATCGCCGCTTGGATAGCAATTTCAAACATTTGACGGTCAATCAGCTCCTTCATTTTCTTCACCAGCTCGCGACCCCGGTGAGCCGCCTTATCGCGGTGAATGATCAGTGAAAGCGCATCGACAGGCTCATTATTGATAAGAATATCAAGCTTCACCAAATCTGCCACTTGATAATTAATAATTTCATAATCCATAGAGGCGTAGCCCTTAGTGGAGCTTTTTAATTTGTCATAAAAATCAAAAACCATCTCATTCAAAGGCATAGTGTAGACCAACGAGACCCGGTCCTTGGTGAGATAGTCCAACTTCTCTTGCATTCCACGCCGTTCATTGCAAAGCGTCATCATTACGCCGACAAATTCGGCTGGCAAGTGTAAGGTCAAACGAATATAAGGCTCCTCAATGCTGACGATCTTGGTCAATTCCGGCAACCGCGAGGGGTTATCGATCATTAAGACCCCGCCATCGGTCTGCGTGACCCGGTAAATGACCGAAGGCGCCGTGGTGATCAGCGCTAAATCATACTCCCGCTCCAAGCGCTCTTGCACCACATCCATGTGCAACAGCCCTAAAAAGCCACAACGAAAGCCAAACCCCAAGGCGCTCGACGTCTCAGGCTCAAAACTCACCGCCGAGTCATTGAGTTGCAGCTTTTCTAAGGCATCTTTCAGCTCATTGTACTGATCAGCGTCAATCGGATATACCCCGCAAAACACCATCGGCTTGACTTCCTTGAAGCCCGCTAGTGGTTCTAAGGCGAGATTCCCCACCTCCATCAGGGTATCGCCGACTCGCATATCGCGGACGTCGCGAATCCCACACACCAGCGCCCCCACCTCGCCGCTGCTAATCCCAGCCACCTTGCTAAACTTGGGGGTAAACACCCCCACCTCGCCTACCGTGAACTCCTTACCGACGTAAAACAGCCGAATGCGCATCCCAGGCTTTAAGCGTCCCGCCATCACCCGGCACAAGGCAATCACCCCTTGATAGGGATCATACCAGCTATCAAAAATCAGGGCCCGCAGCGGCTCATCATCGCGGTCAGGCGGGCTGGGAAAATAGCGAATCACCGCCTCTAAGATATCGTCAATCCCGAGCCCACTTTTAGCGCTACAAAAAACTGCCCGTGAGGTGTCCACTAAGCCAATCATCTCATCAATTTCTTGCAACACCCGCTCAGGATCAGCCGAAGGCAAATCAATCTTGTTCACCGCCGGAAAGACCTCAAGCGAGTTTTCTAGCGCCATAAAGACGTTCGCCAAGGTCTGAGCCTCCACCCCTTGCGAGGCGTCCACCACCAGAATCGCCCCCTCACAAGCGGCAAGCGAGCGCGACACTTCGTAAGTAAAATCGACATGTCCTGGGGTATCAATCAGGTTCAAGACATAAGTTTGACCGTCTTTTGCCCGGTAATTGAGTCTGGCGCTTTGGGCTTTAATCGTAATCCCACGCTCACGCTCAATGTCCATGCTATCGAGATACTGAGCCTCCATCTCGCGACTCGTGACCGTCCCGGTGCGCTCTAAGAGGCGATCGGCTAAAGTGGACTTTCCGTGATCAATGTGGGCAATAATACAAAAATTTCGAATGTTTTTCGCCATAATAGAGTTTCAGCTTTATTTTCCTTCGTGCTAGAAACTATCAGTAAGGGCTGGATTTTAAAAGCCACTTTTGTAAAAACCAAAAAAGCTTACCTCTTACTCCCTTACCCCAACCGAACCAATAGCGTTCTTGAGAAAGTAAACCCTAAAACTTCCCAACCCCCCCTTACTGCCATGTCTCACCCCTTGAAGCCGCAAGTGAAGCCGCCCATTCACCCTCACGCACTCCAAACCGTGACCGTCACCGACCTCTCCCGCGGCGGTGCGGGAGTGGCACGCGATGCCCAAGGCCGCACGCTGTTCATTCCTTTTGCAGCCCCAGGCGACAGACTGCAAGTGGCAAGCAGCAGTCGCCACCCTCCCCATCCGGCGGCTTATGCCCACGCCCAGATCGTGGAGATTTTAGAGCCCTCAACCTTGCGCCTCACTCCGCGCTGTCCGGTGTTTACCCAGTGCGGAGGCTGCCAGTGGCAACACCTACCCTATGCCACCCAGTGGCAAACTAAAAAAAGAGGGCTTTTTGAAGCCCTGCACCGCGCCCAAGTCCCGCTTGCCGATCTGCCTGAAGAAGCAGAAACACTGCTTGCCCCGCTCTTAGCCAAACGCTCGGCTCACGCACCGCCTCCTCAGCCTGCCCCTCACCCACCGCAACCACCCAGCCAAAGTCGGGCGGACTGGGAGGAGCTTGCAGCCTCGCAGGTCTGGAATTACCGCAACCGCATCCAACTGCGGGGCCGTTACCCCGAAGTAGGCTTTTTACGCTTCCAGAGTCACGAACGGGTTGCCATTTCCCACTGTGATCTCGCCCGCCCGGAACTGAACGCCGCCTTACCTGCGGTCATCCAAGAAAGTGCACGCTTTGGCGGGCGCGACTTTAAGGTCGAGCTGGAAGTGCAGCCGCCCGACTTGCGCGTCACTCGTGCCTGGAATCAGCCCCATGCCGCCCAGGGCTTCCGGCAAATTCATGATCAACAGAATCTGCGCCTGCAGCAATGGCTGCTCACGGAAGTGCAAATAGGGGAGCTAAAAGGCACCCTTTTTGATCTTTTTGGTGGCTCTGGCAACCTTTCGCACGTCTTCAGCGACGGCCCGTTTCACGACATCCGGGTGGTCGACACTGATCAGCCCCACCACCGCCTCCACCATCAAGACCTAGGCTTCCCAAGCAACACCCGCCCCCAACCCTTCGCCCAGCGCCATTTTCACACCCGCGGGGTAGTCGACTGGCTACAACAGGTTCGCTTACCTGACGTGCGGTTGCCACTCACAGTTTTCTTGGACCCGCCGCGCGCAGGCTTGGCCGACAGCTTCTTTGCGCTGGCCACCCATTTAGACCGACTGAAGGCCTCCACGATCTTTTTGATCGGCTGCCAGGTCGACGCCTTTGCCAAGGACGTGGCCCGCTTTCTGCAGTGGGGCGCCTTAGCGCAGGGGGGTCAGGGCAGATGGCGCCTCAAAAAACTGATGATCCTCGATTTTTTTCCCCAGACCCCCCATTTGGAATCAGTTGCGATTTTTATGAGAAATTAAAAAGAGATTCTTTGACTAAAGTGAAATTGAAATCTATTTTAAGTAAGAGATGGGGAAGTTTAACTTTTTACAGCACTGGACCGGTTTGGGTTTTCTCAATCGTTCGCGCTTTCTGGGCTTAGGCCACAGGGTTCGTCATGACTCTGGCAGTCAGGACCACTCCTGTCAGCAACCCCGACAGCCCAAGCGCAAGAGTAGCGGCTTTGATGGCCGCCTGCTGCCACTTTATCGCCAGCGCCTTACGCCCTTGCTCGTAGGCGGACTTCTCGCCAGTTGCGCGGGGGCTGAGGTCAGCAAAAAAGAATACACCGCCTCTGAAAAAGCCATCATGCTGCTGAAAATTGCTAACGGCGCTTTGCTGGAAGGCGACCCCACTGGCGCGCTAGAAAACGCGATTGCAGCCGAGCGCTTTGACTCGAGCCTCGCTGAGATTTACCACACCAAGAGCTTGGCTTTTTTTGCTAAACGGGACCTAGAATCCGCCATTCACGAAGTGCAACATGCCCTGGAGTTAAGACCCCAGTTTTCAGAAGCCAGCAATACCTTAGGCAAACTGCTTGTGGATGCCGGTCGCTGGCAAGCGGCAGTCGCTCCGCTCACGCTTGCCGCCAAAGACCCGCTGTTTCGCGATGCCTATAAAGCGTATACCAATTTAGGGATTCTTAAGTTCAAACAGCGGCAGTTCATGGAAGCTGAGACTTACTTTAATCAAGCTATCAATGCCTCCTCCCAGCGCAGTTGTGTTGCCCGCTATTACCGCGGGCAATTAGCAGCGCAAGACTCGCGGATGCGCGAGGCGATTAGCGACTTTTTGAAAGCCACGCAAAAAAACTGCTCCAAATTTGCCGACGCCCACTTAGCCTTAGGTCAGTCGTATCAAAAGACCAAACAGTACGACTTAGCTCGAAAAACCTTCTTAGAAATGCAAAGCCTCTATCCCAACTCGACGTGGGCGGAGCAAGCCTTGAATGATTTGAAGCTTTTACCTTGAGGTGACCGAAAACGGAAGGGAGCACGCTGAGAGGGTGAAGAGCGGTCCGCAAAAAGCGCTCCAGTCAGCGCAAGCATGACTCAAAAACGACTTTAAAAAAGGATAAAATGTCAGCAGACCACGAAATAAATTTAGGAGAATTCCTGCGACAAGAGCGGGAAAAACGCAATATCAGCATCGAGCAAGTGGCCTCTGCCACCAAGGTCGGTGCAAAAATCTTGCACGCCCTAGAAAACGACCATTTTTTTGAGCTGCCTGCAAAGCCCTTTATCCGTGGTTTTGTCACCTCTTACTGCCGCTTTTTAGGCCTAGACGCCAAGGAGATTTTGAGTCGTTACCGCAAATTCATTGACTTAAAATCAGCCGAGCGCCCCAACCGCGAATCCGGCCACAGTGGCTATGCCTTTGAAAAAAAAGAAGGCCTCAATCAAAGCCGCATGCTGCTGGCTTTCATGATGGTCAGCTTCATTTGTTTGGGAACCTTTGCCATTTTACTTTTTAAGCCCCAGCGCTCCTCCCGCTCACTCTCAAACCTCGAGCGCTTGCGCTCGCAAGTGCAGGCAAGTGCTGACTTAAACGGCGCAAGCGTGGCTAATGGCAGTAACCTGCTGCCAAGCGCTGGGGTCAAATTCGGACCCGTAGAAAGCCCAAGCCCGCAGCCCAGTAACGCTCGTAACAGCCAGCTGACGGAAACGGCCCAAGGCAAGTTACCCAAAAACGCCTTAAAAGACCAGGTAACTGACTCGCAAAAAATCGTCACAAGTCCTACGGTAGCCGCTTCACCGGTCGCGGTTGTGGGCTCGTTGCCCAATCGCTTGACCGCTTCCTTACCACCGACGACGACGACGACGACGCCGCCGCCGCCCTCGAGCACCCCAGCGCCAGAACAAAGCAGTGGCGCAAGGTCGCTGCTGCCGGCTGTCAGCGTCAGTGACAGTTCCAGCGACAGTCCCAACGACTCGTCGCTTGCCACCGCCGTGGGCGCCAACCCCTTGGATCCACTGGATTCCGGGCGCGACTTGAAGGGACAAAAGATCCAACACAAGGTGAAATTTCAGGTCAACGCTGACGTCTGGGTGCGCTTTCAAATCGACCAGCGTCCTTTAAGAAAATTTGTGATCCGCAAACCCAATACCTTGACCTTACGGGCGATGCAAACCCTGCAATTTCAAGTCTCCAACTCTAAAGCTGTCACCTTTAGTTACAACGATCAGCCTTATCAGCCGATGTCGTCTGCTGCGAAAAACTGGGTTTCCGGGCAACCCGATGCCACCTTGCATTTTGCCGAAAAAAACGGTCCTCGCTCTGTCTTGCTCTTCACGGATCGCCCCCGTCTACCGGCAACACCTGACCCGGAAAATAGCCCTTCACCGAGCGTCAAAGACCCATCGGAATAAAAGTTATCCACACCAAAGTGCCAAGTTATCCACAATTTGTAAGATCTTGAAATGATTAAGTTATTTTAGCTATTTGCCCTTCTTTTGCCAAAAAGAGAAAAAGTTATCCACACTCGAATTTCAATTCTTTCAAGTGGGATCTCTTTTGACAAAAACGAGGGAATTCATGCAAAAAAAGGCGCCAGCAATGAGTGTCACTGCAACTTAAAAATTACTGATTCATGCCATGAAGTGCTCCCCGCCCATTGGAAGAAGCTACCAGATCGCCCGGCGAATGCCAAGTATCCCTAACAGGGTCATGACAAAATTTGGCAGCTGGAGAATCAAAAAAGCGGGCACTTTACCCTGTTCAGCCAGGGTCACTGCGAACGCTTGCACCAGCCAGTAGCAGAAGATCAGCAAAAACCCGATCATGATCGAGTCGGCACGTCCCACTCGTGCCCGTTGGGTGCCAAACCCGATGCCCACGAAGACAAAGAGTAGGGGACTTAAGGCCAAGGTGATGCGCTTCCAGAACTCGGCGGTCAATTCCGAATGCTCCGACGAGCCCACCACGGCAGCGGCAATCCGGCGTTTGAGTTCGGAAAAAGCAATCATTTGCGGTTTTTGGAAAGCGACGTGCCCGGCTCCGGCCACCTTGAGGTAAAGATTATAGGTCTTAAAGTTGACCCGCTCATAGGTCTGTTCTTCCGGGTGATTTTGATGCATGCTACCCCGGTGCAGCCGCAGTAAAATAGCCGCCCCGCCCTCTTCCGATTGCACCGGGATAATGTCGGCTTCTTGCGCCAGATAAGTGAGAGGATTTTTCTTCTCCCGCTCATCGTAGATAAACACCCGGCGCAAGCGATTCTCAGCCGGGTCGGATTCGTCGGCAAATAGCAGCAAATTAAAAAAACCGCGGGTAAAGGTGCCCCCCTGCACGGCGCTCACCACTTTGGCGTTCCGAATCATCATTTCATGGCGCTTGGCGGTCACCGTTGCCCATGGCACCCAAGAGAGGTTAATAAAAAGACTGATCACCGTCACGCCCGTGGCCAGCAATCCAACCGGATAGACGATCCGCAAAAAACTGACCCCTCCGGCTTTCATCGCCACGAGCTCACTTTCAGCAGAAAGTCTGCCAAACGTCATTAAAACTGCCAGTAAAAAGGCGAGCGGCAGGGTAATCGGCAAAAAAGAAATCAGCATAAAAGCGGTCATCTTCAGGAGCAAAACGCCTGAAGCCTTCTGGACGATGAAATACTCAGCCAGCCGCAAACACTGGAACATCAGCAAAATGAAGAGAATAAAAAGGGTGGTGCCGCCAAACAGCAGCAAGACTTCTTGAAACAAGTAGGAATCAAGCTTGCGCCACAAGCTGGTGAAGGAGGAAAAGCGGCGCTGAGGCTCTGGAGCAAGGGGGTTAGTAAGCATTTTTATGAATGAAGCCGCGCCAGACGGTCAGTAGCATAATTTTCAGATCCAAGCCGTAAGACCAGTTACGGATATAAAACAAATCGCACTCAATCCGGCGATCCAGCGAAGTGTTACCGCGCCAGCCATGCACTTGCGCCCAGCCGGTGATGCCAGCTTTGACCTTGTGACGCAGCATATAGTGCGGGATTTCTTGCCGAAATTTCGCGACAAACAAAGGACGCTCAGGCCGAGGCCCGACAATCGCCATGTCCCCCCTTAAAACATTCCAAAACTGCGGCAACTCATCCAAGCTCGTGCCACGCAACAAGGCGCCCAGGCGAGTACGCCGCTGATCGTTGGGTTGCGCCCACACAGCCCCGCCTTGCTGCTCGGCGTCGACTGCCATCGAACGAAACTTAATCATCTGAAAGTTTTTACCATCCAGCCCCATCCGCTCCTGGGTGTAAAACACCGGCCCAGGCGAAGTCCACTTGATCAAAACCGCAATCAAGACAAACAGCGGCGCCAGCACGACCAGCACGATCAAGACCAAGAGCACATCCATCAGCCGCTTATTGATCGCCCCCCAACCAGCTAGCGGCGAATCGTGGAGGTGAACCACCGGTAAGCCCTCAAAATCCTCAATCTTACACCCCAACGTGACGTAATCTAAAATATCAGGGATCAACTGGATATCCAGCGTTTGCTCAGCCACCCCACTTAAAATCCCCTCTAGCTGGGGCGATTGGCTGCGCGAGAGCGCAATAAACAGCTGATCCGGCTGGTATTGCTTCAAGAGAACAGCAATCCGACTAAAATCACCGAGAATCGGCGGGTGTGCGGTCCTCCCGGTCAGGTGATCTGCGACTCGGGCTCCGCCCAGCACCTGACTGGGGTCTTCCACAATCAGCCCCAGCATGCGCAAGCCTAGTTCCGGAAATTCCTCAATCCGCCGCACCAAAGTCGCCATGGCCCGGCCATCACCAATGCCAATCACATGCCTGAGGTTGTGCCCCCGGGCTCGCACCGTTTTCAAAAAACTGCGCAAGAAAAACCTAAACCCCAACAAACTGACGCCACTTACTGCACCAAAATAAAGCATCACCCCGCGCGAGTACTTGTATTCTGAGAACAAATAGGTCAGGGCAATGAACAGTAACAGGGCCGCCCCGTGCGCCTTCAGCAGCAGCCAAGCCTCAGCCAGCGGACTTAACATCCGCCGCGAATGATACACCCGCATGCTGCTAAACACCACCATCCACAACGCCACCACCAGCGGAGTTAAGGCGGCATATTTCCGGAAACTGGGGAAACCGCGCGTGACTTGTATGAGCGGCAAGGTAAAGCGCAGATAATAGGCCAACCCCCAAGCCAGAGCAACCGTTCCGGCATCAGTTAAGCGAAAAATTCCACCGACAATATTTTGATAGCGCTTCAACATTTTGTGATCCTATGCTAAGCCTGAGGAAAAGAGAAAAAAGGCTCTCTTAGAAACCTAAAACTTATGACTCAAATCCCTCAATTACACGTTCTCCCGCTTTCCCGCTTCACTGCCAAAACCCACTTGAAACTGAAGGCCAAAAAAACCACGGCCTCCAAGTCCTCGGACTCAGCGAGCCCAGGCGGCAAAGATCGCTCCCCTGACACCCACCCTGACACCCACGTCCTTGCGGTGTTTGAAGCGGAGGCAACAGCAGGCGGTGGCAGCAGCAGTAGTAAAAAAAATGCAAGCCCGGCGCTCACCTTGACCGCCACCAGCGCACTGCCACTGGTTCCGCTGTTTCACGCCCGGCTGCAACAATTGCAGCAAGCCGGGGTTTTTAAAGGAGCGGCTTCCTCCTCCCAATTTATCCGCTTTGCCGTGCCAGATTCCATGGAAAACTTTCTTTTCTTGGGTCTAGGCCAGGCTGCGCCGCGCAACCGCGAGCAATCGGCGCTGCTCAGCCACTCCTTGATCCTGGAGCGGCTGCGCGTGGCGGGTGCTCAGGCGTGGCATCAGCTGGTGCAAAGCCAAGCGACCCACCCTGCGCTGTGGCTAGAGACGCTAGAGCCCCACACTGCCACCAACATCCCTCACCCGAGTGAACAGAGTCTCACGCTTTTAGAGCGGATTCGAGCTTTTTTAGAAGGTTTTTTACTGACTGCGGCAGAGGCCCCGGCCTTTTTCAAAAAAACGCCAGGCAACCCTCCTGCGACTCCTGCCATTAAGCCCAAACCGCGGCACTTAAGCTTAGTCAGTGAGTCGCTGGAAGTGCAAAAAGCCTTACCGCGCTTGATCTTGGAGCTTGAGGCCATGGCCGAAGCGGTGCAACTCACCCGCTCCTGGTCCAACTTACCTTCCAACGTCGGCACCCCGAGTTTTTATGCGCTGGAGGCTAAAAAACTGGCCGCTAAAGAGGGCTGGAAGTGCCGGATTTTATCTGAGGCCGAGGCGAGAAAAGAAAAAATGGGGCTATTTCTGGGGGTGGGGCAAGGCTCAAGCCAGGAAAGTCAGTTTGTGGTTTTAGAGTACACGCCTCCAGTGGCCGCCGGGCCACGCAAGCCCAAGACCTTGGCGCTCGTCGGCAAAGGAGTGACCTTTGACAGTGGCGGCATTTCGCTGAAGCCTGGGCTGCGCATGGAGGAAATGAAGCACGACATGACGGGGGCTGCAACCGTGGTGGGAGCATTGCTCTTGGCGTCTCGCTTAAAAGTCAAAAACCGGGTGGTGGCGCTGTTACCGTTCGTGGAGAACATGCCTGACGGTGAAGCGATTCAGCCGGGCAATGTTTTGACCTCACGCAGTGGGAAGACGGTGGAGATCTATAACACCGATGCGGAGGGTCGACTGATTCTGGCTGACGCCTTGGACTTTGCGCACACCTACAAGCCTGATGTCATTGTTGATTTAGCCACCCTGACGGGGGCGGTGTCGGTGGCGTTAGGCAAACTGCGCGCCGCACTGTTTGCCAACTCGCCGCAGCTGACGGAGCAGTTGCTTGCTATTAGTGAGCGCACGGGTGAGCGTTTATGGTCGTTACCGATGGATGAGGATTACGTAGATGATCTGTTAACGGATCAGGCGGATTTAAGGAATGTGGCGAACGACGGCTTAGGCGGCACGATTCGCGCTGCGGTGTTTTTGCGGCAATTCATTCGCGTAGGCGTGAGCTGGGCACATTTGGATATTGCAGGAACTGGCTACCAGGTCAGCCATTTGCCGTATTGTCCGAAAAAGGGCGCTTCTGGACTTTTTGTGCGGACGATGGCCCGCTTAGCCGCGGAACTGGAGTAATGCGCCTCATCCACTTGCAGTGAAGCTGTGCGGTTTAGGCGCGTTTTTTTTCTTTTTCTTTCAAGCCTCTTGAGCCAGCACTTTGATCGAGCCGCTTGATTCAGCCCCCCTGACGTCTGGAGTTTTCTCATGAATACACCCTCTGCCCCCCAGTACCGATTGCCTCGTTTTTACATTGAGCAAGCCGCCCAAAACCCTGACGCTTTTGACCAGCAAACGGTGCGGGTGAAGGGCTGGGTTTATCAAAAGCGCAGTTCTGGCAAAATTAAGTTTCTCGTTCTGCGCGATGGTTCCCAAAACTTGCAAGCGGTCTTGATCCAGGGGGTCTGTGAGGCTGCAGCCTTGGAGGCCTTTGAAGCGGTCACCCAAGAGTCGGCAGTCGAAGTGGTTGGGGTTTTGAAAAAGGAACCCCGCTCCAGTCTTGGGGTGGAGCTAACGGTAGCGTCCTTGCAAATCCTCAGTCTAGCGGAGAGTTATCCGATCTCGCCTAAAGAGCACGGGGTGGAGTTTTTAATGAACCACCGCCACCTCTGGCTACGTTCGCAGCGGCAGTGGGCGGCGTTGCGCGTGAGAGCGGCGATCATTGAAACGGCTCAGCGCTTCTTCAATCAGCTGGGCTTTATTCGCTTTGATGCCCCGATTCTCACTCCCAGTGCTTGCGAGGGCACCTCAACACTCTTTTCTACCCCTTATTTTGAGGAGACGGCGTATCTCACGCAATCGGGGCAGTTGTACGGCGAAGTAGGGGCGATGGCCTTCGGGAAGGTCTACGTGTTTGGTCCCACCTTCCGCGCTGAGAAATCCAAGACTAGAAAACACCTGACTGAGTTTTGGATGCTCGAGCCTGAGGTGGCCTTTGCGGACCTCTTTGAGACGATGGATCTGGGCGAAGCGCTCGTGCAGTTTGTGGTGCGTGAGATTCTTGAACACTGCGGTCAGGAATTAGCCGTTTTACAGGCCAAAGTGAGCGACTTACAAAAAATTGCTCAGCCCTTTCCCCGCGTGAGCTACGACGAGGCGCTGCGGGTACTCGAAAAACAGGGCATGCCGTTGAACTGGGGGGAGGATTTTGGGGCGCCGCATGAAAGTGCGCTAGGGGAACACTTTCAGCAGCCGGTGTTTGTGCATCACATGCCAGCGCAAATCAAGGCTTTTTACTTCAAGCAAGTCGACACGCTAGGCGGTGTGGCCACGACCAACGTCCTGGGTAAGTACGCCCTCGGCTGTGATTTGATTGCTCCGCACGGCTACGGCGAGATCATTGGCGGCGGGCAGCGAGAAGAAAGTGCCACGGTCTTAGAGCAACGACTGACGGCCCATGGCTTGCAGCACGCTGATTACCAGTGGTATCTTGATTTGCGACGCTATGGCTCGGTCCCGCACGCAGGGTTTGGCTTAGGACTCGAGCGCTTAGTGGCCTGGATCACGGGCGTGGAGCACGTGCGAGAAACCATTCCGTTTCCAAGACTGATCAACACGCTGCGACCTTAAGGCACCAAAAAGCACAGGTCCGCTCTTGAACAAACTCCTCTTGCCTCCTATATTTTTTTATGCCTTACTCATTGAATGTCGTTTTAGTTGAGCCTGAAATTCCCCAAAACACCGGATCCATCGGCAGGTTGTGCTTAGCCACGCAAACCACCTTGCATTTGATTGAGCCGCTGGGCTTTGAAATCACTCACTCTAGACTCAAGCGGGCGGGACTGGACTACTGGGAGCATCTGCAAGTCCAAATCCATCCCGGTTTGCCTGAGTTTTTAGCTCAGCTCCCGCCTGCGGCGCAAAAGGTGTTTTTCTCGAAAAAAGCCAGCCGCTCCCTCTTTCAAACTAAGCTTGAGGCGGGCAGCTATCTTTTTTTTGGCAAAGAAACCAAAGGCTTACCAGAAGACCTGTTAGCGCGCTATCCAGAAAGCCTTGCGTTGATTCCGATGTTTGACCCGCGGGTGCGCTCACTGAATTTAGCCAATAGCGTGAGTATTGCGGTTTACGAAGCCATTCGCCAAAACAGCGCTGTAAACGACGCGCCGACAGCCTCCGCACCGTAAGCCCTTTTTGAGACGGGGCGCGGCGCAACTCACCTCTCACTTTGAAGGGAAAAAAATGTCTATGATCCAACCTTTTAGACGGTTTTGCTTGCAGGTCACCACCAACGCCTCCACACTGACAACGACTCGCTTCCTGTTGCTTGCGGCAGCAAGCCTTGTTGCAACCTCAGCGGAAACCAAGGCGCAAGAAAACGTGCACCGCCTCACTCTGACGGCCCTTCAGCACCAGGTGGCCATCCCCCATGAAATCACCGAGCAAGTGGCCACCGTGGGCCTCAGTGCTAGGGCGCAAAGGAAAGAATTGGCGCAATTCGCCCAAGCCCAAGCGGACCTGGAATGCCTCACGCATCGCTGTGGGAGTGCGCCTTGCGTGCGGGCGGTGAGTTTTCAAATCGTCAAAGCTCCAGCCACCCGAGACTCCGTGCTGCGCATCCCCAACCGCTCACACTCAAGGTCGAGTCTCAAGGCCCGGGACTGGGATTTTTATTCGCAAAAAAACCCCCCACCACCACTACCATCATCCCACCTCTTTGACGATTATTTCACGACCATCGTGTGCTCGTCTCAGCCAACCAAAAGCAATTTTTCTTCCGCCGTGATTCCCGAAACGCCAGCCGGCAGCTCAGCTGAGCATGCTGCTCTTACCCAAAGCCGAGCAACCTCGCAGCCGACCCTGGTACCTGAAAGCGTTGAGACGCAAGATCAAGACTGCGTGCAAGAGCATCCACTCGACTCTCACCAGCGCAAGCCGCTCAAACTCCGCTTCCCCGCCACTAGCGCCCGACTCAAAAGGCTGCAAGCATTTTTAGCGGGGCAATAACGTTTCGCCTGGAAGCCAACGCGGGCGCAAAGCGGGGAACGGTCACCACAGCGGTGGGCCTTGACTGCTCCCCCTTTTCGTGCTGTCAAAATCCTGACGGTCATGCCTGACCAT
>JAYTHP010000183.1:0-10408 GCA_043732485.1 Oligoflexia bacterium
CCAGGGTGCCCCAGACGGCAGGCGGAATTGAGTTTCATGACTTGATTCGTGGTCTCATCCACGTTCCGCATACTGAAATCGATGATTTCGTGCTGATTCGCTCAAGCGGCGTGCCCACCTATAATCTCTCGGTGGTGGTTGACGACGCGGGCTCGCAGATTTCTCATGTGTTGCGCGGCGATGATCACATTAACAACACGCCCAAGCAGATTCTTTTGTACCAATTCCTAGGTCAGCCCTTGCCGCAATTTGGTCATTTTCCAATGATTCTCGGACCTGACAAGAAGAAGCTCTCCAAGCGCCACGGGGCGGTCTCAGCGATGGCTTATCGCCAGGAAGGTTATTTGCCTGAGGCGCTGTTAAATTTTCTGGTGCGCTTGGGCTGGAGCCATGGCGATCAGGAGATTTTTACGAGCGAGGAGATGATTCGTTTTTTTGAGCTGAGCCACGTGCAGGCGAGCTCTGGGGTCTTTAATAGTGAGAAGCTTTTGTGGCTAAACGGCGCACACTTGCGGCAGGTGGCGCCGCAGCGGTTGATTGAGATCTTGCTCAAGGACTTTCAAGACCGACTGACTGCCAGTCAGATTTTACGGTTAAAAACCACCCGGGGTCTTGCCTGGATCGAGTTGATTCAGCAAAAAGTGCGCCTGATTCAGGAGATCCCGCCGTTACTAGCGGAGTTGTGGGAGGAGATCGTCGCGGAGACAGGGAGTCTTGAGCACCTTACCGGCCAGAGTGCAAGCCAGATAACCCCTGACTTGAGCCCGTCTTGGAACCAGGAAACGCTTGTAGCCCTGAAATGCATGAAGGCCCCTGAGCTAGTGGCCAAGACCCAGGGGGCTTTTACGGCTTTGCTCGGGGGACTTGCAGCTAAGGGTGTTGCGCAAGGAGGCCTGGAAGGCACAGGCGCAGAAGTGGCGCAAGCCTGGGGCGGCGCGCCTTGTTTGCGGGAGCTGGGTTGGACGGGCGCCGAGATTGATGGCTTACTCAAGCAGGTGGGCGAAGCAGCTCCGCTTAAGATGGGCGAATGGATGCCAGTAGTGCGCTTTGCGTTAACCGGGCAGTTGTCAGGCTTGCACTTAGCCGATTTGCTGGCGCTTTTGCCGTGGCAGCGGGTAAAGGCGAGCTTAGCGCTTTTTCAGGCGTCGAAGCTTTTAACCGCACAGTCTCCTCTTTCGTCCTCTCGGCCTGAAGCCTGAAGCTTGTGAGGCGTCCCTCACTCAAAAAAAGTTAAACTTAAAAACTTGGCTAGCGCCATTTGCAGCAAGCTTCGGCGTTGGGTCTTTCTGGAGTCTCGGTTGTTGACCTAGTGCTGTTAGGAGAATTTTTTTTGGTGTTCGTTGCTGTTTCTCAGTCAAGGCTCTTGAGCTTTTTTTCTTTTCCGCTTCTTTTGGCAAAAAGTTTCTTTTCTCGCTCAATTGACCACTATGAGTGGTCAATTGAGAACCAAAATAAACCCATTACTGAGGGTTTGGCCTCGAGGCACAGTTGCTGTGATGCCCTGGCTTGAAGAACAGGGGGGTTTATTGGCAGCTGGCCGCCCGTTATGAAAAGCATGGCTGGCTGGAACGAGTGGGCCAAGGGGCTTTTATGAGAGGGGGAGAGCAAGTGGGATGGGAGGGAGGCTTGTATGCGGTTCAACCTCAGCTCAAGAGAGTCATCCACATGGCTGGCAAGACCGCCTTTGCAGTTCATGGCCACGCCTATTTTGTTGCTGCGAGAGCCGGAGGGCCTGTTTTTCTTTTTGGGCAAGCGGCGCCTCCGGTTCTGCGACCCTGGGGCTGATGCAGCACTCTTTTGGTGAGATTGATTGGCAGAGCTCAACGAGCGAAAGGACCGTTTTCGAGTTGCTCTACTTGCTCCCGGCGAATCAATCTTACCAGGAGGCCACGCTGACTTTTTGGGCCTACGGACACTGTGCCCTAAGATGCTACAGCCTCTTTTGCAGTGGTGTCAAATCTTTCAGGTCAAGCGACTGTGCTTGCATTGAGCAGAAATCACTGAGATTAATGCTCAGCCCTGGCTGTCTGAGCTGAAGCTTGAGCGCATCAATCTGGGCCAAGGGAGAAAAGTGATGGGGGAAGGTGTTTGGGGGTTTGTTGTGAAAAAAGCCAGATCTCTGTCCCCTTGATTCATGAGGGGTGTTCAAAGAAAATGGCGGAAGAGGTATGAGAAGTATTGTGAGGAGGTGAAATGCAGCAGTTTTGGGCCATCAAAGTCGGGGAAGGGTGTTCGGTGTCAAAGCCCCAGCGAGAACAACCAGGAGCGCCTTGGAGGTCAATTGGGTGGGAGGCTTACCTCAGCCTCGCTGAGGGCCGTGGGTCTTGATTTTTCACGCGCGCTCTGCTAGATTCACCGCATGAATGACCAAATCTCTGTCAGTCTCGAGTTTACTCCTAATCCTAATACCCTGAAATACTCCGTCAACCAGCAGCTATTGGCAAAAGGGGCGATGAATTATCTCTCTTTAGCAGAAGCTGAGCAATCTTCACCCCTTGCAACTGTGTTGTTTAAGGTTGAAGGCATTTCTGGCGTGATGATTGGTAAAGATTTCATCACCGTGACCAAAACCGAAGGGGGCGATTGGGACGCGGTTCATCAGTCTTGTATGTCCCTCATTGAGGGGCATTTAGGCGCTGAAAAGGCGGTTTTCAGTGGGATGGGGGCTGAAGGAGCCGCAGCCGGCACTCAGTCTGGGCACAAGGGCGGCGATTCGGTCATTGAGAACAAGATTCGTGAGATTTTAGATAACGAAATCCGTCCTGCCGTGGCGATGGATGGGGGTGACATTACCTTTGAAAAGTTCGAAGAGGGCATCGTTTATCTTTACTTGCAAGGCGCCTGTAGTGGCTGCCCGAGTTCCACGGCTACCCTAAAAAGTGGCATTGAAGGCCGCTTGCGAGCAGCCATTCCTGAGGTGATCGAAGTCGTCTCAGTCTAGCTCTGAAGTAGGGGAAGAGGGAGAGGGGTTTCCGGTTGTAGGGGAGAGTCTGTGAAGACTTCGCGCCTGAGAGAACCCATGGGCTTTTAAGCTTTCCCTAAGCGGGAGGCTTCGGGGTTTCATGCTTAAGAAAAGGCGCGCGTGTTAGGGCTGTCGCTCGGGTTGTTGATCAGTGAGTTTGGCGCAGCTTTGACACAAGTGCACTTCCATCGCGCTCCAGCGGTACCAGTCTCCTTCTTTTAAGGCGAAGGCTTTCCGGCACTGAAAACAACGAAACTGCCCTTTGGGGGGTTTAGCGAAGATGGGCTTGGGGGTAAGGTCCTTAAAAGGAGGCTCGTTGGAACTCAAATGAAAACACCTCCTGATGAAAACATAAAAAGACGAAAACGTACAAAAACGAAAAAGCGCTCTTAGACTTTTTTGCGGTGCGTGATCAAACCATGCGTGGGATCATAAGGAGAAAGCCCAACTGTGACTTTATCTCCGACTAAAACCTTGATTTTGAACTTCTTCATGCGGCCTGACAGGCGGGCTGTGATCTTCAATCCATTTTCAAGTTGAATCGTATAATTGCCTCCACCTGTCGTATCGGAGACTTCGCCGTCAAGGCGGATGAGATCTTCTTTGGACATTCTGTATACTCTCCTTTTGTAAGAGTCTCTCAGAATATCATTTCTTCATGCCCTTGCAAAGGACAATCTGAGTTATTTTCTGCTTACAAATCTCGCAGTTGTCAGAGGTCTGTGGCTGATGAGGAGCTGGCCCTGGGTGAAGAAATTCGGGGGGGGGGGTGACTGGCAACCGCAGGGCTACTAACGAACGAGCTCTTCAAATTCAAAGAGCGCTTCTTGCGCCGTCGGTCTAAAGCCTGGAAGCGGGTCAATCATGCGCAGCAGCAGGCGATCAATGCAGGCGTCTTGGGAGTCACTCCAGCGTTTGTTTTGCAATTCGGTTTGATAGTTGCGAGCGATGGCCAGATTATGACTTAGGAAGTCAGGATCTTTTCTGGGCACGGTGAAGGCGATCTGGGTGTGACGAAAGAGGGTCAGGAGGGTCAACCCCATGGCAAAAATGTCAATTTTGGGATCGCTATTGGCTTTCAAGAGGCAAAGGGGGGCGTTCCCTAAGTCAGAGGCTTCTAAGAGCGCTTCGAGGTATTCTGGACTCATGAAGCCTGGAGTGCCAGCCGTGACGCCCCCGCATTTTGCGAGATAGGCCAGTTTTTCGTTTACAGTAGAGCGACGCTGTAAGCCGCGGGCCGGGATGGCGAGACCAAAATCGGTGAGGGTTGGGGTGAACTCGCTGCTCAGTAGGATATTTTGCGGCTTGATGTCGCGGTGGATGATGTTTAAGGCATGGAGGTGATTGAGCTGAGTGAGCAGCTGGGCGATGATTCTGAGGGTTTGATCGTGGCTGAGGGTTTTTTGTTGGTCGTGCAGTTGCTGGGAAAGCAGTTGCAGTGTCATGGGTTGTAAAAGCGTGCTTAAAACGAGCCGATTTTTGAGTCGTGGCATCCCGCCCCCGTTGTTACTGTCGTTGGAAGAGTCTTCTGGCGTATGAAAAAAAGACATGCGTGCTTTCCGCGCAGCGATGTTGGTGCGGTGCTTACTGCTGTAAAGGGTGAGGTGGTAGGTCTTGAGGGGATTGAATTTTCTTTCGATTTTCAGTTCTTGCTGGATTTTTGGCAGCTCCTGGAGCAGCTTGTCGTCGACGACCTTAAATTTCAGACGCACCATCATGGCGCGCGTGTCAAAGTCATAGGCTAGGGCCGCTTTTTTGTAACTTCCTTGCGAGAAGTAGCCTAAATGCCCATGCTGGGCGCCGACTTGTTGATTGAGGACTAAGGATTTTAGGTGCACGATGATTTGCTGTGAGTCGCGATCGATTTGTAGCGGAAGGGGCAGCCAGCTTCTCGTTTGTTGCACCATCTGGGCACCCGCATGAAGGTAGCAAGCTCCCCGTTGCTCACAACGCTCAATCAGTTCGCGCCGGTTACGCCCAATAAATTGCTCCACCCGCGCTAGGCTTCGGAGCAGTGATGGTTTCGAGCAAGGCGGATGTTCCAGGTAATGGTGATCGATCTCCTGCAAGATCCTGGCGGCTAAAGGCTCAAGCGCCCGGCCTGCGATGATTTTGGTGAGGCTATCGGAGAGCCTCAGGCCGCGCTTAAAGATAATCGAGCCTTTCGCCTGGTTTTGGGTGTTCAGAGGGCTTGCGTCATCACAGGCCAGAGGGGGGGTGGCGCGCGGGTCGCTGGATTGGCCCAGAAAACACTGCGGGATCATCGGGCTTGATTTCCGGCAGGGCTGTAATTGGCTTAAGCCTTGAAAGAGTGAGCTATGAATTTTTTTGAGCAGATTCATCCCCGGATCAAAGGGCTTGGTTTTACCGCAGTCTGCTACGAGCAATTTTTCCTCTGGAACGGCTTCAGGATGCTGCTGAGGCAAGGCTTTGGCGGTTTGCGGTGAAACGGTTTTCACTGAGGGTGAGGGACTGGGCTCGGAAGGGCCAAGATTTTTTTTAAAAATATTAGGAAACCCAAAAAAACCGGGGGCAGCGGCTCGATAGGAAAGCGAGTCGCTGAAGGATTGGGCTGGGCCAGGGTGGGCAGGCAGGGCAGCTGATGAAGGGGCGGAGAGTGGGGTGGGTGTCAGGGAATCAGCGCTTGCGCGCTGCTGCCCCTCTGCATCGAACAAGAGCAGACCAAAAGCCATAGAAACGTCAAGCGTATGACAACGGAATTTTAAGCGCATAGCCTGAAAGTATCGGCTCAAGGGCCTGGAAGCTTTAATCTAAAAAAAATATTAAAATTAACGGTTTGATACCGATAAGGTGGGTCAATCCTGAGCTGCGGTCATGGTAGGCGCGGGTTGTTGTCAGCCTAAATTAGGTTTAAAATGGCGAAAAGCGGGTTTTGAGGCAAGACAAAGCGGGGCCAGGCGCGTCACTCGCGGACTAAATTGCGATTCCAGGCCGGTATCTCCACCACCAGGGAAGCTTCACCGCTTGGTACGCATTGGCACGCTAAGCGGGATTGCGCGCTTAAGGCAGGAGCCTTCTCGAGCTGATCTTCTTCTTCCTCCGTACTTGCATTGCAGCTTGCCAAGCCAGATAAAACCTTCACGTGGCAAGTGGAACACGCGCAAACGCCCCCGCAGGCATGATCAATATCAATGCCATGAGCGAGTGCTAGCGCCAGCAGGCTGCCAGGCAGACCCGCAAGCGGCGGATGGCTGAGATCAGCGGGACTAATCGATAAGGTAATGGTTTTTACGTCTGCTGCGCCTTTAAGCGGCTTGTCGGCTGAGTTTTGGTTACCTACCGAGGTTCCTTCAGCGCCAAGCAGGATGTTTTCTGCGCGAGTTTGGAAGCTCACGGTGAAACTTTTTTTGGCTTGTGTCAGGGGAGTGACGGGTAAGTAAGGATTAATGCCGCCCATAGACCTGATTGCTAACATAAATCGCAAGGTTAAGGCCAGGGATTTAAGTGCCAGGCAGTTTTTGTGAGTCCTCACGGCGCGAGGTGGGTCCCGCCTTGTAGTTTCAAAAGCGGTGACCTCGCTAAAGGGGGGGGTAAGGTGTCTAAAACGCGTTGCAAGGTGGTTGTGGGGGGAGTGGGGTAGTGGTGGCGATGACGGCGGGTGGGGCATTGGTTTGCCTGACCGTCTATCACTAGTTGCGAAAATTGCTCTTGAGTGCGTTAAAAAAACACTATGATTCTCTTTGTTTAGTGGATTTCCTTGCTGATGCACTCACGTAAGGCACCGAAGCGCCGCCTGAGGGCGGATGGGGCTTGGGGGTGGGACTTCGATTCGCCTTGGAGGGGTCGGGGGAAGGGACAAAGCAGACGACGAGGGGTTGGCGTCGTTAGTGGCCGGAAGATGGAGCTGAGAGCAGCCTGACCCCGTTCCGGCTTAGCGAGGGGCTTTCTGTTTGTTTTTCGTAGTGAGTCTCGTGTCTTTAGAGGAGCAGGAGAGGGGATAGGAGCAAGCAGGAGGGCAGGCAGCAGCAAGGCGCTTGAAATCCGCCACTGATTGACTTGTTTAATTCATTGTTTCTGCGGAGAAAGTATTATACATTTTAATTAGAATAAAATTTTTCAAAAATTTCCAGGGGGGGCAGGCCACACAAGATGCTCGAAGTCCCCTTGTACGTGCGGAGGCTTCCTCAGGCTTTTTTTTGCGGGCAACAGGGGGAGCGAGGGTCGAGTAAAATAAGCGAGTCCAAGCGGCAACTTAGCTCTGGTTTGCGGGAAGGTAAGCAAGCGTCATGAAGCGTAGATGGAATCATCGGGTGATGGAGTGGGTGGCGAGGAAGTGGCTTGGGCGTTTTGGGGTAGAGCGCCTGACTGCGATGATCACGAAGGTGATCACGACGACGACAGCAGAGGCGCCTACGGGTGCTAAGATTACCCCTTCTTTCACGGGTGGTAAACCGTTGATCTTACTTTTGGCGGGGCTGCTCGCCTTAAACGTGAACCGGGAGCTTTTAGCCGGTCCCGCGCCTTTGACCGGGTGGGGTGGGGCTCGTGCTTTTGGTCTGGCTCAGCCCGTGGGTTCAGTTTTGCCGCTGCCGTGCCTGCCAGCCTCCCCGTTGCTAGGGAAGTGCTCATTTTTGCAAAATATTAGCTGTCCTAACGTGATGCTAAGCGTTCAAGCGCAGCTCACCTTAGGTGGCACAAACGTCACCAGCCTACTGAACCAGAAGATCAGTCAGCTCTACCAAGGAAAAGACGTCAACGTGCAGTCGCAGGCGGCCTCTGGGCCTGGTGCAGTCTCTGGAGGTGGCTATTTGGTGGCGGGATCAGTCTGCAGCGCTCCTGGCACCGTGCCCGGTCAAGTATCACTGATGGATCCGGGAAAATGTGGTCTCCCGCCGGTTCTCGATCAAAACGGGGGCGGCATGTTAGTGGCGGGGTTTCAAGACAAGTCCTACCTCAACGGCGGTTACGTCTCGGCGCTAGCTTGTTACGCCCAACAAGTGAGCGCTCAGGTCACGCAAAATGCACTAGTGATTGCGCCTAACAGTGGAATTGCAACGAGCCTGGTGACACAATACGTGCAGGGGTGGAATCAGTTCTTAGACTTAGCGCGGCAGGTGTGCTCGACCAATACTCAGTGCAATGTGCCCTTAGGTCTCTACTGCAATTTAGCGTCTCCTGGACCCTCGCCGTTGGGTGGTGTGGCGTCACAAACCACGGCCTGGGGCTCGATGAGCCTCCAAACCCAAGTCAATATGGATCGCTGTCAAAGGGCAGCCATTTGTAACCTGTACGCCGTGCAGCAGGGTTTACAAGCCGTTTATCAGTGGTTGGCTTTTGCAGAAGTCGAAGCTGCAGCTTATCTCAGCTGGAATGGTTTAGGGGCACGAGGGGCAGCGGTGGGCATAGGGCAATTGATGCTCGATTTAACCGGCGACAGCACTCATGCAGGACTGATGGGTCAGTGCGAGAGTTCAGCGCAAGCCAAGCCAGGGGTGATGAGCAATGCCGGTTTGTTGCGGACTTTCGGTGTTAAGCTTTGGGCTGATCCTCAGTCCTTTGCCCAGGCTGTTTCCTCGTGTTATAAGCAAACCACTTCGGGCTATCCTGCGGTGATTCAAAAGGATTTAAATCTTTGGTATCCCTTGACGGCTGGCGCCAAGGGGAGTTGGAGTTGTCAGTGAGTCCTTTGGGTAGGCAGCAGCAGGGGTGGGGGGCTGAAGTGCCAGTGGTTGGGTCAGCGACGAGGACGCGAAATAGAGCACCCCGGGGGTCAGCAGCAAAGGCGAAAAAAAGGTGGGGCGAATGGGTTTAAGGTTAAAAAAAGTTCAAACCACGCAAAAAAAATTAGGCCGTGCAGGCTTGCGTTTGCCCAAAAATTACCTAATGAGACTAGTGAGGAGACCCGTGATGAGCCTAGCGATGAGACGGGCTCACGGAGTGGGGCTAATGGTCGGGGTGATCACGTTAGGCTTGAGTCTTGCCGCAAGGATCAGTTGGGCTG
This sequence comes from Oligoflexia bacterium, assembly GCA_043732485.1. Taxonomy (GTDB): domain Bacteria; phylum Bdellovibrionota; class UBA1018; order UBA1018; family UBA1018; genus JAYTHP01. The sequence goes on from JAYTHP010000183.1 coordinate 8,925, forward strand.
GACCCTGGGCCGTGGATGGCTGCGCAAGCACCAAAGCCGCGTGCCTAGGGTCTGAGGCTTGCGTAGCGATTACGAGCATTGCCACCTTTGTAGGTAATGTTGCTGCAATCCCAGCTTTAGGTATTTGCAGTTCGATCTTTAGTCAATTCAAATCCAACTGCAATAATGATTGCAGGAAGCAAAATCCGCCACCTCTCACCCCTCATCCTACGCCCCCGAGTACGGCAAGTTTGACTCATACCGCATCGCTTGCCTTGGCGGCAAGCGCGCAAAATGCCACTAATGGGTTGAACTATAATAGCCTATCAACCGGTTCGGCACTTTTGGCGGGGGCGGCTCCAAGCCAAGCGGCTATGGCCCAGAGCGTGACTCCCAGCAGTCAGCTTGCCTCGGCCGGCAGCGGCGCTGGCGGATGGCAGACGCAATCGTTAGCAGGCGGCAGCGGGTTGGGGGGGTTAGAGATGCGCTCCTTTCAAGCGCCGTTGTCCCCAGCAGGTTCTTTAGCCAGCGGAGGGAGCGGAGGCAGTGGCGCAGGGGATGACGGGTCGTCTCAGTCGGGATTGTCGTCAGGGGGAAATTTGACGCCCGGGAGTAATTCTGGTTCCCTGTCGGGCAGTCAAAGCACAGGCCTGCAGGCTGCGACCTCGGCGCTTGCTGCGGCAGGTGGCGGTGGGGAGAGCAGCTTAGCAGGCAGTACGAGTGGTTTTCAGTTTTTTAAGTCCTTTTTTGCAAGAAAGTCACTGGTTTCTGGACGCCAAGCCTCACCTGGGGGGCGAGGGTTAGCGCCCCTTGGTGCTGCGTTCGGGCTTGCTGCAGGCGCGGTGGTTGGTGAGCCAGGTTTGAAGCCTTTTGGTCAGGCTTTTTTGCTGCCCGGTGGTGGGAGTCAACCTTATGATTACTGGGCACAAATTCCTCGCAACGACAGTTTGTTTGCACACATTCATAACCGGTTGCAGCAGTTTGCCCGTGGCGACTGGTCGCGTTGATTAAGGGGAAGGGCTACGGGCCTTGTGAGAAAAACTGCGAGGAAAACTTTTCAGATCGGCAATTCTATGCTAATTTTTGGGATAACCAAGGTGTTTTTAACTTTAACAAAATGTTCGCCCCTAAAAAAACGGGAAGCAATCTGAAATAGCCTGGGCGTGGGGGAGCGTAAGTCCCCGCTAGGCACCGACTTACGCTTTAAAGCCTTGGATCTTCCTCGGACCTTGCAGGTGGTGAAGAGAGAGGCTCTAGAAAGACCCTCTCTTGGACAGTCTTTCGAGACCCTCTCTCCTGCTGGAAGAGATCGTGCCTTGAGGGGGGAGCTTTTCGGGTGAATTTTCAGAAGAAGTTTCAGAAAAGAAGGATGTTGATAATTATGCTTAAATACCGCGCCGATGTTCGCACACTCGCTTTTATGGCTGTAACCACAGCCCTTTTGTTTGTTCAGTGGAATCTTGAGCAAGTTCACCCCTTATTGTTCATCTGGGGATGCGTGATGG
>JAYTHP010000184.1:0-10352 GCA_043732485.1 Oligoflexia bacterium
TTGGCGTTTGTTAGCCAAAAAAGCAAAAGTTCATCGCCAAAACAACTCTGAGAACCTCGACGATCACCGCAGTTCAGTGAGGCTGAGAGATAGGCGAGTTGCCTCTTTGGGGGGTAGAGTGCCAGGCGCTCTTCAGTCACAGTGTCTAGTCGAGTGGCGTCAGGGGCAAGTGATTGAATTCTGGGGGTCAAAGGAATAAATCAAAAACCTTAAGGCCTGCGTATTCCGCGTGATCCCCTTGCTTTTCTTCAATGCGTAGCAGCTGGTTGTATTTGGCCATGCGGTCACTGCGGGAGCCTGAGCCGGTTTTAATTTGGCCACAGTCTGTGCCCACTGCAAAATCGGCTAAAAAAGCGTCCTCCGTCTCACCGCTGCGATGAGAGGCAATCATGCTGAAGCCTGCCTGTTGCGCCATTTTGAGGGTAGCAAAAGTCTCGCTGACCGAACCCACTTGATTGAGCTTAATGAGAATCGAATTGGCAGCTTTTTGCTCAATGCCTTTTTTGAGATAGCTCGATTGCGTCACAAAAAGATCATCTCCCACCAGTTGGCACCGATTGCCGAGACTTTTTGTCATCGCCTTCCAGCCGGCCCAGTCATGCTCGGCTAGCCCGTCTTCAATGGAAATAATGGGGAATTCCTTCATCCATTGCTGGTAAATGTCAATCATTTCTTCGCTCGAGTGGTGTTTTCCTTCAAAAGTATAGCGATTGGAGCCGATGCAAAATTCACTGGCTGCGACATCTAAGCCTAAGAAGATATTTTGCCCCGGCTGATAGCGCGCCTTCCGAATCGCTTCCATGATACAGCTTAGGGCCTGCTGGTGGGGACTTCTCCCCTCAAACACCGGTGCAAAGCCACCTTCGTCGCCCACGCTGGTGGCAAGTCCCTTTTGGTGGAGGATCGAGCGTAAATGGTGAAAAATCTCCACCCCAGCGCGCAGCGCCTCGGAAAAGGTGGGAAAACCCGCCGGGATGATCAGAAATTCCTGGATCGCTAAATCATTATTTGCGTGCTTGCCGCCGTTCAAGATATTCATCAACGGGACGGGCAGTCGCTGGCGAGGACTCTTAAAAAGGCCGGCAATCCAATCCACTGAGCTCTGTTTTTCGAAAGAAGCCATGGCTTTTAAAAAAGCAATGCTTACCCCTAAAATGGTGTTCGCCCCTAAATTGCTCTTGCGCTCCGAACCATCTAAGTCACAAAGCAGTTGATCCAAATGGGCTTGAGATTCAATCCGGCTACCCAGTAAAGCAGGCGCCACTTTCTGGTTGAGATTTTGAATGGCTTTTTTGACGCCTTTGCCTAAAAAGCGATTGGGGTCCTGGTCTCGCAGTTCCAGCGCTTCGCCTTCACCGGTGGAGGCACCGGAGGGGACACTGCTGCGACCCCATCCTACCCACTCAGGGTGATTTGCTGCGATCAATTCGAGATCCACTTCGATGGTGGGATATCCCCGGGAGTCAAGGATTTCACGGCCGATGAGACTCTTAATTTGCATCATTCATCTGTGAAGCTAGCATATTTTTTTGAAAGTCGGTAGAAGGTTTGACAATTATTCGTGCTCTGGTGCAAACTCTAAGAAGAGCCCAAAAGAAGAGCCCAAAAGAAAAGCGGAAAAAAAGCCAGGATAAAAAAAGCGCCAACAATTTGCTGCACGCGGGGCGATCAAATGCCCTCCTGCTTCCTCTCTTGCTCTGCGGGGCTTGCTGGCGCTCGGTGGTGTGAAGGGTGGGCTAAAAAATGCTTTTGTTTGGGTTTCTAGGAAGAATTTTTTCTGTAAAGGCTTTTTCTGCTTGACGGTTTTTGCTGGTGCTCTGCGCGGCGGCGGGTTTGAAGCGGCAATGGATGGGTAATGCGACTGGCTGGGAGGCGGTTCCCTAGGGGGAACTCTTGCATGGACGCTTTGATGAAGCGAGCTAGAGTGCTGCGGTGGCAATTTTAGTGGTCATTGACGACGCGCGTGACGACAGGCGGTGGTCCCGCAGCGCGGTGCGCCAAGGACAGGCGGCGGCGGGTGGTGCTCTGCCCTGCGATTTTTGATCGCGCAAGTCCTTGTTGCTGTCTGGGACCTGAAAGACTTTTGTGGGACGGGGGTTGCGTGAGAAAAAAATTGGGTGAGGAATGAAAACGAAGACGGCGCTCAGACGACGGTATCGACTAAAAATTAGGTTTAGTCCAAGTTCCTTGAGAAAAGTCAGGAAAAATGGCGCCAGAAAACCGGGTTTACTCGTTACGTTTGGTCTCGGCTTGACTCTATTGCAAATCCTACCCCTTTTGCTTGCGGCAATCGCCACGAGTGCCGAGGCAAGTATGCCACCTTCGGCTTTGTCGTCTGGGGCGGAGGTTTTGACCTTAGAACAGTATTTAATGCAGGTGCGGGAGAATCATCAAGGCATTCAGGCCTTAACTGAGGCGGTGCTGGCGGGTGAGAAACGCGCTCAAGAGAGTCAGCTCGTTTACGCTCCGACACTTTACGCCGATGCCAGGGTGATTTCGGATGCTAAGATGCAGCCGCTGAATTTCATTCTCTTTAAGGCCATCGACACTTACACCTTTTCCTTAGGGGTGAGCAAGACCACTGCTTTTGGCTTGTCAGGCAAGTTGCACTATGATTGGTACCAGTCTTTTTACGTAGGCTTTAACGGGGCGGCTTTCGGGATTTCCTCGATTCCCACCTACTACAATGCTTCACCGGTGTTGGAGTTCACGCAAAACTTATGGAGCAACTGGGCTGGGCGCTCAACGCTTGCGAGTAGCGAGCAAATGGCAGCTTCAGCCCAGGCGGCGCAGTGGGGATCAAGCTTTCAGGTGAAGGTCGTGCTGACCCAAGCCGAGCTGGCCTACTGGAACTTAGGCTTAGCGCGCCGGGTGCTTGCGATTCATCAAGCCTCGTTAGAACGGGCCAAGCTGATTCACCAGTGGAATTTGAAACGCGAGCAGCGTCACTTAGGTGAGCTGTCAGATAGCTTGCAATCGGAAGCCCAGCTGCAGCAAAGCGCGCTCAGTCTGCTGTCGGCTGAGAAGGCCTTGAAAAAAACAGCGCACGCCTTTAATGCCTTGCGCTCGCAAGACGCCTGGCAAGTGGCAGAAACCCTGACTCAGTGGTCAGCGGCGCATTTAGCGCAGCTTGCTCCGCCTCTGCGGGGAAGCGTGCGTGAGGACTTGAAGGCGGCTGAGCAGCAGATGTTAGTCAGTGAGGCGCAGGCCCGCTTGGGCCTGGAGCGGAATAAGCCAAGCCTTGATTTATCGGTGCTCTTTGCGCTCAATGGGCAGGGAGCCTTAGCTCAGTACTCCTCGATTCCAATGAATTTTCAGGAAGCGATGCAGTATTCCTTGGGCTGGAACCGGCCGACGGTCAATGTGGCCTTGCATTTTTCAATGCCGCTCGATCTGCATTCCGTGCAGCAGGCGTTGCACGGCTGGAGTTTGGAGAAGACTGCGGCTGAGAAGACCTTGGATCGCAAGCGGTTTGAGCAGGAGCAAGATTGGCTGGATTTGATGAATCGTTACGAGGAGTTTCATGCCCGCATTCAACTCTCGCTCAGTTTAGAGAACATTCAGGAAAAAAAGTTACAAGCCGAGCGCCAGAAATTGCAACAAGGGCGCTCGACCACCTATCAAGTGCTGTTTTTTGAGCAAGATTACCTGATGGCGCAGTTGACGAGCGCTCAAGATGAGGCCAGCCTGCTTGGGGTGGTGGCTGAGATGAAGCAGTACGGAGAAGCGTTATGAGTTTAGCCTCACTATCGATTGCCAGACCGACTTTTATTACCTGTTTGGTGATTCTCATGCTCGCGGTGGGAACCTTAGCCATGCAAAAAATGGGAGTAGACTTGTTTCCCGATGTCACTTTTCCCATCGTGGTGGTCAACACGGCGTATCCGGGAGCAGGCCCGATTGAGATCGAATCCTTAGTTTCGCGACCCTTAGAAGACGAAATGAGCACGCTTGCGGGACTCAATCGTTTGTCCTCTGTTAGCTCGGACGGGATGAGCCAAGTGGTGGCCGAGTTTAACATGGAAGTGGATGTGAAGCACGCCGAGCAGCAGATCCGCGACCGGGTTTCTTCTGCGCGCGGCAAGCTGCCGCTGGATATCAAGGAGCCTGTGATTCGCAGAATTGATCCGGCGGATCAGCCAATTTTGCAACTGGCATTGAGCCAACAGCCACTTTCTGCGACGGTTGCCGGGCCTGGCAAGTCTTTGAATGCCGAGCAGGAGGGTGCGGCGCTGTTTGATTTAGCCGATCAAGTGGTGCGCCCGGCCTTTGAGCAAGTCAATCAAGTCGGGTTGGTGGAGATTATTGGCGGTCGCAAGCGCGAGATTCAAGTCAAGCTCGATCGCGCCAGGCTCAAGGCGCGGGAGTTGTCCGTGAGTGACGTGGTGCGGCATTTGGCTGACGCCGGGGAGAACACTCCGAGTGGCAAGCTGGTGCGCGGCGATCACGAGTTGAACTTTCGCACGGTGGGTGAGTTTCAATCGGTGCGCGAGATTGAAGACTCTGTGATGAACTTTTTTGGCTCCGAAGTGCCCGTGGCGATTAAGGACTTAGGCGTGGTGGTGGATACGGTAGAAGATGAAACCTCGCGGGGCTTTTTGAATGGCAAAAAAGCGCTTTTCTTGAACATTTACCGGCAATCAGGCGCCAATACCCTAGCGGTGGTGGATGCCTTAAAAAAACGCTTAGCGCGAGTGCAAAATGACCTGAATCTCAAACCAGAAAAGCCTACTATCACCATCGTGAGAGATGGTAGCAACTGGATTCGTGCCAACGTGCAGGACGTGAAAGAGTCAATTTTTCTAGGGGTGCTGCTTGCGGTGGTGGTGGTGTTTTTCTTTCTCGGCAGTGGGAGGTCGACGATCATTACCGGGCTTGCCTTGCCCAATTCGCTGATTGGCGCTTTTATTCTCATGGCGGCAGCAGGCTTCACCATCAACATCATGACGCTCTTGGCGTTGAGTCTCTCGATTGGCTTACTGATTGATGATGCCATTGTGGTGCGTGAAAATATCTTTAGGCATCTCGAAATGGGGAAGACGCCCGCGAAAGCGGCGCTGGAGGGCACCGCTGAAGTGACCTTGGCGGTGATTGCCACGACACTCACCGTGATTGCCGTGTTTGGTCCGGTGGGTTTTTTAAAAGGGGTGGTCGGGCAGTTTTTTAAGCAGTTTGGTTTGACGATTTGTTTTGCCATGGCCATCAGTTTGTTTGACGCGCTAACCATTGCGCCGATGCTCTCGGCCTACTTTGCGGCAGCCCCTGTGAAGGAGGGGCATCTTGTGAGTGGTCCCCCGGCTAAAAGTCCCCCGGCACCATCGTTGGGGATCTCGACGCTAGTGACGTGGCTTTATGAGCAAACCTTGGGCCGCCTGCTTGCGGGTTTTGAGCGCTTTCAAGTCGCGCTGGAGGAAGGTTACGAGCGTGGGCTGAGGCGCATCTTGCGCTTTCCACTCAGTGTCTTACTGACTGCCTTTTTGCTTTTGTGTGGCAGTTTGTATTTGGGGAAGTTCATTCCCAAGACCTTCTTGCCACCGCAAGACTCGGGTGAGTTTAACGTCGGTTTGGATTTACCGCCTGGCACCAGTTTGCAGGGCATGACGGAGGTGGCATCGTCGGTGGATCAGCAGTTGCGGGCAGTGCCTGAGGTGTTACTGACGGCGCTCACGGTGGGGGGTAAAAACGGTGGCTCGGAGTTGGCCACCTTTTACGTCAAGTTGATTGATCAGAAATTGCGAAAGCTGAACACTAGTCAAGTGAAAGAGAAGATTCGCGGAATGCTCAAGACTTTTGGGTCAGCCAATCCGCAAGTCAAGGATTTTGATGCCGTGGGCGGTGGGGAGCGGCCCTTTTTGCTCAATTTGATTTCCGCCAACCAGGTGGAGTTAGAGCAATTTGCCTTGAAGGTTTTTCAGCGGCTGAAGACTCATCCGGGGTTAAAGGACGTGGATGTGAATTTTAGGCCGGGGAGGCCTGAGTTTCAAATCATCTTGGATCCTAAGCGGGCACTTGGCTTAGGCGTTAACGCTAAGCTGTTAGGCTCTGAGCTGCGCGCGCAAATCGAAGGGCTGACGCCAGCGAAGTTTCGCGCAAAGGGTTTAGAGTACGACATTCGCGTCCGGCTTGAGGATTCGCAGCGGGATCTGAAAGTAGGCTTCGCTAAGACCCTGATTCCGAATCTTAATCACAACTTTATCCGTTTATCGGATGTTGCCAAAGGTGTGGAAGCGGAGGTGGCTGCAACCATCAATCGTCAAGACCGCGCGCGCTTTATCCGGATCTTAGCGGATATTGCCCCGGGCGCTGGAATGGGGAACGTGATGGAGGATGTCGATCAGCTGTTTAAAACCGAGGAGATGAAGCTGCCAGCGGGTATGCGCTATGTCTTTACCGGGCAAGCGGAGAATTTCGCAGAGCTGGCCTCCAGTGTTGTCACCGCCATGGGGTTGGGTTTGTTGTTCATTTATCTGGTCCTTGCCAGCCTTTACGAGTCGTTTGTCACGCCACTGACGATTATGCTGGCTTTGCCGCTTGCGCTTTGTGGCTGTTTGGTGGCGCTCTATGTGACGCACGAGTCGCTCAACATTTTTTCGATGATTGGGATTATTATGTTGCTGGGAGTGGCGACGAAAAATTCCATTTTATTGATCGATTATGCTAATCAGTTGCTGGCGCAGGGGATGACGCGGGAGCAGGCGTTGCTGAAGTCGGGTAAAACGAGATTACGTCCGATCTTGATGACTACCATGGCCTTAATCGCAGGCACGGTGCCTGTGGCCATGGGGCTCAATGAAGCCTCACGTCAGCGGACGGGCATGGGGATTGCGATCATTGGTGGGCTGGTGAGCTCAACGCTTTTAACGCTTGCAGTGGTGCCTGCGGCTTTCTCTTATTTTGATCGCTTTCGGCTTTGGAGCAAGGAATTACTAGGACGCTGGCTGGGAGGCGGCGCGAGCGCCTGAGCATGGCCTGAGCCTGGGGTCTAACACCGCACAGGATCGCGCCAAGGCTTCAAAAAAATGTTCAGACCGCTTAGGGACAAAAAATAAGGCTCTCGTTGGGGAGAAAAAACTGGGTATGATCATGGGGAGCGCCAAAAAAATGAAAAAAGCTAGCGACACAGAAACTTTCGTCAACCTGCACCGCCCAGAGGCGGGCAGGAGCAAGCGGGGAGCGGCGCTTGCTGGCGTCCTGCTGAGCAGTCTATTGTTGCTGCCTCGTGCGGGTCTGCAGGCTGCGGCCCCCAAGCCTGCGGTCTCGGGGGCTGCGGCGTTGTTATCGCCTTCACCCTCGCCTTCCGCTTCTCCTTCTGCGGGGACAGCTGCTTCGTCGCCTCCCAGAGAGGGTCGAGGCTTACAGGGGGTGGCGTTTCCTGCGCGTTTGGCCGCTGATTTACAAATCGATCGTATCGAGCAGGGAGTGATTTTTTTTAAAAGTGGGTTGATGAAAGGTGCTGCGGCGAAAGGGCCTGACTTGCCGCCGCTTGATACTCATTTGTTTGATGTGACGCCCGTGGGGGTGTTGCATGCCGGGGAAAAAAGTTTTCCTTATTTTTTGCTAGCCGGCAAGACTTGTCAGAATTGTGAGCTTGACCGGGCGCTGTTTGTGGTGAGCCCTCACCGCGACGATAACCGCACGGCGTATGTCTATCCCGGCCGGGTACTGGATCCAAAGACGCGGGCGATTTTACTGGATTCTGAGGCTTTTTACGGCGAGTGTTTGCCGCACAGGCCTGATATTTATATCGTTTTTCAAAAGGAAAAAGTCGATCGGCGGCAAAAACTGCAAGAAAGCGTTCTAGTCGTTGAGCCTGCGCAGGCCCATTTGCTGGAAACCCTACTGGAGCGCCATTTACCGAAACTGCGGGTCACCCGGCAGTTGGTTCAGCAAGGCAAATGCTTTCGCGTTCCCACCTGGAACCGCTTGGCCTCGCAAATTACTTTGAACTTGCGCCCACAAGAGCAACAGGAGTTGAACCGCATCTTGGAAGAGCACAGTCCCTGAAAGTGCCCAAGGGTTGCAGCTCAGCTGAGCTTGCTGCTTGACTTTTTTCGACTAGCGGCTTATTTCCGTGCAATGGCACAAAAACAACCGCAGAAGTACGCTTTTTCCATGCAAGGGGTCGGTAAGATTTACCCACCCAATAAAAGTGTTTTAAAAGACATTTACCTCTCCTTCTACTACGGCGCCAAAATTGGCGTCTTAGGCCTCAACGGCTCAGGGAAATCTACCTTACTGAAGATCATCGCAGGGGTTGAGAAGAATTTTAATGGCGAAGCCAGGCCTGACGAAGGCATCACGGTCGGTTACCTACCGCAAGAACCCCACTTGAATTCTGAGCAAACCGTGCGAGAAAACGTACAAAGCGGCTTAGGCCCTATTGTCGGCTGGCTCAAGCGCTATCATGAAGTCAACGAGCTGTTTGCCGATCCGTCTTTGGATCCTGAGCGGATGGATCAACTTTTAAGTGAGCAAGCAGACATTCAAGAGAAAATTGAGCATGGGCAGGGTTGGGACTTGGACCGTACTTTGGACATCGCCATGGATGCCTTGCGGCTGCCTGCGGCTGAAGGGCAGGTCAGCCACTTGTCAGGCGGAGAAAAGCGCCGGGTGGCGCTGTGTCGCTTGCTGCTGCAAAAACCCGATATTTTGCTGCTCGATGAGCCGACCAATCACTTGGACGCAGAATCGGTGAGTTGGCTTGAGCAATTTTTGAAGTCCTATGCTGGTACCGTGATTGCCGTGACCCACGATCGTTATTTCTTAGATAACATTGCAGGATGGATTTTAGAGCTCGATCGCGGGCACGGGATCCCCTGGGAAGGCAATTACTCTTCCTGGTTGGAGCAAAAGCATAAACGGCTCGCTCAGGAAGAAAAGCAGGAAAGCAAACGCCAGAAGACCCTGGAGCGGGAATTAGAGTGGATTCGTATGAGTCCCAAGGCGCGGCAGGCAAAAAGCAAAGCGCGCGTCAGTGCATACGAGAAGCTATTGTCGCAAGATCGGCCCGAGGTGGTGGATGAGATGGAGATTTTCATTCCACCGGGTCCACGTCTAGGCCAGTTGGTGTTTGAAGCCCAGGATTTGGCGAAGGCGTTTGGTGAGAAATTACTCTTTGAGAACGTGTCTTTCACTATTCGCCCAGGCAGCATTGTCGGGTTGATTGGGGGCAACGGCGCAGGGAAAACGACCTTATTTCGCATGCTCACGCAACAAGAGCAGCCTGATCGCGGCAGTTTGAAGGTGGGGGAAAGTGTGAAGCTGGCTTATGTCGATCAAGCGCGCGATGCCTTGGATCCAGAAAAGTCAGTCTGGGAAGAGATTTCTGATGGGAAAAACGAAGTGATTATGCTGGGGAACCGCGAGGTGCAGTCGCGGGCCTACTGTGCGCGCTTTAACTTTACAGGCGGCGATCAGCAGAAGAAAGTCGGGGTGCTCTCAGGCGGCGAGCGCAACCGGGTGCATCTTGCTAAAGTACTGAAGGCAGGCGGCAATGTCTTGCTACTCGATGAGCCGACCAATGACTTGGATGTCAATACCTTGCGGGCGTTAGAAGAGGCGCTGCTGAATTACGCCGGCTGCGCTTTGGTGATCAGCCACGATCGCTGGTTTTTGGATCGCATCTGCACTCACATCATGGCCTTTGAGGGCAACTCGCAAGTCGTGCTGGTGGAAGGCAACTACCAGGACTACGAAGAGGATAAGAAAAAGCGCCTGGGTGTCGCAGCCCTCCAGCCGCACCGGGTAAAATTCAAGCCGCTGACCCATTAAGAAAAGGTTGGGGGGGGGGCAGCCTCGCTCGGGTATGTCGTCTGGGGGAGCGAAGAAGGGCTCACGGCTGAGAGCGGGAGTGCTGAGGCCGCGATTGGGCCAGAGAGGCTTGGGCTCTCTGAGGAGTCCTTGTGGTTTAGAGAAAAATTGAGCAAGGGCGAGCAGAGCGGAAAAACACTAGGCGCACAACCGTCTGCGGGTCCCCTCGGTTCGAGTGCCTACTATTTTTGCTTGAGCAAGGCGTTAGAGGTACCAACTGGGTTTTTGCTGATGGGCTGAGAAGCTAAAACGATTGTGCTGTGGGTAGCAGCACGCACGTCCAATATTTTGCCCCATAGTTGCTATAGGGGGCGTTACGATCGTTGACTTGTGCTTGCTCGTAGCCAGGAGGGCAGCCGGATCTTACATCAAATCCTTTGCATTGTGTTGGGTTAGGGAACTGTATCATGAGAGGATCCATGTAGCCTTTTTCATCGGGGGCCCAATACTGGTGACTAAAACCACAGAGGGTTCCAGGCATAGGAGTGTTGAGTGGGAGACGGTTCTCGCTAGCGCATGTCCAAATCGCATCGCCACTTGAA
>JAYTHP010000185.1:0-3136 GCA_043732485.1 Oligoflexia bacterium
ATTTTTTGGATCAGTTTCCAGTCTTTTTCTGATAGAGTGCAAGTCGAGGGAATCATGTGCGCCTTTCTTGGTTGATGCCTGAAAGACATACATGAATTCGCTAATTTATTCTATTTAGAGGTTTGCGAAACGGTGTCTTAAGTACGACTAACGCGGGCGATTACAATTATGCGGTGTTAACCTGGGTGCCGATCATTGGTGTGAAAGGCAGCGTGACGCTTGCCAGTGGCACGACCCTGGCGACCACGCCTCTTTCTGCCACGGGGATTGTGACTACAGGCAGGGGGTTTCCGACGTCAAACGTCGCCACCTTGAGTGGTGCTACCCCAGCGTTAACTTACGTGCAATCCGCAAATGGCGGGATGGTGGCGGCCTTTCAAGAGCCTTTGACGATTACCGCAACCAATAGTTATGTCTTGAACATCATTTTTAATCCCAAAGGGGTGCTGCGCGGCTGCTCCGGTAACAACAGCGGTAACATCACGGATGGCACAGATAGCCTGACCATGCCCATGTTGCCTGTGACTGCAGTGTTGGTGGCCTCCACCGATGCCCTCATGCGGGAAGCCTATCAAGTGGTGGTCAATTCCACGTTTAGCGTGGAAATCGACCTCTATTACTTGAAGAGCGACAGTAACAAGAGCGTGGTGGCTGCCACCGTGGTGGATTACCCGACAAACAACACTTTGGAGTGTTTTGGCGGCGATCACCGCGTCTTTAAGCTCGTCGTACAAGCGGACGGTAGCTTGAATTTCTACTCAGGCTCAGACACCTCCACCTTGCTGCTCAGTGGCTTACAACGCAACGCCACGACCGAAACGGTGACGTTTGATACCGCCAACTACATGGGATTGCCAGGATCGCTCACCACCGGGACCGTGAGCTCGGTCACCACCACGCAGTATTAAAAGCGTCTTCGCTTCTGGCTCAACGTGCAAACGCACACGCCCGCTTGCCCGCCTTTTTGCCACTCCCTTCCCCTGTTTCGAACCCACCCCCAAGCGGAGGGACTCGAATTAGGGTAAGGGGGTCGCAGGGAGGAAGGCAGAGTGGGAGGGCGTGAGACAGGGTCGCCAAGCTCAACTCGATGGAATTCCCAGAAGAGCCATGCCGCTGCAAGCGCAGTCCGTTGATTTGCTATCAATGCAGGTGCTATCAATGCAGGGCTGATGCAGGGCTAGCGGGAAAGGAGAGGCAGCTTTGACCTTTCAAGCAGTTCATGGGGTTCTTGCAGGTCAGGTGCTGGCAACGGAGGTAGCAACGCTCTCCTAGAGCGAACTCTGCTCAGTTCAGCGCTAACGCGGGAGGGGGGCGCGGGGTGTGTCAGCGAACCACACAAGCGAGCATGCGCGCAGCCGGTCAGAGAATGTGGAACTATTGGATTTGTGAAAGAATGTAATCCATCAGGGCATCCCCTTGCTCCTGCTGCGGCACCGGCTCACTGGGCAACGGGAGCGCCGGGAGCTCCGGAGCCTTGCTCACAGCCCTCTGATCAGGGCCGGCCGCCGCCGTTGGCTGCTGCTGCTGAGCCTGCGCCTGACCCTGAGACTGGGCGTTTTGTGAGAGAATGAAGTCCAGCAAGGCGGCTTCTTGCGCCTGATCGTCCATCGGGTCTTCGGCTCTCGCTTTGGTTCTCGCTTCGGTTCTGAATGTTTCGCCGCCTGCTTGAGCCTCTCGTGCTTGACCCCCCGTGGCGCGTCTTGCCGGCTGCCGACGCTGACTCGCCGTCAGCCGCCTGGCCCTTGTGCCATCCTGCTCCAGTTCGCGGTCGTTCACGAAATCGCGGTATTCTCGGTAAGTCTTGAGCAGCGTTTGGTGGCAGGAATCGCCATAATTGATCAAAATCTCTTCTCCAGCGAAGATGGCTCGTTTTGCATAAATCCCGACCGAGTAGCCTTCGGGAAAAAGCACGCGGTTTTTTTCTGAGTCCTCCACGTGCCGCACCCGCCGCACGCTGTTGTCTTCTTGGGTGTCATGGTTGATGTAGGAAAGCAGGGAACGCCTGCTGCTCTTTTCGCCAACCATGAGAGCATCAATCAGGAAGAGGCTCTGCTGGCGAGCTCCTGGGGCGGGCTGGTGGTCGGGATTTCCAACATAGAGGAGATGACGATCAAGGCGGCTGCGTTTGCGCTGAGGGTAGGAAAGCCCCCTGAGCGCCTCGCTTCGCGCCTCAAGGTCGGGAAATGTTTTGCCGCGGTAGTACCCTAAGAGAGCTCCTTCAGGAATAGGCACTTTGGCGTAAAGCCCCACCTTATGGTGGAGATTGAGCTTCAACAGAAATTGGCTTTCGCCTACCTGCAGCTTCTCGTCTTCCTCACGCTCTTCTTGCACAAACTCTTCCCGCACACTGCCAGCCGGTCCAGCCCCAGGGGAGTCTTGCGGTCGTGCGGCTCGGTCCTCTCCGATTTTTCGCGTGCCCTTGTCGCGGGAGTGAACAGGTGTCTCAGCGGTGGGAGGCTGCAGTAGGACTTTAAAGCCAAGCCTGGGGGGGGCGTGGGGAGAAGGAAGCTGAGGAGGCGGCAGACTGGCTGAGGCCGCAGGTAAGTCGCTGGTGCTTGCTTGTCTGGCTTGCAGGGAGGACGGAGCGTAAAAACGCACGTGTCGCTCAGGCTGATTGGCGAACGCTTGTTCTTCTTGAGCCTGGTGGAGCTCGCTGCCGCCGCCAACGCTGCCTTGGGTTGGGGGGGGAGGCAACTCTGAAGGGTCTTGCGAGAAGGTCAGCGTGCCAAAGTACCGGTAAGCCCCGACTTTCATTTTCAAAGCCCGCCAAAGCGTTCGCTGCTCGCTAGAAAGCGCCCTACCGTCAGGCAGGGAGTTTTGCACTAGGCGCTCGACAAACTGCTGACCCTGACGATAGACGCTGCTTGCCTGCTTGCTTTCATGAACCATCTGCGGGAGGTGCTGGATGAAGACCCGACAAAACTCTCCGTGGCGCTCAGCTTCAGACGAGGGGGTCGTGGGTGAGAACCATGCGGCCAGCCGTTCCTTCAGGGTTGCCGCTAAAAAGTGGGGATGGCGCAGCAGATCGCCTGGGGCAGCAGCATCAAAGCCTGGTTCCGAAGCCGGCAGTGTGCGTAAAAGATCGGCTAACTGCGGGTCCTCAGGGTTTGTAGAACGCCTGATCACCGCGTCTTGC
>JAYTHP010000186.1:0-26783 GCA_043732485.1 Oligoflexia bacterium
GAGGTGGTGTTGTGACCGTGATGAGACTGGTGAGTTCTGATGAAGCGTGTGGGCGAATGGTTAGGCTTGCCGTGGAAGAGGAACCGATGCAAGCTGCACTCGGCCAGCGTCCAGCTCAAAAGGCCGGCAATAGCAAGAGGCGTTAAGCCTAAGGCATCCACCGGGCCTTGCAGGGCTGCTTGTGCGAAAGCCAGCAGACCGAAGGCAAGAGAGGAAGTAGGCTTGCCGCGGTTGCCAGTGGACGAAGCGGCAGACTAGGCGTGAGGGTGCTGGTAGGGTGAACCTGCTGGGAATTTTTTTGAGCGAGCATCAGGTGAGTTTGAGTGTTCATACTTTCTATTATGGAAAAAAAAAGTCTTTTTTTAATTCTTAAATGAATTTTTTTGCAATTACTTCAAGATTTTGCTCGTAGCCTGTGGTCTTTGGATCAAGCTTTTGTGATGCTAGGGCCTCGGTTGGGGTGGTCTGGCAGGGGCTTGCTGCCGTCGATCAGTGCGCGGGCTTTTTGAAAGAGGGCAAGCCAGGGCTCCCAAGTGAGAACGCCTGTAAAAGTGTTTTGTTGGCTGGGGTGGTAGGACAAAAGCAGGGTGTGCTGGGGGGAAAGGACGTGATGGCCCCCATGCTGAAAGGGCGGTCGTTGTTTGGGCAGTAGAAAGTGCGCCCTCAAGGCGCTCCACAGGGCGCGAAACGCCACCGCTCCGAGGGTTAGGTAGACTTTTACTTCCTGATGTTGCGCCAGTTCCAGTTGGAGGTAGGTGGCACAGTTACGAAGCTCCTGAGGCTCGGGACGATGCTGCGGGGGGGTGCACTTGACCGCGCAGCTGATGTAAGTCTGGTGGAGCTCGAGGCCATCGTGCCGGTCGGAGGAGTGCGGCTGATTGCTGAATTGGGTGGCAAAAAGGGCGCGGTAGAGCCAGTCGCCTGAGCGATCTCCGGTAAACATGCGCCCCGTGCGATGGGCGCCGTGGGGGCCGGGGGCAAGCCCTAAGATAAACAGCTTGGTGGTGGTAGGTGAGTGGTGATACGGGGCGCCCCATCCCGGGACCGGTTTTCCCCAATAGGTCTCCTGCTGGTAGGCTTTCCGTTTGCTGAGGGCGACTTTTTGGCCATACTCCCTGAGTCTAGGGCATTGTTGGCAGTTGATAATGGTTGCGGCGAGTTGGCTTGGAGAAGGCAGCAGCGGCTGGTGGTTGGGCGTTGGGGTGGGATTTTGAGGCGGCATGTCGTGTTTTCCTTGGCAAGGAGGGATTTCTCGCAGGCTCTTGCAGGTGTTTTATGATAGCTTAAAAGTAATGAACCGTCAGCAAGAAGGGTTAAGTCGCGAACAATGGATTGCAGCCTGTCAATTTCATGACCTCACTCCAGATCAGGTATTTCAGCAAGTTTTTGCGCAAGGTGCACGGGTGCAAAATCCCTTGGCGCTGCTCGATTTAGACTCAACGCTCTTTAATGTCGGTCCCAGGACGCATGCCATCTTGCAGCAAGGCTGCAAGCAGTTTCGGCAAGTTACTGAATTTAAAGAGATAGCTGATTTATTTTTGACTTTACTGGCACGCTCACCTGCTGAAACCTTCAATTTCTACTCCATCCAAGACTTCCTTGCGCACTTTCCGCTGTTTTCCGGTGGCAGTGAGGCTGTAGCCCTTCAAGATTTTGTGCAACAGTTGCGAGCGTACTGGCGGCAGCATTTTTTTTCTAGTGCGGCTTTGAGTCACGACTTGCCTTATGCCGGCGCGGTGAGTTTTGTGCGTCAGTTGCATCAAGCGCAGTTTCGCATCATTTATTTGACGGGTCGTGATGAGCCGATGATGGGTGAGGGGACGAGGCTGAGTTTAGCAACGCATGGTTTTCCGGGGGAGCAGGAAGGTAGCTTGTTATGGATGAAAGAGCATCGTCAGCTCGACGATTTGGCTTACAAGGTACGGGCTAGCCAACAGCTTCGCGCTTTAGGGACGCTGGTGGCTTCCTTTGAGAATGAGCCTGTGAATTGTTCGAGTCTGTGCGAGCTTTTTCCTGAGGCGATGCATGTGTTTGTGGGGACGGTCTTTAGTGATCAGCCGGCGGCTCCGCGTCAGGGTTTGTACAAAATCAAAGATTTTGCCGCCTGCTTGCGTTTCTAATTTACAGGCGGGCTTTAAACCGTGATAATTTTAGAAGAGATCAAAAAAAAATTAAAAGACTCCCAAAGGAGTGCGATGAATTTTCAATGGATGCCACAAGCGGCGAAAGAGGCAGTACAAAACTTAGATCTCAGTCTTTCGGTCCCCGATGTACCTGAAATTGATCTCTTATTGAGCAAAACGGTCTTATTTCAGGGAAAGAAGTTTCGCCCGATCTTGCTGTTTTTAACCGCCCAGTTACTCAAAATCCCTTTAGACAAGATGGTGCCTTATGCCAGGGCCTCAGAGTTTGTTCATGCAGCCACCCTGGCGCATGACGATGTGATTGACGAAAGTCAAATGCGGCGCAACCGCCCGACGTTGAATGCCAGCTCCTCAAACGCTAGAGCGATCTTAGCGGGTGATCTACTATTGGCGCGCGTCATGGCAGAACTTTCCCACTTAGGCAAGATGGAGGTCATTCAAGATCTTGCCAGAGCTTTAGACGAACTGGTGCAAGGCGAATGGCTGCAGTTATCAGCGAGAAACCAGGCGCAAATTAACCGTGGGCATTTGGAGCAAGTGGCGCGCAAGAAGACAGCTTCCTTGATGATTTGGTGCTGCAGGGTACCAGCTTTTTTCCGGGAAGACTGCGAGGCGGTGATCGTGCCGCTCACGCACTTTGGGGAGTGTCTAGGAGTTGCCTTTCAAATGATTGATGACATTATTGATTATGATCCCGAGGGAGAAAAGCCTTTTGCTCAGGATTTACGCGAAGGGCTGATCAATTTTGTGACCTTGGAGATGTTTGAGATCAACCCAGAGCTCAGAGTCACGGTGCAAGCGATTTTGGGAGTACCCAGTTCGGTGATGACTTGGCCTTGGAAGGAAAGTGAGCTTGAGACCGCCCGGATCCGGGTGCGGGAGCGGGCTAGAGAAAAGCTGCAGCAAGCGAAAGTGCATCTCACGCAATTAGGTTTAGTCTTGAACTTACCCGAAGACAGCGCTTTGTTGGCGCTTGAGACGGTGGTGCAGCAGCTGAGTGAGCGAATTGATTAGGCTTTTTTAATAAACCGCGCGTGTAGGTGCTCAAGCAGGCTTGGGGCCAAGGTGACAAACGGGGGGGATGGTGCCTCAGATCACAACAAGGAATCGCCAAGAGCCAGAGCGCGGATTAATCTTCATACTTTTCATGAGTTAAAGACGCAGAAGTAATTTTTTATAATTTTTAAATATTTTATTTAAAATAATGCATTGTTTTGCTATACTGAGGTATATGCAAAATTTAAAATCAATCGGTTTCATGCGTTCCTTGTGTATGGGTCGAATCGAGCAGGATTTGGTGTTTCCTTTTCCCACCATTACAGCCGCGGAATCAGAGGTGCTAGCAGGGGTGTTTGACGCCATTGCCTCCTGGCTCAAACCCTACGAAGCGGAGTTTCGCAAGTGGGACCGCGTCGGGGAATTTCCCCCCAAAGTGATTCAAGAGATGAGAGGGCTCGGGCTTTTTAGCCTGATTGTGCCAGAAGCGTTTGGCGGCTTGGGCTTGAGTAATGCGGCGTATTCGCGCACGCTACAAGAGCTCGCAAAATTTGATAGCTCCATTGCCATCACCATTGGTGCGCACAGCTCTATTGGGATGCGAGGGCTTTTATTGTTTGGTACGCCAAGTCAAAAGGCGCAGTATTTCCCCCGCCTTGCCACAGGTGAGTTGATTGCGGCTTTTTGTCTGACTGAGCCTGGGGCCGGATCGGACGCCGCCTCTATTCAAACGAAAGCCGTTTTACAAGGGGATCATTGGCTTTTGTCGGGACAAAAGTTATGGATCACCAACGGCGGATTAGCCGAGTTCTTTACGGTGTTTGCTCGCACCGAAGGGACCCCAGGGCAGATCACGGCTTTTATCGTCACAAAAGACATGAAGGGTGTGACGGTAAGCGCACATGAGGATAAAATGGGTTTGCGTGCAAGCTCAACCACCACGGTCTATTTTGATCAAGTGGCCGTGCCGGTGGCCAACGTTTTAGGCGAAGCGGGCAAGGGCTTTAAAGTGGCCATGAAAATCCTTAACAGCGGCCGTACCGGCTTAGGGGGGGGCTGCGTGGGAGGGATGAAGCGCTTGCTGGCGCTTGCGACCCGGCAGGCCAATGAACGCTCGCAATTTGGCAAGAAAATCGCCGAGTTCGAATTGATTCAAAGCAAGGTGAGCCAGATCATGGTGGATTGCTACGCCGCGGAAGCCACGGTTGCGATGGTGGCGCACCTGTCTGACGCGGGATTTGAAGATTACGCGGTGGAAGCGGCCATTAGCAAAGTGTTTGCTACGGAAGCCTTGTGGCGCTCAGCCGATGAGGCGCTGCAACTGGCAGGCGGCAACGGCTATATGTGTGAGTTTCCCTATGAGAGAATTGTCAGAGATTGCAGGATCAATCGCATCTTTGAAGGCACCAATGACATCTTACGGCTTTTCATTGCGCTGACTGCGATGAATGACGTGGGACAAAACCTCAGTGCAGTGGCCTCTTCGTTAAAAGGCATTTTTCAAGAGCCGATTAAGGGTTTTGGGGTGCTATCGGATTACGGTAAACGCAAATTCTCCAACCTCACGGGCGTGGGAGGCTTGCAAGCCACACTCTCGAAGGTTCACCCCCGATTGAAAGCTGAAGCCCAGATCTTTGAAGACGGTGTGCGTGAACTGGCAGCCGCTTCTGAGCGGGTGTTGATGCGCTATGGCAAAAAAATCATTGGGCAACAGCTGATCGCGCAGCGCCTGGCAGACGTGATGATTGATCTTTTTGCCATGGTCTGTGTGTTAAGCCGCGTGACGCGCTCGCTTGAGACAGCAGCCGGAAGCGCGGCTCAAGTCGGGGATGAAGTAAAGATCGCCGTGATCTTTTGTGGCCAAGCCCAAAATCGCATGAAAGCGCACTTGCAGTTGCTCGATAAAAATGTCGATGCACCCTCAAGAGACATTGCCCATCTGGCCTTCCAGGAGGAAGGTTACTTGTGGGATACGCTGGCCGAAAAAAAAGCGGCTGCTCCTGAGGAGACAGCCACAAGGCTGGCTAAAAAAGTCAGTTAAAGGCCTGGCCGAAGTGTCGACGGCACGGACGCGGGCAGCCTTAGCCTCAGCAGCAGCCGGAGGAGGAGTTGCAGGGGTGGTGACGTCAGCGCTTTGACTCCTGAGCGTGAGGCGAGGGCCCTTAGTTAAGTGTTGGATGGAGTGCCGATAACGTGAATCAGATAAGAGGAGTTACTTGTGAAGAATCATCAAAAAACCGTGTTCGCTTTTTCGCGCTTTCGCCCATCGCTTTTCCCTCTGGTCGCTTTAAGCGTTACGGTTGCCAGTTGCTCCTTCCAAACCTCAAAAACGATCGGATCAAGTGGGAGTGGGGTTGGTGGAAGTCTTGGTGCTGGGCAGATCAGTGGCCCAGGCAATCAGGGAAGCACGGGCGGAGCGTTGTCAACGAATCAACTGCTCTTTACCAGCCTTCCTCCCGCTTGCAGCTTGCTCTCGGCTGCTGTCCCCAGCTTTGGGGTGGTAGGGCTGGTCAATGCCACCGGATCGCCGCTCCCTTTCCCTGACGGCGCAAGCCTAAGGCTTGAGGTGTGCGACCCTTTGACGGTTGCCGCCCAGGGTTGCACGCCACTGGTAGGCGTGGCCAATACCCTGTTTGCGACGAACCCGAGTGCGATTGTCGCAGGAGGTGCCGCCCAACCCTTAAACGGCGGATTTTTTACCGCTAGCCAGTCTCAGTCCTATTACGTGGTGGCGCAACTCAAGGTGGCAGGCAGTGTCTTGCAAACGACGCCCGTCGCCATCACGGTGAGTAACCAAGCGAGCTGCGGGGATGTCAGTCAGATGGTGCTCCTGAGTCCGTCGCCGCTTCCCGCCTGGAGTGCTGGCGCGAGCACGGGGTCACTCACGCTTTTGATGCAACATGAAGCAACGGCGCCTACCGGATTGATGATCAGGGGAGTGGCTTCTGATGGCCAAACGGTTAGTTTTGGTCCGATGATCTTACCGCAGACTTCTGTCAGCTTTGACGCAGCAGGGAGCACGGTGAGTGTCACCGGGCTTACCACGCCTCATGCTCCTACTGCGGGCATCATTTTGAGTACATTAGGCTCGAAATTTCCTCTGACAACCGGTTTCTTGCCGATTTCTATTCTTGCGGGACCTGCAGTGCGGATTGCCTGGAACCCCACTTCGGTCGGGTCATTGGCCGATGCCGGTACAATTGATTTGTCACATCTTGGATTTTTTAATGTAGGAATGACTGATTTTTTTACCGCACAAATGCTTGACCAGTGGGGTAATTACGTCAACGTCCCTGCCAGTATGACGAGTAAGGTGAAGGCAACCCTTCACCTAGGGTCCGGATGCACGGGTGCTCCGGCGCCTGACGTTACCATGGCAACCCATGCAGACATTCAAGTAAGACCTAATCAGCCAGGATTATTAGGTAATTGGCCATATTTTACCAGCTTTACCTTTGCCTGGTCTCATCCTCAGCCTCTTTACGGAGCGATGAGCCTGCAGGTGTCAAGTCCAGATCTGAGTGGGCCGCAAGGTTCAGATTGTCACGATTTTTATAGCACTTCGGCGATAGTTAAATTTGTTGTCTCAGGACAACCTTTCTTTGATTTAATTATGTTAAACGGAGCAGTTGTTATTCCAAAAATAGTTATTAATTCCTCTCCCGAGGGGGCCCAAGGAGTCATCCAGCAGCCTAGCCCACCTGAAACCTCGACGCTCACCATTCATGCTTATAGGTCTGGCGGGGGGTTTTGCGCTAAGTCGCAGTTACTTACCGACTTTTTTGTGCCTGGAACTGCGACTTCAACTGATGTCACGTTCGGAAGAGGTGCAACCAATACCGCGACGTTTCCACCTCTAGCCATTAATCCCTCCTATTTGTCGAACCGGCAAGGTCTTCCCGTTTTAATTGGAATCACAAGCAGTAATCCTCACCTTGCAAGCTCCCATGACTCCTTTTTGGCATTGAGTGGGGACTATTGGCTTTCCTGCCCTTCTGTTAACCCCTCATTGCCCTGAGTGCATAAGGGGCCCTGAGTCAGAGTCAAACGTTCAGTCTTTTTCTCGGTCTGGACGTGCGTGGCAAGGTTCATTCTTCGGGAGGTTCCCCGCTGCCACCGACAAGGGGAACTTCCACCTGCGGACGGTGGGTTGCTTGATTGTAAGTTGCATAGAACTGGGCTTCTTCCTCTTGCTGCTCCAGGGGTTGTAAGAAATCGGGTGCACTTTCAATGGCAAAGCTTTTCAGGTCAATGATCTTGGTTTTTTTCCTGCCACCTGAGCGCATTGCTTCGCACAATTCGGTGGCTGCACAATTCTTCAAAAATGAGTCGGTGGCGTTGCTGGCAGCAGTCAAGGTGGGTCCGCCGTGCGTTTTGCCGCGCCGATGGTTTCCCCGCAGATGCTGGGTAGCTTTCGCGTGTTTGCTGCTGCTGCCTGAGGCGTGGTGGACTGACTTTCCCCGGCTGTGTGAAGCGTGATCCCGAGGATCAGCCTGCAAGGGGTCAACCGCCAGCACTAATCCTAAGAAAACGAGCAGGGCGGAGTTAGCGGCAGCGGCAAAGCGTCGCCTGAGGGCTAGGCGGCCGGGGCTGGCTGCTTGCGAAGGCTGCTGCTGCTTGGGTAAAAGCGTTTTCATAAGTTTCTGGGCCTTTCTGGGCTCTGCTGGGGGAGTGAAAAATGCGGGCAACTCGCTGCCGATCCAACCTGTGGCAGTGCTGAGCCAGGCTCTTTGCTCTGTTTGGACCCTACCCGCTCCTTGGGTCAGGCAGTATTTCAGGCAGTACTACGCGACCTAAGCTCAGCTCAAACGCCTGAGGGGGAAAGGGGTGGGTATGGGTGTTTTCTTGAACTTGTGAAAGCATTCGAGCAGTCAACACCCAGATCGCTGTGCAGGGAGCGTGCCACCGTGCGCTTGGTCTGACGTGCCTGATCTTGGTGCTCCTGGGCGGGAGGCGCCAAACTCGTTTGAGAGCGTGAGCACCCCCGCCGCTGCGTGCGGGAGAGTGAGAATCGTAGGAGCCAAAAGAGATTTTTTTGCTCCCAAAACTATGTGACTATTTTTGAAAAAAAAGCTAAAACTAAAAGCAGGCGTTGCAAGCAAACACAGCCACCTCGACCGAAGCGCGTACGGGGTAATCCTGCGTGATTGCTCGTGAAAGTGAGCGCCACTTTGGCTTACGCTTCGACCTTAAAAAAATGCCACAACCCCTCAGGAGACGTTTTATGGATCAACCAGAATTTTTTGAAAGCGCCACGAATCCCCAAGGAAGCTCGGACACGAGGGGTGAAAAAGCCTCAGAAAAGTCCACTTCAGAGCGACCCTTATTAGTGTCGTCCTCGCCGAGTGCGACCCCACCAGCTGCCTCGGGTTTAGAAGAGAAAAAGGCTAAAAAAAGCAAAATTGTAACTCCGGAAGTGACGATAGGAGCAGGGAGCGCTAGTGGCGAATTAAAGTCCCATTCCGTTCGCATTCTGATTGAAGGGGAGGCTGCTAGAAAACTCCTGCAGATGGAAAGTGAGTTAAAAGAGCGCCTGTCTAAGCCTGATTTAGGAAAGATCATTGCGGCTGAAATTGTCACCTGGAGCGATGCACGCTGGGCTCAGCTGATTGAAGAGAATACAGATGTTGATTATTTCTTCGCTCAGATTCGCGACTGCCAGGACAAATTGAAGTCTTTGAAGCTGCTCAAGAGTCTCACGGAAAGCTTGAAGAGCTTTGATTTACCGCAAGCCCTGACCGCAGGCGATTTGGCGCAATCGCAATCGCAAGCATTGGAGTCTCAGGCGTCGCAGCCTTAGGCTTTTCATGCCCGAGCGTCGTCTCTCAGCGTCAGTCGGGTGCGCGCTCAAAAGCGAAAACCTCAAGCCCCACTCAGAGGGGGCTTGAGGTTAAGCTTAGGAAAATAAGCTTAAAAAATAATAGCTTAGCTTTTAAGTGCTTTCAAGGCTCGTGGGAGCATCAAACGCTAACTGCGCATATCCATTGAGTAAAGTGATGCAGGAGCGTCAAAAAATCCTCGCACGCTCCTTTGCGCACTCCGTCAGTGCATGCCTACAAGGCTAAGTCCGGACCAGCGAACCTCAGAACAACGACTGCCCTCTCAAGACCCGCTTGAGGGTGGGCGTTTTAAGCGGAGGTCTCAGGGGAGAAAATGTCCTTAAGCGACCTGGGAAAGGTCCACTTGGGCTTCTGGCTGCTGGGGCGGGCTTTAATCACCATCGGGGCGCCGGTAAAGGGGTTAGTGCCTTTGCTGGCAGGCCGGGCTTTGGTTTCTTTGCTGGTAAGCGTGCCTACGACGGGGAACTTAACCCGCTCTCCTTTGGCGGCTGCTTGAGCGGCTTGCGTGAAAGCTTGCTCAAGGAGGATTTTTAAATCTGCTTTTTTAATTTTGCTGTCTTTTGAGCTGTGGCTGAGCGTTTGTAATCCCTCATGCAAGGCGTCAAGCAATAAAAATTTGGGTTTTTCGGTCGATATCATTCAATTTTCTCCTTCGTTACTAGTTGTAGGGGGATTTACCGGGGAGTTCAATCAGTTTTTTTGAAATTTTTTAAGGATCTTACGGGGTTAATTTTTTGTTCCACAAGTGGAATCAGCTCACTGGGGTGATCAATGAGGTGGATAAAATCGATCTCCTCGCCGCTGACCGCTCCTTGGGCGACTAAGACCTCGTGAATCCAGTTCCAGTAGCCTTGCCAGTAGGCTTTGCCCACCAAAATGACGGCAAAGTCATAAATTTTACCGGTTTGGATCAAAGTGATCGCTTCATTGAGTTCATCCAGCGTTCCCAGACCCCCGGGGAGGATGACGAAGGCGTACGAATACTTGACTAACATTATTTTTCTGATAAAGAAATAATGGAAATTGAGCGAGAGTTGGACGTAAGGGTTGGGGCTTTGCTCGTGCGGTAAGCGGATGTTGCAACCGACGCTGAGCCCGCCTGCCGCCTGCGCGCCGCGATTACAGGCTTCCATGAGGCCTGGGCCCCCGCCGGTGATCACGGCGTAGCCTGCTTGCGCTAGTTCCTGACCGACGGCTTGGCCTAATTGATAATAGCTATGGCCTTCTTGAAAGCGCGCCGAGCCAAAGACGGTGACCGCAGGGCCGAGGTTTCGCAACTGGCTAACGCCGCGCCAGTAGTCGACCACTATCCGCCAGGCACGAATCGATTCACGCAGCAGGGTGTTGCGCTGGGCGAGAAAGTGCCCGCGAAACGCAGCGAGTTCAGGAGGGGGTTGAGGGTCGCCTGAGGTTTTAAGGGACGTGCTGAGGGACGCCCCAGAGGGCATTCGCAGCAGACGCTTCAAGCGAGGCGGCTGCTTTTTCGTTTTTCGGTCGGTTTCCATCATAGTGTGGGGCAGGTGTACCATAGCTCGACCTGGTTTCATTTGAAAAAAAGTAAGGGTGAGGTGTTTCTGTGCCGTGTTTTTCAGGGATTGGACGTAATTCTTGGAAGGTAAGTAACGCGCCGTAGGCAGCTCTGGCACACGAAAACTGGGCTCCCTGCTCGCCCCCTTGCGTGCTTGCGATGAGCAAAAAATGAGTAGCCAGCAGCAGCAGTCGCGGCAGTGTGCGGGGAGAGAGAGAAAAAAAAGAGGATCATGAAAATTCTACTGGCAACCCCACCGATGACCCAGCTCAATACGCCCTACCCTGCAACCGCCTACTTAACGGGTTTTTTGCGCAGTCGCGGCTATGAAACCGTCCAAGCGGATCCTGCCTTGGAGCTGATGCTCAGGCTATTTTCTGCAAGCGGGTTACAAAAAGTAGCCCATCTGCTTGAGCAGCGGCTGATGGGTCAGGGGCCTGATCCAGATCATCAGGCGCTAGCCACCGCGCCCTCGTCACCTGCGATTGCTTTTTTCTTAACGCATCAGGAGTTTTACGTCAGTCGGGTGGAGCCTGTGATTCAGTTTTTGCAAGGCAAAGACCCTAGTTTGGCTTTACGAATCATCTCGCGCGATTTTCTGCCTGAAGGTCCGCGCTTCGTGGCGCTTGAGGAAGGGGCTGAGGCGGATGACCCCGATCCGTTGGCGTGGGCTTTTGGCAGCCTAGGTATTCAAGACCGTGCCAAGTACTTAGCCACCCTATTTTTGGATGATCTAGCGGATGTTATCCAGCAGGGCATTGACGAGCGCTTTGCCTTTTCCCGTTACGGCGCCAAACTGGCGGCCAGTCAGGCGAGTTTTGAGCCGTTGGCGCAAGCGCTAGCAACGTGCTTGAGTGCGCCGACCCTGGTGGATGAACTTTTACAAGAAATTACGCTCGAGCTGTGGCACGAGCACCAGCCTGAGGTGGTAGGTTTAACTGTGCCGTTTCCAGGCAACGTTTACGGGGCATTCTCCATGGCTCAGACCTTAAAGAAGGTCGCGCCGCATGTTACGCTGATTTTGGGGGGAGGTTATGTCAACACCGAGTTGCGCGGCTTGCAGGAGCCACGGGTGTTTGATTTTTTTGACTATCTGGTGTTAGACGACGGCGAGCGACCGTTGTTGTGTCTATTAGATTTTTTAGCGAAAAAAAATCAGTTGTCGCAGACTCAGCAGTCAGTCGAGTTCTTGCCAGAGAATTTGCTCCGGACCTTTTGGCGCAAAGGCGATCAGGTGGTGTTGCAAAGTGATTCGAGCGAGCACGATTTGCCACAATCACAAACGGGGACCCCCACTTACGACGGCTTGAAGCTTGATCGCTATGTGGCAGTTTTTGAGATGCTCAATCCCATGCATCGCATTTGGTCCGACGGCCGCTG
Organism: Oligoflexia bacterium; assembly: GCA_043732485.1. GTDB lineage: Bacteria > Bdellovibrionota > UBA1018 > UBA1018 > UBA1018 > JAYTHP01. The sequence continues at coordinate 11,889 of JAYTHP010000186.1, forward strand.
GAATAAGCTTACGCTCGCGCACGGCTGTTATTGGAAAAAATGCAGTTTTTGTGATGTGTCCTTAGACTATATCGGACGTTATGATCCCGCGCCGATCGATCGCATCATTGATCGTATGCTCTCGCTGATTGCCGAGACCTCGCAGCGGGGTTTTCATTTCGTCGACGAAGCCGCCCCGCCAGCCCTGCTCAAGGCACTTGCTACGCGCTTGCTGGAGCGGCAAGTGGTGATCACCTGGTGGGGGAATATTCGTTTTGATCGTCTTTTTGCACAAAGTGGGGTGGCCAGTCTTTTGGCCCAGTCAGGCTGTGTGGCTGTCAGTGGCGGGCTGGAGGTGGCGTCCGATCGCTTACTCAAGCTCATGCAAAAAGGGGTAACCGTCTCCCAGGTGGCGCAAGTCAGCGCCGCACTCAGCCAGGCAGGGATCATGGTGCATGCCTATCTTATGTACGGATTTCCGACCCAAACCACCCAAGAAACCCTAGATGCCTTGGAGCGCGTCAGGCAGCTGTTTGCCGCAGGCTGTTTGCAGTCCGGCTATTGGCATCGTTTTTCGGCGACTTTGCACAGTCCGATCGGCCGCAATCCCGAGAAATATGGGATTGAATGCCAAACCACTCCGCCTGAGAGTGCTTTTCCCCTGTTTGCGCAAAATGATCTCACTTTTTTTGATCCCACCCCCACCGATCACGATTTCTTAGGCGTGGGCTTAAAAAAAGCTCTTTACAATTACATGCACGGGGTGGGTTTGGACCTAGACGTCCGGGTGTGGTTTGGCAAGAAGGGCAAGCAATTTAAGGTGCCGAAGCCGCAAGTCCCCGCCGATTTGATCGCGTCTTGCCTAGATCCCGACCTACACGGGTAGGTGGGAGGCGTGCAGAGCGTTTTGCTGCAGCGGTCGCCCTAAAGCGTCTGCTTGTCGTTTTAAGCCGGCAAGCACGGGCAGCAAAGGGGGGCGAACCTCTTGCAGGTGACGCTTCAGGGTGCTAAACAGTAGGCTGCGCGATAAGCCAAAGTGCCGATACTCCAGCGTGATTTCTCCCAGCTCTGCTTGCACTGTGATCTTTTGGCAACCTTTTAGGTTCTGTAAATCACCAATCAAAGCCGCCAGCACTCCGGTCTGCTGCATCAAGAAAGCGCTACGATAGCGAAAGTGCCCACGGGTAAAAAATCCTGAACTCATTCGTTGACTTGCCTCAGATGATCCAACTCAAAAGTACCTGCCCCCACCCTGAGTGCTTCACTTTTGAGGCCAGGAGTGATCTTCGCGGGACTAAGATGATTGAGGTTGGAATTTTTATCGATGTGTGCCTTTTTTACAGCCACTGACCCCCCTCGCATCTCCGCTAAAACCTCCTCAATCGCTTTCAGCTCATCTTCAAGCTCCCAGCGTGATAGCAAAATCACTGCCAGATCTTCGTGATTATCGGGCGCCTTCATGCTTTCATGCACCCTGATCTTATGGCGCAGCCCTAAGGAGCGTTTGACTAGTTCAAGTTTGCGCAGTTTATCCATAAAAGTCCATACCTTACCCCTCGTTTGAACCCCCTGATTTTTTTAGGACTTATGCGAGAGCGCTAGGGTCTGACGCAAGACATAAAGTAGGATTCCGCCGTGATTAAAATATTCTAACTCATTGGGGGTATCAATTCGCACTAAAACTGTAAACTTTTTTATTTGACCCTGGCCCGATTTTCCGCTGACTGTCGCGCTGACTTCCAGTTTTTGTCCGGGTGTCAGTCGATCCAGCCCCGCAAAGCTAAAATATTCTTCCCCTGAAAGACCTAAAGAGCTAGCACTTTGCTCGGCTTGAAATTGTAAGGGTAAAATACCCATTCCAACGAGATTGGAGCGATGAATCCGCTCAAAGCTCTCGGCAATCACTACCCGAATGCCCAATAATTGCGGTCCCTTGGCAGCCCAATCGCGTGAGGAGCCGGTGCCATATTCTTTACCCGCCAAAATCATCAGTGGCGTTTGCTCCTTTTGATACTGCATGGCGGCATCAAAAATTGGCAGCGTCACTCCGGAAGGCAAATGCCGAGTGAAGCCCCCTTCGATTTCCGGCGTGAGGTGGTTTTTAATGCGGGTATTGGCAAACGTTCCACGCATCATCACTTGATGGTTCCCTCGTCTAGCGCCGTAGGAGTTAAATTCTACCTGAGGCACACCTAAGGAGAGCAAATACTTGCCTGCAGGAGAGTCGGCGGCAAAAGAGCCTGCAGGAGAAATATGGTCCGTGGTGACGGAGTCCCCTAAAACGGCTAAGACCCGAGCGTTGTCAATCAGCGCACGCGGCTTGGGCGTAAGCGTCATGTCCTGGAAGAAGGGAGGCTCTTGAATGTAGGTGGAGGAGCTTTCCCACTGAAAGAGTTGTTCGGGCACGGCCACTAATTTTTTCCATTCGGCCGAGCCACTTAAGACGTCTTGATAGCTGTTGGCAAACTGCGCTTCCGTCACACTTTCCTTCATCACTCGGTTGATTTCCTCAATCGTTGGCCAAAGGTCCCGCAAAAACACCGGATCGCCATTAAAGTCATGTCCGATCGGGTCTTGCTCGAAATTAACCTCAACGGAGCCTGCTAGTGCATAAGCCACCACAAGGGGGGGGGAGGCTAGGTAATTGGCGCGCACCAGCGGATTAATGCGACCCTCAAAGTTCCGGTTCCCCGACAGCACCGCGGCTACCGTCAGGTGCTGCTCGTTGATCCCTTGGGTGATCTCCGGTGACAGCGGTCCACTATTGCCGATGCAAGTGGTGCAACCATAGCCCACTAAATGGAAATTGAGTTTTTCCAAGGCGGACATCAAATTGGCTTTCACCAGATAATCGGTGACCACTTTGGAGCCTGGTGCTAAACTGGTTTTCACCCAGGGCTTGACCTGCAAACCGCAAGCCACCGCTTTTTGAGCTAAAAGTCCGGCGGCAATCATCACGCTGGGGTTGGAGGTATTGGTGCAACTGGTGATGGCCGCAATCACCACTGCCCCGTGCTTGAGGTCAAACGACTGGTAATTGATCTTATCCGTTTGGTCCGGATCCACCCCGGACGATTGCGAGGTAGGCGAGGAGTGGTGCTGGAACTGGATGCGGGCTTTGGCGCCTGCTTGAAAGTTTTTTGAGAGTAACGGCAACGCTTTGGCAAAGTTCTGACTCACTTCTGTGAGCAAGACCCGGTCCTGCGGTCTGGAGGGCCCTGCAAGGCAAGGCTCTACCTGCTGTAACTTCAGTTGCAGCACCTTCGTGTAGCAGCTTTCTGAGACGGACTGAGAGCTTTGGGGGTCGTACCAGAGATTTTGGGCTTGAAAATAAGCTTGAACACGAGCACAAAGCGCTTTTCGGCCCGTAAGCTCGAGATAATCTAAGGTGATGGCATCTACTGGAAAGAGCCCCATGGTGGCCCCGTACTCGGGCGCCATATTGGCAAGTGTGGCGCGGTCGGCGAGACTCAGGGCGCTGAGTCCCGGGCCAAAGAATTCGACAAAGCGGCCCACCACGCCAGCCTTACGCAGCATCTGGGTGACCGTCAACACTAGGTCGGTGGCGGTGGTGCCAGGCTTGAGTTTACCGTCGAGCTTAAAGCCAACCACCTGCGGGATGAGCATCGAGCAGGGTTGTCCAAGGAGCGCCGCTTCGGCTTCGATCCCGCCCACTCCCCAGCCTAAAACACCCAGACCATTAATCATGGTGGTGTGCGAGTCGGTGCCAATCACCGTGTCAGGATAGATCCAGGTTTCCCCGTGATGCTGACTGGTCATCGCCACTGAGGCCAGGTACTCCAGGTTCACCTGATGCACAATCCCGGTGTCAGGCGGAACCACGCGAAAGTTTTTAAAGGCCTGTTGCCCCCACTTCAAGAACTGATAACGTTCCGCGTTGCGTTCAAATTCCCGCTGAGCATTTGCGGCAAACGCTTGCGGATTACCAAAAAAGTCCACCTGCACGGAGTGATCAATCACCAAATCGGCAGGCTGCAGCGGGTTAATCACTTGTGGGTCACCGCCTAAGCGAGTTAACGCGGCACGCATCGCCGCCAGATCGGCAATCGCAGGGACACCAGTGAAGTCTTGCAGCAAGACCCGAGCCGGCATGAATTGAATTTCGTCCTTGGGTTCTTGTTCAGGCTTCCACTGAGCTATTTTTTCTAGGTCACTTTTTTTCACCACCACGCCATCTTCTTGCCTTAAAAGATTTTCCAGCAGAATTTTTAAGGAAAAAGGCAGCAAGCGAAGCGAAAGTCCGGAGTTTTTTTCAAAAGCCGGAAGCGAGTGATAAGAGAAGGTCTCGTTACCCACGGTTAAGGTGCTTTTGGTTTGAAATGAATTGAGGTTTTTTGCGGCCATGGGCGATGATTCCTTCGTGTTAAGCAAGTTCTAATCGGGTTCTGGGCTTTTTTGAGTCCGGCGACACCAAGTCTTTGCCCAGAACGTTGCAAAGACCCCTGTAGGTTGACCGCTCAGTCGCTTGGGGTGTTTTCGCGGAGCGTCAGGCGGAGGTGGCGACAAATCGCTCTGGTCTTAGATCCAACGAATCCAGCACGTTCACCGCTTTCAAGGTCCCCAGTCATGAGGATCTGAAGCCCAAGCCCAACCCAATGCGCTTATCGCACACCCCGGTTTGGCCTCATCTGCCGCCCCCTGTAGGGAGCTCAGGGAACGCTTCCTTCACAGACCAAGCGACAGCACACGAAGAGTGATCAGCAAGAGAACAGCGGGGTTGGGTGATCAATCCTCTGATCCTACCCCAGTGAGCTCAAAAAGCGAGCCTTTTTAGTGGTAAAAATCATCTCGCGCCCTCCAAAAACGGCTCGGCCCCACGGTGACCGGTCTTTGACAGTGGGGAAAGTGGGGGAGCGCCGGCCGGACTCGATGGGGTTGGCTGAGTCTTCGGGTTTTTTCGTATTTCTTTTTGCAGATAATCGGCTTGGATTGAGAAAGTCAATGTAAAACCGTAAGACACGAACTCAAAGCTCTGCGGTCGCGGGGGGGGGAATTAAGGGCGGCGCTTGAGCTTGACGGTCATGAGTGCGGGCAAGAGATCGGGGGAGAGTGAAGAAACGGTCTTTCACGGCAGCCTTTTTTGTTGCATACTGAGACGAGAGCGCAAATCGCTTCAAAGTAAATGACCCAAGATCAGGTCAAAGCGAGCCAGGAGCTTTGAGTAAGAGCTTGGAAGGAGAGTTGAGATGACCATGACGCAAATTGCAATTTTAGCCAGTATTCAAGGCGTAACTGAGTTATTTCCGGTTTCAAGCTCCGCCCACGTGCTGTTGGCAGCCAAATACCTCGGGATTGATCCTACCGCGCCCGAAATGACCTTACTCTTGACGCTGCTGCACACTGGAACGATGCTCGCGGTGGTGGTTTATTTTTGGGAGCGTTGGAAAGTGCTCTCTTGGGACTTTTTCAAGAAAGCTTTTTGGGCTACGGCCTTTACTGGAGTGCTAGGCCTTTGCTTGAAGAAGATCATTGAGAGTTCCGGTGATGAGCTAGAGTCGACTTTTCGCAACTGGAGCCGCATGGGCTGGGCGCTGGTGCTGGGCGGTGGTTTTATTTTTTATGCGGGCTGGAAAAAAAAGAAGGCGCTGGCTGCGGCCCCGCTTGATCTAGCCGCTTGCTTAGGTCCTAATCCGGAGCCGGTGGTTTTACAGGTCTTGAATCGCTCGTTGAATCAAGGAGTTTCATCAACCGTTCACGCTGGGGATGAGAGGGGAGACGGTGAGCAGCAGGCTGTGTCGTCGTCTCAAGGGGACCCTGTGGCGGCAGGGGTGGCGTTGTGGATGGGGCTTGCTCAGGGACTGTGTTTGCCGTTTCGGGGGTTGTCGCGTTCTGGGGTTACGATTTCTGTAGGATTGCTGCGGGGGTTGACTCCTGAAGCGGCTGAAGATTTTAGTTTTATTTTAGCGGTTTTTCTCACTCCCGCGGTGCTTGCTCATTCTGGCTTGCGCTGGCTGAAGTGGGTTCAGGTGCAGGGACTGGTGACCCCGTTTTCGGAGCAGCTGGCTCCAGCTTTTTTGGGGTTAATTTTAAGCTTTTGCACAGGCTATTTGAGTTTACGGCTGCTTTCGCGGTTTTTGAATCAGGGGCGATGGCACTACTTTGGGGTTTACTGCCTGGCCCTAGGGAGCCTGCTTTTGCTGGGATTGCTCTGAGCGTGTTTCAGCTCGCGTGTCACAGTTGTGTCAAAGGAAGGGCTGCAAAAGTCCCGTTAAGCCGAGACTGATCTGACGGTGGGTGCCTTAGCAGGAAAAGCTCTCCTAGGAACGTGACTTTGCTTGACAAACTGGAAAAAATGCTCATTCTTTACAGCCACAGGGATCGAAGTGCGGTAGATGACAGTCTCTTGACGATAAAGAGACTTTTTGAGACCTTCATCTTTGCCTGCTTTTTCCTTCTGCTTTTTTTGATGATAAGAGCGGCGACTGCTGCAAAGTTTGCAAGGCGCAGTGCTAGGAGTCAGTAAAAAGCAGTTGACAGTCAAGAGGAAAAATGCTAGCAGGTGGGTGAGTAAAAATCTTAGATGATCTTTACCTAGTTCAAGGGTAGGATTAAAAATGAAAGTCGCAACCGCAAGTGACTGAATAGCCAGTGACGTGACCGGCAAGCTCAGAGATCAGGCATCCCGTGGTAGGTTTTGAAGTGATACCGCGAGGCTTTGTTGGAAAAAAGACTGTAGCTGATTTTTTGTATCTAGACCTCAATGAAGGAGATGAAAATGAATATTGCAGCTTTCGTGAAAAGAATTTCGCTCTTTATGGTCGTGAATATCTTGGTGGTTGCGACCATCTCTATTTTATTAAAACTTTTCGGAATTGGCTCCAGCTATACCCCTTATGGCTTAGACTATCAAAATCTTTTAGCGTATTGTTTGATTTGGGGTATGGCGGGGTCCCTCATCTCACTTGCTTTGTCACGCATCATGGCTAAAATGATGATGGGCGTGGCCGTGATTGGCGACGGCGTGCGGGATCCTGGGTTACAGGCGCTGAGACAAACGGTTTATAAGTTAGCCAGAGCCGCCCAATTGCCGGTGATGCCCGAGGTGGGGGTGTATCAATCCGCTGAAGTCAATGCGTTTGCGACTGGTCCCACGCGTTCGAGGGCTTTGGTGGCGGTTTCAAGCGGTTTGCTGGACCGAATGAATACTCGCGAATTAGAAGGGGTTTTGGCCCACGAAATCACCCATATTGCCAACGGCGATATGGTGACCATGACCTTGTTACAAGGGGTGGTGAACGCTTTTGCCTTGTTTCTTTCACGCGTGATCAGTTTTGCGATTGCTCAAAGCATGCGAGGCGACCGCGATCAGGAAGGTCGAGGGCGAGGAGGTTTTGTGCACGATAATTTCCTCATTCGCTTTCTTTTAGAAATGGTCTTTACCGTCTTAGGCTCGATGGTGATTGCGGCCTTTTCTCGTTACCGTGAGTACCGAGCGGATGCAGGTGGTGCGAGACTGGCAGGACGTGAGAGCATGATTCAAGCGTTAACCTCGTTGCAGAAGATCTCGGAGTCGGCCCATGGGTCTGCCCTCAGTCCGGCTCAGGGCGATGCGGCGGTGCAGGCTTTGAAGATCTCAGGTCAATCCAGTGGTTTTCTCGCGCTTTTTGCAACCCATCCTCCCTTAGAGGTTCGTATTGCTCGCTTACGAGCTTTCTAAAAACACCAAAAAAAACTCCGTGGTCTCTTGGACGTCTGCAAATGGGCTAATTTTGATAGGCGCTCTCACGCCCCTCTCTTCGGGGGCTTGAGAGCGTGAAGCGTCTGCTGAAAGAGTAGACTGAGCCTAGCGCCGCTTAAAAGAGCGTGAGGCTCACGGAGAACTTCACCCCACCTACGCGTGCGTGAGCAAAAAAAAATCGGGTGCGCGCCGGATCTCACCTGTCAGCAATCAAACACGGAAAAACCCTTCAGTGGGAAGGTGTCATGGGTGAAGCAATTGGCTGAGATTTTAAGCGTGAGTGACAGAGTCTCTGAGAGACTGTCGCTTACCTCCTTGGTGCTTCAACGAGAGCTTGCTTCGTGTTGAGTGGGTGATTTTGGCACACAGGGTAGGGTAAGGTCCGGTCCGGGGTAACGAGGGTAGGCGATAGGCTAGTTAACTCTTGTTTGTAAACGAGAAACAGGGAGAAGTGGCTGACCTGACGCTCTAAACGTCAGGTCAGCTAACGGTATGAACGTTAGGCAAATCAACCAGTGTTTGGCAGTGGGCGCGGCTGGCTGATCAGGTCCTATGGCCTCAAATCAGGGAATATGAAAATCAAGCCCATCGCCTCGAGTTTGAGGTCGGCTTGGATCAGTTGCCGGAAGAACCTGGCGTCATTGTCATCCGGGGACCGAGATCATACGGTAAAAGCACCTGGATGGAGCTCGCTTTAAGAGCTTCGGCCTTAAAATTTGGTAAGGCCTCATCTTTTTATCTGAACGGTGATGACTTGAGCTCCAAAGAAGCACTCGAGCAGGAGTTACTTGCATTAGAGGCGGCGTTTCGTAAAGATGCTGTCGTTAAGCGCATTTTTAATGATGAAATCACAGCAATTGACGTGTGGGAAAAAACGGTGAAGCGTCTTTAGGATGCAGGCCATTTGCGGGATCTCTTGCTTGTGACCACCGGGTCAGGGGCCTTTGATCTGAGACGGGGGTCGGAAAGATTGCCGGGTCGTAAGGGTAAGTCGGCCCGTACGGATTATGTGTTTTTACCGGTTGCGTATCGTCAGTTTTTTGAAAAATGGGGAGTAAAATGGGGCGAAGACGCCTGGCTGATTTACTAGATGAGTGGGGGATCGATCACCCGTGCTTTTAAATGACCTTGCGGTGGCGGAGTGTGTGAGCGAAGCGTCGATTCAGATGATTAGCTTACAGGCTTTCTTTCGCTTCGCAGGCACACGAGTCGGATTCTTGAAATTAGCCCGAGAAGAAGGGATGGCCAATCAGGGGGTTGCCTCAGGCTATTTGGAAAAGCTGGCGGACTTACTTTGTGTGTTACCAGGATGGCAGTGGGACGACGACCGCCGGATCTTGATGGTCGATAAGCCCTGTAAGGTTCATTGTGTTAATCTCGCCGCTGCGATCGCCTTGCATCCTGGGCGTTTGGTTGAAGTGGCTCGTGGCGCAAGAAATTTGGCGGCGTACCTGTTGAATGGGTTCCCCCAGTGACGCTGAGCGGCTGGTTTTTTGGAAGTCAGCTCAGCATGAGATTGATTTTGTGACCAGCGACGGGGCTTTCATTGACGTGAAATGGGGGAGCGCCGGACCGCGCGATTTTTCTTGGTTTGCGCGGTTTTTTTCGCAAGATCAGCGGCTGCTGGTGGTGAGTCAAAGTGAGTTTGGAACTCAACAGGTGCGCGTGGGGTCACGCCGCATCAGTTTTTGCTGCAGGGGTGGTAAAAGTGTTGCCTTTTTAAGAGGTGGCTCCTTGGGTGGGGCAGCTCGAGGAGGGCCTCCTCTTTTTCTGCTCACCGCACCCGATCACGAGCAATGCTCGGTGGATTTTAAGTCAGCCCCTAGGGCCACTCGTTCATCAAAGACAAAGCAAGAACCCTGGTAATGTGCTGCGCCGCAGTGCTTGAAATAATTTAAAATCCCTCCCTCGAGCTGATACACCTGGGTGAAGCCTAAGTCTTGGGCGATCACGGCGGCCTTTTCACAGCGAATCCCTCCCGTACAAAACAGCACCAGCACCAGCACCTGCGGCGGAGGGGGCGTTGCGCCGCTGCTAGCAATGCTCTCTGGGGTAGGATGATGATCGCTTGGGGTGTCGATACTGCCACTGCTGCTCCTGAGAGCTGGGTCGCAAGCGGGTGGCAGGGTTTTACTCTTTTCTTCCCCTAAAAGCAGTAGATGCTCCAGCTGCGCCTTGAAGTCGCGAAAATGGTTGAGTGGCAAAAGAGTTGCGGCCTGAAAGCTCCCAAGCTCGGTTTCGTGGCGGTTGCGGGTGTCGAGCAGTAAAAAATCGCGCTTTTGCTCTAGCCACTGTTTGAGTTCTTGCGGCTGAAGGCGCTGTTGGCTTCGGGTGTCCGTCGTCAGATCAAAGGTCGCTGGAATGATCTGCTTTTTGACCTTCACCACCATCTTTTGAAAGGGCCAGTGGGTGGCAAAGCTTTCATGGCACCTGAGAGGCGTTTGCGGTGACTGCGAAGCGCCGAGCCCCAGCTCAGAAAGCTCAGCTCTCCAGCCTACGATTTTGTCGGGTGCTCCGACTATGCTCACGTTCCAACCCTCAGGTGCAATCAAGATCGTGCCGCGAAGCCCCCACTTTCGGGCAAGGGTTAGCAAGTGACGCTTGATGGCGGGCAAGTCACGCCCCAGGGCCTGCGCTTGCGCCGGGAAATCAAGAAATTGGTAAAAAGCGAGATGGAGGAAAGGGTAGAGGGCTTGAATTTTTTCCACAGCAAAACGATGGCATGAAGCGGGGTGCGAAGTCAAATGGCCCGACCACCTTGCTTGGCAAGCACAGAAGAGAGAAGTAGGGGAGAGAGCGGCGGACTTGCTAACGCGCGGGGCCAATCAAAAGGTTAGCCAACAATGAGGAAGCGCCAGTCTGAGGGCGCGCGCGGTAGGAACTGAGATACGGGTGCCTCTTAAGTCGAGCTGTTGCAAATTCTTCAGCCCCCGTAGGGTATCCACACTGGTATCGGTGATGCGGGTCATAGAAAGATCGAGATAGGACAGCTGCGGTAGCCAGCGTAGGCCCGCGATGTCGTCATCGCTGAGCGGCGTACCACAAAAATCGATAAAAGTGGCCTGGTCAATTTCCATGGTTGCGTCTAAGTCCACGTTGGTAATCAGAAATTCGCTTTTGAGTTGGATGCGCCGCAACAGCGTCTCTAAGCGAGTCAATTCCTCAGCCATGGCAAAGGCGTCGTCACTCAAGTGCGCTTTCTCGAGGCGTCGTTGGCTACTCGCATTGCTCGACGTCTCTTCAAGCTCAGTCAGCTCCTCTTGGCTATTCATTGCCGAGCCTGGAGTAGGTCGGCTGAGAGCGAACAGGAGAAACAACCAGTAGGCAAGCGACCTACTGCTTTGGTACTTGTTAGTGCAAATTTTTACAGCGTCATTGTTCATGAGCGGGGTCTTAACAGGCTTTAGAGGCGCGTGTCAAGCGAAAATTGATGGAAACCCAGCAAGGTGAGGTGCTGCGAAACGTCGCACTTTTCAGTTGATTTTTCGTTTTTTGGATCATTTTGGGTTTCAGTACTCAGAGTGTGAGGGATGATCAATTCGGCGCGCTCTTTTCAAGCAGGGTTTGTGGGGAGGCCAAAGAGAGCTATTTTTAGCAGCCCTTTCTCCTGCGAAAAGGCTAATTCCAGCAGGGTCGCCAGTCCGCGCGAGTTTTGCAAGGATTCAATGGCCTCTAAGGATCCCGGCACGCGGGTAGCTGCCGTAAGTGCCTGCAAACTAGCGCCTTCACGGTTGAGAAAGGTTTTTACGTTACTGTAGATCATGCTGGTGATTTCCCGCGCCCCGTCCAAGGCGAGTTCGTCAAGTTCGGTGAGTTTTTGCTGATAAAGCTGATTGACGAGCGCAAGCATGAAGGGTTTTTCAAAGAAAACCACGAAAACACCTTTCCAGTGGGGCTGCTGAAATTCCATAAACCCGAGCAGGTCGTAAGAGCGCTCAGAGGGGGGGGGAGTCTGTGCGACGGGGAGCTTAAACAAATGAAGCATCATCTCCAGCGTTTGCGTCGACAGAGATCCCGTCAGCCTTTGCAAAAAGGCAGGGTCTGCAAACTTTTCATAGAAAGAAGGCGAGGCCGATGAGGGTGAAAGCGAGCTAGAGTGGGGCGGGATCGTCTGGGACATAAGGCGGGCACTCGCTTTCTCTGGTCAAAAGTTAGGGGAAGACGTGAGAGCGTCCTGAGGTGTTCACTTAAACGCGTTCAAAAGAGGGTGCGAGGGCTTAAGACCCCCGGTTACTTGAGGCAACACACTCTCCGTAAAAAACCTGTTTTCTCCTGGTCTTGGGGACTTTTTTCGCTTGCTCTTCCCCTTTTCAGTTTATGATAGCTCTTGCAAAAAGAGAAGCACGAAGCCAAAGCGCCGGGCCTTGGGACTAGTTGCCTTTGTGGAGAGGATCAAAGTTCATACTTAAGGTCAGCTCTAAGCGGACTTTTCGGCGCCCCTCTCAGAGCTGAAACGTTTTTTTTGCGCCCTTCTTAGAGGTGCTGTTGGATCATGGCTTGTAATTTGGTCTTAGGCTGGTTTCCCACCAGCTGATCGACCAGCTCTTGGTTTTTGAAGAAGAGCACCGTTGGGATGCCACGGATCTGAAAGCGAGCGGGAACCACGGGGTTTTCATCGACGTTAAGCTTATAAGTTTTCATCTTTCCGACAAATTCATCAGCTAATTCAGCGATCACAGGACCTAATTGTTTACAAGGACCGCACCATTCCGCCCAAAAATCCACTAGAACCAGTTGCGAACCTGCAAGCACTTCAGAGTCAAAAGCAGCGTCAGAGGCAGTGAGAACATTTTTTGAGTCAGCCATGGGTCAAGAATTCCTTTCGTGTGATGATGAGTTGAGTTCCTTGTCGGTCGATTCCTAGGACGTTTGGGTACGACTTTTGGGGCAAGGGTAGTAGCCTGGGGCTTTGTTTGCCGCAAAAGTGGGGTTCGCCTTCGTCGCTCGGGGCGTCTCAAAGAGCGTCTGCTCACTCGCAGCTTGCTTCCGCGTTAAACTGAAAACCTCGTTAAGAGGTCAAAAAGTTTAAGCTTGGCTAGTAAGTATGGAAATTACATCAGGTTTCAAAGAAAGGCAAGTCATCCCTAGTGAGATTCTTCAAGCAAATGGGAATTTTTTTTGAAAAAACAGGGCCGACCTTGGAAGTTTTGACCTCCTGCGTCAGGCGTGGCGCGGCAATTGTGCTTTCTCTTTCTCCAAGAAATGCGGTAAACAGTGAGAGGTGGACAGGAGCCGAGGGCGGTTGCGTCCCGTTTGACCCTACCGTCGCTCCAGACGTCGCTAGCTCTAAAAAGAGGCGGGGGCCAGGCGAAATTTTTTTTGGGTGAGGGGCAATGAATGAGTACTGAGAAAGGTGACAAGAGACCATGCAGGATTTAAGGGCGCAAGCGGTGAGGGGGGGTGGTGTTTGGTTAGCGGGGGGTATGCGACCTCTGGATGGACGTCTCGTGAAGCTTTATAGGCAGGAATTCAAGCGAGTGGTGCAAGAAACCTTTGGTAATCTTGCGGATGAGCAAAAGCTTTGGATTTTGCGGATCCTGGCACGAGCGATTGATTTAGCAGTCATTTTTTTGGTGGCAGTGGTCTTTAATTCTTGGCTGGGGCCGCTTTTAGCTTTTGCTTACAGTTTACTGGCCGATGCCTTGCATGTTGGGCCGTTTGCGCATCAAAGTGTCGGCAAGTTTGTGTGTGGGTTACAAGTCAAGCGCTTCAAGGATCCTGCCGTTTTGACGGAAGAGTTTTGGCCGATGTGGCAAGTGTCTTGTGTCAGGAATCTGCCGATGGGGGTGGCGACGTTCTTTGGGTTAATTCCGGTCTGGGGTTGGCTCATCCTGGCGATGACCGGTTTACCGCTCGCTCTGGTGGAGACCTTTAAGATCATGACGGATCCCAGGGGGGCGCGTCTGGGGGACTGGCTTGCCAATTCTCAGGTCATTTTTAAAGGTTTTCCGCTGTAGAGGAGTCCGCAACTCAGAGGGGAGATTGTGATTTTGGAGAAGAAGCCGATGGCGACGGTCCCGCTGGTGTTAGTCGATTTAAGTTCTCTAATTTTCAGAGCTTTTTTTGCCATCCGCGCCTTGAAGAACTCACTCGGTGAGCCGACTAATGCCGTTTACGGCGTGGCCACGATGCTTGCTCGCCTGGCAGACGAAGTTAGGCTGGAGCATCTAGCCATTGTGTTTGATTCGCCTGAGCCGTCGTTTCGCAAGCAGCTCTATCCAGCGTATAAGTCGCATCGTCAATCACCGCCTGAGGATCTGCTGCCCCAATTTACCAGGGTGGAGCAACTGATTCAAGCCCTAGGGATGCCGTTTTTTCGTCAGCCTGGCTTTGAAGCTGATGATTTGATTGCCACGCTGACGCGAACTTGGTGTGCCTTAAGTCCGTTGCACGAGGTGGTGATTGTTTCCAACGATAAGGACCTGATGCAGCTCGTGGGGGCACAAGTCAGTACCTGGGATACGATGGGAAACCTACGCTACCATGCGGCCGAAGTGCAGGGAAAATTCGGGGTCAGGCCTGATCAAATCCGAGATTACTTAGGTTTGGTCGGTGATAGCTCCGACCACATCCCCGGGGTGCCAGGCATTGGGCCTAAGTCAGCAGTGGAGTTGCTGAGCCGTTTTCAAACCCTTGAGGGGGTTTTAAAGGCTGCTGCCGCAGGTGAGATCGGGGGTAAAAAAGAGCGACTTTTGGTCGAGCATCAAGACAGCGCGCGGTTATCGGCTCAGCTTGCGACCCTGATTGAAACGGTGCCGCTTGAGGTGGATTTAGACGCCTTAAGTTACCAGTTTCATCTCACAGAAGCGGGCATTAAGCTGTTTTACGAGCTTGATTTTCATGCCTTGGTGGCCAAGTGGAAAGAAAAAAAATGGATTCGCTCTGCTTCCCGTCCGGGGGGGGGCGCAGAAGGTGTTGCAAATAAGGTCGCTGGCGATGTCGGTACTCCTCCTGCTCGGGCTCAAGATGCGTTGCTGTGTGATCCTCCGGGGGTTTGTTTTAGCTGTGTGACCACCCGGCTGCAGCTCCAGGCGGTGTGGAAGGCTTTAGAGCAAAACAAGGTGTTTGCCGTCGATTTAGAGACGACCTCTTTGAACCCGCTACAAGCTAAAATTGTGGGGATTGCCTTGTGTTGGGAGGCAACGAGTGCTGTTTATATTCCGATTGGCCATGAGCCGCGGGCCCGTGCTTTAGAACTGCGCGAAGGCGGCGAGGGC
>JAYTHP010000187.1:0-3112 GCA_043732485.1 Oligoflexia bacterium
ATTTAGCCTCGCTGCCATCGAAGGTGAAAGAGCCGCCAAAATCAGCTCAAGCCTCTGCCTAAAGCGTCCTTGCAGGCCATCCCCCCTGCGGCTGCTGCCTTGGGGGGAGCCATCTGACGCTCAATGCTGCTCCATTGCCTACCCTGCCATCTTCACCGCTCTTTCGTGGTCTTCGCTGTTAGCAAGAGACTAAACAAAAAAAGGCAATTGCGAAACAGGGTTATATGGGCAGCTTACTGTGTGGGCGCTAAAGCGAACAAAATCGGGAGAAGTTTTGCGGCAGCTGTGCGCTTCTTTCTCTCCTAATCGCGCTCCTGCTTGCCTTAAAAGGGTGCTGAGAGAGCTCGGCTAGGGTTAAGCAAGGGGCGCTTGCAGCCGAAGTGGGCACCGCCTAATAGGCGAAGTCTTGAGTCCCAACGAGGGAGTAAAAGCGAAGGAGAGTACAGTAAGTGCTTGGCAAGGGCTTGACAGTGTTTGAGGGATGAGCAAAATACCCTCATTGAACCTCATGACCTACCTTTGGGAAAAGCCCCGCAGCCAAAAGCCTCAACCGCCCCTGACACCCGCCTGAAGTGACGAGAGGTTAAACAGCTGTCGCACTGATGGACTAAAATCCGATCGTACCTTGTTGAAGAGACGTGACCTGCAGCAGTGTCCTGACCAAGGGGGGGCTATTTTTGTATTTGCTCGGCGGCAGCCCTTCTGTTTTGCTCAGGTTTTTATGCGCTCAGCGACAACCGCTGGCAGTAACGGCAATGATTACCAGCGGTTGTCGCTTCTTGAGCTTAAAGCCGTCGCCGCATGGCAGGGAGTGTCGCAAAAGACCTGCGCACTTTGATGCCAGCAGGAAGTGTTTTGGCGCACTCTGTGCACTTGTGAGAAGTGACTGAGCTAGGGCAGTATTTTGGCTCAAAGTGGCCTAAAAAATATTTAAAGGGTATGATGACTGGCTCCGGTTAGAAGGGGGTGGCGTCGAGCGGCCTTAGGCATCTGCTTCGTGCGCGAAGGGGTAGGTGTGTGTGTATTTGGACAAGGAGCCTGTTGACAAGGATTGGATGATGGCGGAAAGGCAGACAAAAAAGTAGACGGGGAAGTAGACGGGGAAGCATAGGAGAAGCAAGTCATGGCGACGCTCAACAATTGGAAAAAGTCATTAGACTCCAGAGCAATTTCAGGTAGGCGCGAGAAACTTTTTGTGCGGCGGCCGCAAGAGGCAGTAACCTTGTTACTAGCGGGTGCAGGTCTCTACTGGCAGCTCGGGTCAATGGTTCACGCAGGAATGGCTCCTTCTGTGCAAGCCTTAACCCTTCCTGCTCTTCATAACGTCGCGGGGCTTAACGCTTCAGGCGGTTTTCCGCTTGAGGAGTACTTGGAGCCTTCGTTTATGAAGCAAATGAGGATCCAAGATTTAGCCAGGGAAAGTCTCACGGAAAGACAAGACTTCGCCTTTTTTAGGTACTGGCGAGCGCTTAACGCCGCTGCTCGCAAGGGGTCCTTGGCGCAACTCAATGCCTTGCTGGACGGGGAATATGGGCGCAAATTCTTTGCGACCGACAAAAAAAAAATCAGTGCTGACGAAATTTTCTTTGCTTACTTCGCTGAGCCCACAGGACCTCTCTCGCCCCAGGATCAGCCTGCGAGGACTAAGTTAGTGGCGAAGCTTATTTTTCGTGCGGCGGGTAATCCCGACCCTCAAGTGTTCCTCTCCCTGGTGGATCATTTGATCAAGCCCGTGGTTGGTAGGCCTGGTGTGGCCACGGCCCATCTTCACCGGCACAATCAAGACCAGCTCGGTGCGGCCCTACTGCTGGGTCCGACGTTCCACGGCAGAGCGGACCTGATTACAGCCCTCTCCGAGCAGGGGGTTCCCGTGAACTATCCTCCGCTTGCCGACTTTCAAGCGATCGTTAGCGGCGGGTCTCATCCAGAACCGGGGAGAAGCGTCGTTCCTGCTCCGCTCGTCGCGCGACACCTGAAAACGTTGCCACCCCCCTTGCTGCTTGCCATTGAAGGTGTCCAGCAATCAGCCGCGGAGAGCCTGCTTGCGCACGGCGCCCAGGTCAACGAGACCGAGAGCGATACACTTTTTGAGGCCTCGCCGCTTGGAGCGGCTTTAGGCGTGGTAGCAAAGCGCAAAGACTTCAGCAAACCAGCGATTCAAAGAGCCTTGGAGATGCTGACACTGTTGCAAAAATATAAAGTAAACCTCAACCCCCGGATGCCTGATTTGTTTGCCCATCATAACACCGCTTCAGGCAGCGAGGAAAAGTCCAGTAGTCTGGTGGATTATCTCATTTTTAAAAGCTTGCTCCATCATGACAAGCTCGACAACGAGCGTGGGCTGGCTTGGTTGATTGATCAAAGTCACGCTAGTTTGGATCCCTTCGAGGCAACGTCCTTTTTCCCGACTTGGGATCACGGCCCAAATCCTACCCACTTGCAGGCAAACCCCATGTCCTTACTGGCACTGGTGGCGATGAAATCGGAGCCGCTGACCGAGATCCGCGCCGCAACACCGCTTGCCGCGCTTTTCCGCTATTTGCACTCCCCCACGGGTGAAAAGACATTACAAACCGAGCTTGCAGTAGGCAGGCAAGAGCTGAGTCTCGCTTACTTGAGGAGGCTTGAGGGCCTGGATCAGTTCATGAAGAAAGTTCCCTACGCCTTGAAGCCGGCTGGGTACTCAAAGGAGTGCCAGGTTTTAATGACAGTTTTAGCGCAAAAAATCCACGCGGCTCAGACCTTAAAGCAACTTTTAGAGCTGGGGATTTTTATGCAGCAGATCTTACGTAGTCCTCTCGAATTTTTGCCCGAGGTCCGCGGTCACCTTGTAGAAGATTTGATCGCACGCAGAGCAGTCTTGGTGCAGGAGGTGGTTGCAAGCCTAGAGTCGGTGGCCCATCATCCAGAAGTCAGGCCGTCTGAGGCGGTGTTGAAGCTGAAGCAATTTCTCCAAGAGGAGTCGGCAACTTACTTGTTAAGCCACGAGCATAGGATCATTTTCGATAGGTTGGAGCAGATTTTTAACCGCGTTATGGTATTCCCTCGCGGCATTACAAGCGTCGAGCATTATCAGGTGCCAGAACAACGCGCAATGGCCTGGGCCGAAGAG
>JAYTHP010000188.1:0-3100 GCA_043732485.1 Oligoflexia bacterium
GCTGACCCCACCCAACAGCAGACCCAAAGCAACACCCCCAAGGACCCTCTTTTTCCATGCTAATTTCATCACACATCTCCTTTATGGTTTGATCGTACATGCGCCCCGCTTGATCGCGGCTTGGCCCTGGTGCGGAAGCCTGATGGCTCTCTGTGCGGCGCGCTGACCGATCCCGGCTTTCTGAGCCCCAGCCCTTGCATCGCAAGGCTTGCTCCACTGCTTGACGCTATTATGCAAAAAAAGAGCCAACCCAAACGGGACTCCCTCCCCCTGCCCGGCCAATCAGCTTCTTATTATAGGGTGTAATGAAGAAAAAAAATGCGCTGACAACCTTAAGCGCTATCGACCCAAACCACCTACGACGCCGCAGCGCAGACTCGTTGCCGCCCTCGCACTGTTTGATTTTAGTTGCTTCTTTGGGGCTGCACTCCGCGTCAGCCACCACGCAGGCTCAAGCACCAGATGGCGCTATCGCTCTTTTGATCGCCTTGAGACGCCGCGAGGATTAAGCGGCGGGTTCCTCACCCCCTTGAGGAGCGATTAAACCTCAGAGGGTAGCGCTATCACCCCTTGCAAGAAGGCTAATTCCACTCCCTCGCGCGCCAGGGTTTTGAGAATCGAGAGCATGATCAACTCCGTCACCGCAAGCGAAGAGTTCATGTCAGGATCGAGCGACCAAAACATCACCTCATACTCAATCCCATGTAAACTAAAGCTTTTAAAAACACAACGCTCAAGCTTCGCGCCATTCTGCTGCAAAACAGCTTGCCTCAGCCAACCTGAGAGCTTCTGCAGCACAGCGTGGGGGGTTTGGTGATTCACCGCGATGCTAAACGACATCCGCCGCTGATCCATTCTCTTAAAGTTATGGATGTGACTTCTGAGGAACTCACTATTCGGGACCAAGACCCGCTCGCCTGAGAAACGCTTGATCAAAGTGGATTTCAAACCAATCCGCTCGACGTCCCCCAAACAATTGTTAATTGAGATGGTCTCACCCACCACAAAAGGCTTTTCGACAAAAATAGCGACGGATCCTAAAAAGTCAGCGATAATCGACTGAAAGGCCACCCCGAAGGCAAACCCCCCCAGCCCGAAGCCTGCAACGAGCGCCGTGATGTTAATCCCGAAATGACTCAAGGTAATCATCGTCAGAGTGGAGTAGATCCCAAATTTAATCAAAGAACTCATCACGTTCAAGGTGGTGACGCTTGCCACATCCTCCGCCATTTTGGCTTGGCGATAGTTTTCCGTCAAAAACGAAACTAAGGTATTGCTCCAAATGGCGAACTGCAGCATCGCAATCAGAAAGAGAAACTTTTCTACCCCGTAATTGATCCGGTGGTTTTGGGAATGAAAAAACAAGCCGACGCCAACTGAAAACAAAAAAAACATCACGACCGGCGAATGCATCATCATTTTATGGATAATACGCTCAGGACCAAAGCGCCTGAGTAGCACCTTGCGACCCAAGCTACTGGCCATAAAAAACAACACGCCCAACAGAACAGAAGGAACCCAGTTTTTTAATAAATTTAAAACACTGTTGATATCGATGATTTCCACAAGGTTTCCTTTTTAAATTTTTCACGATTTTGCTGCCTACTCGTGATCACCCGTCCGACGCTCGACGCTTGATTGGCGCGGACACTCACCAGAGTGACTTCACTCTCTTACCGACGCTGAGATGAGCATGCCTCAGGCCGAAGCGAGACTCAAGTGATAAGCAAAAAAAAGCAAGGTCTTAGCCTATTGCAGCGCGCAACCACTGCCTGATTGAGTAACGCGGGCAATTGCCCCCCCTCTCCCTCAGCCCTCTCCCATCAGGGTTGCTCTGCTCGCTGCCGCCTTGTCGCCGCGCACTTTTTAGAAGATTGCGCACAAGAATCTTACAGCGGCATGACTTGTGACTGTAGATTCAGCGCGGCCACGCAGGCGTTGACTTTCAGTTTGCCAATGGCCGTTCGTGGCAGCGGATTCAAATGGTGCCACTGCCGAATTCTTTCAAAGCCCAGCACTTGGTTATTGAAATCCTTAATGATATTGATTACTTGCCTGATGAGCTCGGACTCCCCGCCTCTGTCTGCTGGCCATTGATCCCCAAGCAGAAAGATCACATGCCCCAGCCTGCGATCTGGCATCGCAATTAACTCCAGTTCACCGACAAACCCAGCCTTCACCTTCAGTGCTTCCAGCAGCCCTCTTAAACGTGAGAGCTCAACATTTTCACCACCAATTTTAATGAAATCTCCCCGCCTACCCAGGACCTTCAACTCCTGCGCTTGTAACTCCACCAGATCCTGCGTAAGCAACCAACCGTCCACTTTGGGATCATGGAAGCTTGCTACCCCGGTAGCGACGTCAGTATAGATATAGCCCGAGAGCAAACTACTGCCTACTAGTTTCAACAGCCCAGAGGGTTCGCGCTCGGCCTCTAAATGCGGGAGAATTTTAAGCGGCGGTAGAGCGGCTGCGGCTACAATCCCCTCCTCTAAGGGCGCTAGACGAGCGACCTCCCCCCCCCTCAGCACCGACGACAGCGAACTCAAAGCGGCGGTGGCCACCTGTGAGGCAGCCTCCGTCATGCCGTAGGTCGGCAAGACGGGCCAACCTAGCGCTAAAGCCGCTTGATAAAGCGCCAGGGACAATGACCCCCCGCCTAAGAGCACCGCGCGCAACGTGCGAGGGGACTTAAGCTTGAGTTGCACCAGATCGTAAAGCTGGGCTGGAACTAAGGAGGTGAGCGTAATGCCCTCGGACTCTAAGCTAGCGTAAAAAAGTGGAGCACTCCACTTACCCGACTGCGACTCCACAGCCACCACTTTCGCCCCGCTGAGAAAACTCCGCGCCCATATTCCTAAGCCCCCGACATGAAAATCGGGTAAAGCATGCAGCCAACGATCCTTCGCCACCGCCTCTAAGTGATCATTCACAGCTTGCGCCGAGTTTAACACTGCTTGGTGACTGAGCGCCACCCACTTAAGATCAGGAATCCCACGCGCCGTGGTGCCTGAACTCATTAAAAAAAAATGACCTTCCAGCTGCTGCGCTCCCTCTTTCGCCGCTTGCAAAAGCGTCTGAGCCAACTCTGCTGGCATTT
>JAYTHP010000189.1:0-10193 GCA_043732485.1 Oligoflexia bacterium
GCTTCATCTTACCACGCTTTTGCAGCCAGCCGTACACAGTCGAAATGGCGACGTTTTCTTGTTCACAAATAATTGATATTGTTTGATTTTTCCGATTTAAAACCTTAAGAAGGATCGAGTTTTTAAAGGCTTCTGAAAAGTGATGGCGTGCTCGCATTTTGCTCCAATTGACCCCCTGTTTTTGATGACCGCAATACGACAACTATCCTGACACAGGGGGCTTGCGAAGCGCTCATCTTCAGGCGCTTGTCAACGAGCGGATGAGAAAAACTGCGCCCCGCTCCTAGTCTCTGGGAAGGGGCGGGGGAGTTTACAGTCGAGGTTGAAGCAAGAGTGACGCAAGCGCGGTCCGGTTTCCAGTGGCCAATGTCTTGCTTGGTCTCTCCTTCGTTCTTAAGTAGCCTCTTGAATAGCCTCTTGCAGGGCCTCGTGAAGCACCCCTTAAACTGTCCGTTCCGGAAAAGTGCGGCCATCGCCTGCTTGGAGTCCAATTTGAGAAATCAGCAGTGCGACGAAGCTGATGGCTGCGACACAGGCAACACTTGCCTGAAAAGACAGCGGCGGTAAAGACAGCGGATCTCGTTCGCGGTAACAGCTTAAAGCCGTCAGTGCCGCAAGCTGGAGCGCAAACCAGCTTTGACGCAAGGCTTCCTTCGAGCCAAGGGCTTGCAAGAGAGGCTTCAGGCAGCGCTGGTGCTGTTTGATTTTAAGCACCCCGTAAAACAGGCTCCAGAGGATAAAGAGTTGAAGCAGTGGCCAGAGCGCAGCCTTACCGCAGGACAACACCATCAAGTTGGAGATCATCAGTGCCACAAAGCAGATCGCTGGCGCGCCGCGCACCCGAAAGGGCCTGGGTGCGTCAGGCAGGGTCATTCTTAGCGCAAGCAGGCTTGCAGGCGCCACCGTGTAGCAGATCACAAAGGCTGCCACCAGTAAGGTGATCATGGTGGTGAGGCTCGGCAAGAGGGCGTAAGCCAGACACTCTAAGGCTAGAACGCAGGCGATAAGTTTCTTGGCTGATCCGTGCGGGGTTTGTTGGAGGGTGGCGCTCAGTAGCCGCGGGGTTGCTCCCGCGTAATTGAAAGCGGTGCCAAGCGGCGAGATGACGGCATCGAGGTAAATCAGACCTAAGAGTTGGGGCAACTCCAGCGCTTGCGCCAGGCCCACGAAAGGCGCTTGATCGCCCGGAAAGGCAAGCGCGCTCCAGTCTTGCGTAGTGGCAAGCGGGAGGGCGGCGAGTAGAAAAACCAACTGGATCATTAGGTAAAGCAAGGCTGCAAGCAAAAGAGAGCCAAAGAGCGCAAAAGGCAGGGCTTTTTGAGGATTTCGCACCTCCGCTGCAAACAAGGCTGCTTGGTTGAAGCCATTAAATGAAAACAGAATGCCGCTTGCGGTGATGGCATGAAAAAGCGTGGCTGCTGATGAGGTTGCTGCTGACGGCCACAAGGCGCTCAGCCTTAAACGCTGCAAGGCGGGCAGCAGACCTCCGCCGCCCGGTGGGTGCGCGAGAGTGACCCAGAAAACCGCAATCAGCACAAGGGGCGTGATCAGCTTGAAGAGCACTAAGCCTTGGTTGAGCTGGGCTGTGAGGTGCACACCGTAGCGGTGCACTAGGGTGATGAGGGCAAGCGCGGCGAAGGCAGCGAAGTGGTGGGTGACCGGGTGGTGCGCAGGGTTGAGGAACAAGAAGTGGGGTGAGAGGTATTGCAAACTAGCTCGCACCTCAAGCGTAGGCAAGATCACATAAACCACGAGCTGGAACAGACTGAGGGTGAGTGCCAAGAATTCACCGTGGGTGGTTTTTGCAATCAGAGTCAGGCCGCCGGTTTTGGGAAAAAGCGTGATCACTTCTGCCAAGGCCAGCGCCATGATCGCTGAGAGCAGTGCTCCCACGATCCAAGCGAGGAGTGCCGCGGGGCCGAGCATTTTAGCAGCAAAAAACGGGGCAAAAAGCCACCCCGAGCCAAAAATAGCGGCAAACGAGATCATCAGCAGTTGTAGCGGAGAGAGGAGCTTTTTTTCTGCAGAAGGGTTCATGGCTTTGGCACCTGTTCCAGGGTGAGAGCTTCAGGCTGCAGTTGCGTGGGTGGTGTCGGAAGCCAAAACCCTGCCCTGAAAGAGAGTGAATCATGAGCGTCAGGCGCTAAGAGAAGCCGTACCCTCCAACAGTGAGCCTGACCAGTAGCCTGACCAGTAGCATGCCTAGGGGAGCGGCGTCAATCAGGGGTGGGGGGTGGAGGGGGGGGGGTGTGGCCAGGGATCTCGTAGCTTCAAGAGGGAGGCACAGAACTTGTGGGTGGCGCGATTGCCGTAGTTTATGATCGAGCTCTTGCGCGGTCTGCGGCAAGCTCGTTCAGGTTGTTCATCAGGTCGACTATTAAAAACTCCGCAGTCAGCGCGCGTCTTGCAAATTTGTGCTAGCGGCGGAACGAATAGCTCAGCCCGCCTAGTTTGAAGACGCCGTGTCGTTTGTGGTTTTAGACAAGGTGCTGATTGTAGAGTGGTGTGGTTCCGATCCCCTGCGAAGGGTATTCAATGAGCGACGTGACCAAGAGTCGATGGTCTTTTAAAAAAGTTCGCACAAGGTCATGCTCGTCTGCCTGTAGCGTTCCAAAAATCGAGCTCTCAGGAGAGTGAGACCATCCCCTCAGCAGCTTCCTTAAAGCGCCTCGTGCCACCAAACCTTTGAGCTCGCGGTCAATGCTTTTTGAAAATCGCGCTAAGTCAGCCCGGCGGCAGGTTCGCCCGGGTTTGAGGTGTGCGAGCAGCGGATTTCGTTACTTCATCGCAGCCGCCCGTTCAGTTTTTAGCTTTTTTAGGGACTAAGGGTGTGGTCGGACGAGGGTGAGCACGGACAAAGTGCTGATCCGCCTCCATCAGAATCTCCCGACTGGGGATCTCGGCCTTCAAGCGGGCCAAGAAGACAAACACTCCTGCCAGCTTGCGATCTAAGAAGGTGCTTTCTTGCGGCGGTGTGCGGGTCCGAAACTGCTTAAACAAGGCAGGGCCAGTCAGCGCCACCCGCTTGGGTAAGTCGCTTTCCCCCCAGCGGTAGTGTCCCTGAGAGTTAAAGAGCTGGGGGGGTACCCCCGGCGTGCCAGGGATGAAAAAAGGCTCGGTAATGAGATAACACAAGTGAATAAAGGTGTCGTTTTGCTCGGCTGAGTCGCCAGGAGTCAGGTAATGCAGGCCTTGCGCGCCTTCAATCAGGAGCGCTTCGTCACGCAAGTAGGACCCTTGGATCATTTTGTGATAGGCCCGCAAGTAGAGCTCCGGGATTTTTTTCACCGCGCCAAAGTCGAGCAAGACGATCTGGTCCTGACACTCTTCGCGCTGACCCTTGGGCTGCGCTAAGCGGATGCGATAATTGCCAAAGTGCGGGTCGGTTTGCATTGCTTGAAACTGAAACAGCTCCTTGAAGTAGAGCGCTAAAAAGGATTGGGCCAGCTGATTGCGCCGACTCTGGCTCAACGCTAAGATTTCTGGACTATCAATGCTGAGTCCCTCTTCAAAGCTGGTGGCAAGCACTCGCTGGGTGGAGTACCGAGGATAGGTCTTGGGCACCACAAACCGGGTGTCATCCTGGAGCAGTTGATGAAACTCTTCCGTGAGCGCTTGCTCTTGCTGATAGTTCACCTCTTGCTGCAACATCAAACGGACTTCTTGAAATAGCTGATCGTAACGGTTCTTCTGCTGGGTCTTGTCGTCCTTGGGTGACAGCCACTGGGTCATCGAGAGAATCGATTTCAAGGCTTTCAAATCACCGTTTACCGCCTTATCCACCCCTGGGTATTGCACTTTTAAGGCTAAGAGCTCACCGGTTTTCCGGATGCGGGCCTTGTGGACTTGTCCCAACGAGGCTGCGCCAATCGCCGTTGGCTCAATTTCCAGCTCCGCTAACTTCTCGGCGCCCAGTTCGCTTTGCAGCGACTTGACAATCTCACTCCAGTCTAAGGGGGGAGATTGATTTTGTAAGGACTTGAGGAATTGGTTGGCTTCTGCCGGTAAAAAGTGCTCGCCGTACGTCGACAGCAATTGCCCAACTTTCATCAGGCTGCCTTTCAGTTGCCCTAATTCCTCGCTGACCAAGCTCATCTGGTCGCTCACCATCTGGTTAAAGTGCTTAGTCTTCCGCTCTTCACTGGCAAAAAGCGTGCTCACCTGATGCGACGCTATCTTGGCCCCAGCACTGAGTGAGACTTTGGCAAGGGCCAAACCACGAGAAAAAGGAGAACTTTTAATTTTTTTCACTTTTTTCCTTTCGCTTTCACTTTTTTCCCTTACTCCTGGATCTCTGGGGGCTTGGGGACTGAAGGGAAAGAAGAAGTTTCTGTACAACGGAAACCGCTCATGCTACCCCAGGTGTCTATGGGAAAACGACTACGAGTAAAAAATGCCAAACGCCGCAAGGATCAACTGACCGCCTTTTTAGCAGGAACGCTTCCTGCCCGCCATAAAGTGGCCTTCGAGCGCAGCCGCAAGGCCAGGCTCAAAAAAGCCAACACAATGGACTAATCGGTTGAAGTTTCGTCCTTACAAAAAAGAAGACAAAAACTAGGACAAAAAACAGAGTGATAGGCTTGATTACAAGTCTATCACTTTTCGCGTTGCTAAGATCACTTTCTTGAAAAAAAAGAAAGTTTTTGTGAAAAAACGTGGGGATTCGTCTAAGCTTGAGCTGCTGGCGCACTCTTCAGTGCCGCTTGCAGTTCGCCTTTTTCGTACATTTCGGTCACGATATCACAGCCACCCACAAATTTGCCATGGATAAAGATCTGGGGCACGGTGGGCCACTGGGTGTATTCTTCTAAGGCATCCCATAAGGCTTCATCCGATAACACATCGACGCTGACCAGCTCGGGTGCGCCTGCGGCTTTCAGGACTTGGCAGGCTTTCGCGGAAAACCCACACTGTGGAAAGTGGGGTGAGCCTTTCATGAAAATAACAACGGGAGCGGAGCTGACTTTGCTGCTAACATCTGCAATTTGCGGGTGGGCCATGGGTTGGGTTCTCTTTCTCCTGGGTAAGGCAAGTGGGGGGGGGCGTTTTCGGTCAAAGCGAGTCTCCAGAGAGTCTGTAAAGAGTTTCGGTAGGGACCAAAGACTCGACCTAAGGGGTTTGGGTTTTCAGCGTTAAGGCGTGCAGCTCGCCGCTATCAATTTCCGCTTGCACCTGGGCTAGCACCAAACGGTGTTGCTCGAGGGTGGATTTCCCCTGGAAGGCGCTTGAGATCAAGGACGCTTGATAATGATCTTGAGTGCCGGTGAGATCGGTGATCGTCACCACAGTTTCTGGGGCTAGGAGGGTAAGGCGGGCTTTGAGCTGATCGCTGGTCATAGTGGCTGCAACCTACCTTATTTTGCAGGCTGAGTCAAAATTTGCGGGCAAAATTCCGCAAGGCAGCAGTTCTGACAGTGCGGCTTGCGCGCCTGACAGACGGCGCGACCGTGGTCAATCAGTAAGAGCCCCCAGTGCACCCAAGCGATTTCCGGGATTTGCCGCATCAAGTCTTGCTCAATCACCTCGGGTTCATCCGAGCGGGTCAGGCCCAGCCTGCGACTCAAGCGGCCAATGTGCGTATCGACTACCATGGCCGGGATCTGAAAGCCTACCCCGCGGACCACGTTAGCTGTTTTGCGACCAATCCCTTGTAATTCAACGAGTTGCGCAAGTTGCTGGGGCACTTCCCCTTGATGGCGCTCCGTCAGTTGTTGCGAGGCTTTTTTCAGGGCTTTGGCTTTGGTGCGATAGAAGTTAACGGACGCTAGCAGGCGCTCAAGCGAGCTGAGGCGGGCCTTACTCATCAAAGCTGGGGTGGGATAGCGCTGGAACAATGCCGGGGTGACTTGGTTGACGCGGGCATCGGTGCACTGGGCTGAAAGCAGAGTGGCCACCAACAGCTCAAAGTGATTGCGGTGGGTGAGACTGCAGCGGGCGTCAGGGTAGTGTTGCTCCAGCCTGCGCAAGATTGCTAGAACGCGCGTTTGAGCCATTGGGCCACCTGCTGCGGGGTTTGGGTGTTGACGATTAAGGAGCTGGGGATCAGGCCTTTGCGGGCCATCAGTAGGCCATAGGGGGTGTTGTTGAGGTCTTGCGGGCTATGGGCGTCAGGATTAACGGCAATCCAGGCTTGTTTTTCACGAATCAGCGGGCCCCAGTGCCAATCACAATCGAGTCGGGAGGGGTGGGCATTGAATTCTAAGGCCACCTGATGCTTTTTGGCGGCCGTGACGATCGCCTCGCGGTCAAATTCATAGCCTTTGCGCCCTAAGAGCAGCCGTCCGGTGGGATGCCCAAGAAAGCGGGTAGCAGGATGCGCCAGCGCTTTGAGCAGTCTGCGGGTCATCTGACTGGCATCCATTTGAAAGCGGGAGTGAATGGAGGCGATCACGAAATCAAACTCCCGCAAGCAGGCGTCAGGATAATCCAAGCTGCCGTCTTCCAGGATGTCGCTTTCAATCCCCCAAAAGAGCTGAATCTCAGGGTGTCGCTCTTGTACTTGGTCTAGCTCTTTTTTCTGGGCTTGCAAGTCACTCAAGCGCAAGCCGCGGGCGTAGACCGCCGATTGGCTGTGATCCGAAATGCCGATGTACTGATAGCCCAGAGTTTTTGCGGCAATTACCATCTCTTCAAGACTGGCTGAGCCGTCGGAGGCGGTCGTATGGTGATGGAAAATGCCCCTCAGGCAGTGAGCTGCAGGTAACCCTGCCAAGCCGCCTGCGGAGCGCGCAAGTGCCACTTCGGCGCCGGTTTCTCGTAGTTCGGGTGCCACAAACGGCAGACCTAGGCGCTGATAAAACTCACTTTCTGAGGCGGCACGACACTGAGTCGTGGTGGCGGCAGCGGCGGGTTGGCCTAGCGCTTGCCAATGGGCACTGGAGCCGGTGGCTTGCACCCAGGCTGAGCCCCAGGCTTGCGGGTCATCACAAAAACTCAGCTGGAGGGGCAGTGTTTCGGGGTGTTGGCTGCGATAGGTATCGCAAAACGCCAGCAAGACCGAGGTGTTGTGGTGGTCGGCGTCGGTGGTGGCTGGCTGGAGGACTAAAAAGCTCAAGTTGTCGAGGACTTCTCTTTGCCTGCGTAACGCGCCTGCAGGCTCAATTCTCACCCCCGGGAAGTGCGCTTGAAAGCTAGCACAAAAACTCGCTGCTTGCGCCAGGGCTTCGGGCAACAGGCGTAGACTTTGGTACGCGCGCCACTCGCGCGCCGCTTGCAGCAAGTTGGCTTGCGCTTTGGCGCCAAAGCCCTTGAGCGTGAGCAAGCGGTTTTCCAAGCAGGCATACTCCAGCTCCTGAGGGCTGGTTAAGCCGAGTTGCTGGATCAGGGTCTTGGCTTTTTTGGGTCCCAAGCCCTTGAGTTGCGTGAGCTCGATTAAGCCCGGGGGGAGGCTCTTTTCCAATTCGTCTTTCAAGGGGGTTTTGTGATGCAACAAAAAATCGCTTAAAACCTGGGCGGTTGCGGCACCGACGCCAGGCAGCGAGCTTAAGGCTTGCGCTTGGGCAAGAGCCAGCAGATCGGGACAGCTGGCCACGGCAAGCGCGGCCTTTTCAAAGGCTCTAATTTTAAAGGGGTTTTCTTCGTGCAGTTGGTAAAGCGCGCTGATGGTTTGTAAGAGGTGTGCGGCTTGTTCTGGCAGAGTCGTCATGTTTTTTGGGGTGCTCCTTTTGAACGATTGGCTTACAAGTGTTTCTGGCAGTTGTGTCGGTGGGGGGAGGGCGCGGTGAATCGGTCCCCCGGTCTCATGAAGCAATCATTGAAATTTCACGGAAAAAAGCTTACCTTCGGGGGAACACCAACGAGAGGCGAGTTTTGGGTGGTGTGACAATGAAAGGCAAGAATGAAATACCCGATCCGCATTGCGATTAATGGTTTTGGCCGAATTGGTCGTAAGATTTTGAGATTAGCACTGAATCAACCTGATTTTCAAGTGGTGGCCATTAACGACCCGGCCAGCCCGGAGCAAATCGCCCACTTGCTGAAGTACGATTCCGTGCACGGCAAGCTTGCCGATTCCGTGCACCTGGAAGGTTCCTTACTGCTGGTGGGTCCGCACCGCATTCCCTTGTTTTCCGATCGCAATCCCAGTGCTATGCCCTGGAGTGCGTTAGAGGTCGATTGGGTGCATGAGTGCACGGGCTCCTTGGTGGAGCGAGCTAAAGCGGAATTGCATCTGAAGGCGGGGGCAAAAAAAGTACTGATCTCAGCCCCGTCGCCTGACGCCGATGCCACCATTTGCTTAGGCGTCAATGAGCAGATCTATGACCCGCGGCTGCATCAGGTGATTTCCAATGCCTCGTGCACGACTAACTGCTTGGCGCCGATTGTCAAAGTTTTAGATGACGCCTTTGGGATCGTGCGCGGCACCTTGCTCACGGTGCACAGCTATACCAATGATCAACGCTTACTAGATGTCACGCATAAGGATTTACGGCGCTCGCGCGCGGCAGGCTTATCGCAGATTCCGACTTCAACTGGTGCGGCGAAGGCGGTGGGGTTAGTGATTCCGCATTTGAAGGGTAAGCTCGATGGTTTGTCGATTCGCGTTCCGACCCCGAACGTCTCGCTGGTGGATTTTACTGGGCAATTACAGCAAAAAACCACCTTGCCTGCGGTTTTAGCGTCCTTAGAGCAGGCCGCCTTGGGTGATTTGAAAGGGATTTTAGGCTATTCGCTTGAGCCGTTGGTTTCCACCGACTATAATGGTTCGACGCTCAGTGCCACCATCGATGCCCAGTCGACCTATTTGATAGAAGGTGAGATGGTGAAGGTGATTGCCTGGTATGATAATGAATCCGGGTTTTCCTGCCGGATGCTGGATGTGACTCGGGTTTTAGCTGCAAAAAGCTGAGCGGGTGTTTTTTTTTGAGTGAGTAAGATCGTGAGTGTGCTGGGTCAGGGGTTTGGGGGGAGCAAAGCGTTGATTAAAGGAAAGTCTATGGCAGTTGAAAAAAATAAGTCGTCGTCGTCGTCAGTGGTCAAAAGTATTCGTGACTTTCGGCTCAAGGGTAAAGCCGTGCTTTTGCGGCTGGATCTCAATGTGCCGCTTGCCCGCGAGGTCGTCGCTGGGTTAGGGGAGGCGCAAGAAGCGGGGCAGGCTGAGGACGGGGTGAGGGGTGGCGGCGTGCGGGTGCGAATCACCGACGACACCCGCATTCGCGAAGCCTTGCCGACCATCCGTTTTGCCCTAGAGCAAGAGGCGCGTTTGGTGATTATCGCACACTTAGGCAGGCCTGAGGGCAAGCGCATGGCTGAGTTTTCTTTGGAGCCGATTGCCGAGCACCTGGCCTTGCTTTTACATCAAGACGTGACGCTGGCTGAGGACTGCGGGGGCGAGGGGATCGGCTTGATGGTGCAGGGCTTAAAAAACGGGCAAATCTTGATGCTAGAAAATCTCCGGTTTCATCCCGAAGAGGAGCTCAATGATCCGGAGTTTAGTAAGCAACTCGTCAGTCTGGCACAAATCTACATTAACGACGCCTTTGGGGCAGCCCACCGCAAGCATAGCTCGACCTACGGGGTGCCATCCCTACTTTTGGAGCGGGGGATAGGTTTGCTGATTGAAAAAGAGTTACGCTACCTAGCGCCCCTGCTGAGCAAGCCGGCGCGGCCTTTTTATGCCGTTTTGGGTGGCTCCAAGGTGCATGATAAGATTAAGACGATTGAAAGTTTGCTGCGCAAGGTCGATGGCTTGTTGGTGGGGGGTGCAATGGCCCATGCGTTTATGATGGCGGAAGGTCGCTCGCTGCCGCAAGGCGCAGCCCAGCCGCGGGTGTCGGATTTAGAAGCCGCGCGCTTGATCTTAAAAGAGGCTAAGCGCCGGGAAGTGGAAGTGATTTTACCTGAGGACAGCCATGACGGCTATGATTTGGGCAAGCAATCGATTTTGAAATTCATTGAGGTGTTATCGAGCGCAGGCACGGTGTTTTGGAATGGGCCTGTGGGGATGTTTGAAAATCCGCTTTATGCCGCAGGTACCTTTCAATTGGCGGCAGCCTTGGCGCAGCAAAAAGGGGTGGTGAAGATTGTAGGCGGCGGCGATACAGTGGCGGCCGTGGTACAATCGGGCTGGGCTGAGCATTTTCAGCACTTATCAACCGGCGGGGGGGCGGTGCTGGAGTATCTCGAAAATGGCAGCTTGCCCGGGCTTGAGGTGTTAAAGCTCACGCCGCGGGAATGTGCCTTGCTTGAGAAGT
>JAYTHP010000190.1:0-10190 GCA_043732485.1 Oligoflexia bacterium
CCCCTCCTGCGACTGCTCAGTCGTAGGTCAAGCCAGGCGATTGTGCGAGGGGAGAGCAAGCAAGACGAGAGAGCAAAAGAGAGAAAAAAGAAGAGAAAAAACCGGGCGTTATAAAGTCAGCAGGCAGCAACACGCCCGTTGCCCGTCCGGCTACTGCCTCATTTTACTGCAGCGGCTTAGGTGGCGCCGGGGGCTGCGGACTGAGCAAAGGCACCTTTGCGGCCGCGGGGCCACCCGTCTGCGCAGGCGGCGTCCTGACTGCTACTGCTGGCGGAGGAGGAGCAGCTGGAGGGGTTCCGGCGCTGGTGGGGTCCTCAGCTGTCACCGTAAAGGATTGATTTTGTGCAGGTTTATTGCCAGTTTTAATGAACTCTACTGCAGCGTCATCATTAGACTCGCCGCCCGGGTTTCCAGCCGCTTGCGCCTGATCCTTAGGAGGTGGCAGCTCGGAGAGATGATTTTCAAGAGGGCGCCACAAACCAAAGGGGTTGGCGGGGGCCACTAAATCGAGCGTGCCTTGAGCGCTGATTTCGGTTTTACGGAAGAAAATCCAAGGGCTCCAATCGCGGTAACGCTCCATGGCAAACCTGAGATAGCGGGTGTCTTGGAACTGGGTTAAAAACTCCCGGGCCAGCGGGGCTAAAAATTCAAAGGTTTCAACGGTCTTGCGCTGGCGCTCTTCTAAATAGACTTCATCGCGCAAGTCGAGCTGAAGCCCCAGCAACTTGCCATAAAAGCACCAGTGATAAAGGGACGGATCTTCGTGCACTAGCCTGGCAAGCGCAGCCTTGCGCCTAGCGTAACTCAAGCTCACTTGCTCCATCCGGTGAAAGGGACCATCACACGACAAGAGCACATCATCTAAGGAAGGGGCTTCGGGCCTTAAAAAGAGATTTTGCAAATCCCCCAGCTGGCTGGTCGCCGGGTGAGGGACGCGCACATAGGAAGGGGGCAAGAAACTGGCGGCGCCTTCGGGACGAATCTCACCGGTTTGGCATCCCATAACGCCACTCCAGAGCAGGACCACTACCAGCAAGCCTTGGCTTAAAGTTTTGTTTTTCATGAGGATTGCTTCACACACACCTTCGCTTCAATTTCCCCTCTTTTAAGCATTTGCCGCGTTTGCCTAAAAAAGGAGTTTTTAACGGCTTCTCCACCTACACCCCACTGCTCACGGCGCAATTTCGTAACCTGAATTCGCAACCTGAATTCGCAACCTGAATTCGCAACCTAAAGATGAGTGAGAAAAGGAGCACTCACTCACACTGTTGACTCGGCATAAAATTCCATCGGCAAATTTTCCCACTTTCCTAAAGAAAATCTTCGCCATCGCCTTAATAAACTATTAAGAGATTCCGCTTGGCTCCGAAGAAGATCAAGAAGGAGCGAGAGCATATGACACACGGAGCATCTTGGAAAAAAGCTGCAGTAATTTTGACGCTGAGCTTTCCATTAGGGGCAAGCAGTGGGGAGAGCGATCCTACGGCTGCGACGGCCGCACCTCAAGCGGCGACCGCAAACTCGCCTGTCAGCGCACCTGATGCGACCACTAGCCTACCCCTACCGTCCAATGCTCCGCTTGCAGCAAGCCCGCAAGACCCTAAGTTTGCGCCGCCGCTCCCGCCTCCGGGGCCCTTCAGCGCGCCGCCGCTGCCGATGCAGCAAGCCTACTCGACTGCGGCCAATGACGCGCCAGCGCTTGGCACCCCGCCTACTGAGGAGTCCAAAGAGCAACAGCGTAATTTTTATGAGGTTTTAGACGATGTTTTGGGGGATTTTGAATTTGATCTGAAAAACGGCAACGTGGTGGGCTTGGCCGAAATAGCCCTACGCAACATCTCCGTCAGCGAAAACGTCCCAGAAAGCTTCAAAAGCCACCTCGAGCCCCTGATTACCGAAAGAATCCTCAAGACCACAAAAACCCGCATGCTGCAATGCCTGCCTTGTAAGGCCAGAAAAACTAGTCTCCGAGGCGATCAAGTGGTGATCTCTTCGCCACAAAACTCGCAAGAGGAGCTCAGTCGCATAGCCCACATGGCCGGCATCAGTCATTTTCTAGACCTCGCCTTCTTGTACCAGCCAAGCGGGATTGTCCTATCTTTTTACATCACCGACGCCGACTCAGGCAGTGTCATTTGGTCCAGGACGTACAACTCCGAGACCTCGCGCGCCTCGGCCTTCAGACGCGGCGTCGATTATAGCCAAATCGATCAGGCCCGCAGCAAGACGGAATACTCGCCCACCTTGCAAGGTCGGGTGATCTTAAGCTTTATCTCTGAGCCCTCGCTCCCCAGTAAGCAAAATTGCCTCGGTCTGGGCTATCGCCTGGTGGAGCGCTACGATAACCGCAAAAAGGAAATTGGTTTTGAGGCTAATTACAAGACCGACGCCACCACGATTGTCAGCTCAGCCAATCAATCAAGCCTGGGTCTTTATAACTTTAAGAGTATCAATCTCACGCTACTCTTCTTGCATACCTGGAACTTTATTGGCGAAGAGGAAAACTATAACGCTGTTAGGACGGCTTTTACGCTGGGCGTGGGTGGCACCTATGCTTCGGGATTCTTAGGAGGCCTGGTGCGCGGGAGCTTTGAGTTCCGGCTCGCCAAGCATTACGCCCTTTCCTTGTTAGTCGGCTATCGCCCTCCTGCCGAGGCCTTTGTCGGGACCACCTCGTCTGGCACCGTGCAAGGCTTAGCACTCGGCGCAGGAGTGAATTATCTTTTTTAACCCACTGGAAAACACCTTAAAATCGGGAACGCCTCAAGGCCCAGTGTGTGTGTGTGTTTGAATGCGAGAGTGTCCCACAAAAAAGCGTCCCCTGTGACAAGAACGCATCGGAAAGCGCTCTGACAGAGCAGAACAGACGAAGCAAAGTAGGATCGGAGAAAACAGGACCTTAAAAGCCTGAGTGGTCGGTTTGAAGGAGAGAGAGAAAGAGAGAAAAAAAATGGATTTTAAAAGTCAAACACCCCCCCCGCATCATAGACCGCGCTCGCAACTCCGCCCGCAACCCCGCCCGCTTACACTCAGCCTTGCGCTCGCACTCGCACTCGTCAGCCTTCGTTGCGCAGGCGGCGGCGTGAAATCAACTGACACCTCAGTCCCGATTAACAATCCCTTTGGCAAAACCTTTAACCCGGCCGCCCAAATCAAAGATCCTTTAATTTTACGCAGCCGCCAAGGCGATCGTTCCTGGGAGTTAGAAATCCCACAAAATCGCAGACAACCCGGAGACTTCGCCATTCCCTTTGCTCCGGCCCAGGCGCAAGGACAACCCCCCAAACCATCGACGTTCTCCTCAAGCCTAAGTCAATCGGACGGTGCCAGCGGCAATAGCACTGACGGCAGCGCAGCAGAGGGCACCTCCTATCAGGGCGCCCAACCAGGGGTATCGGACCGGGAAATTGTGCAAGAATTAGGGCGGGGCTCAGAATCACTCAACATGAGGCGCGCGGCAGTGGAGCAGGAGCTTGATTTAGTGACCAGTGACGACTCTGACCCGCGTGTGGGGCAAAAAAGTTACCTGGGCGATCTTGATCACATCAAGCAGCTGTTTCGTGCGCAGCGCTTCGAGGCGGCCCTCATTGAAACCGATTTGATGATTCGCACCTATCAAAATGACCCAAAACTGCACGAAATGCGCGGCACTTTGCTCAGTCGCTTAGGGAAAATGGAACTCGCCATTCGCTCCTGGCAGCAATCGCTGCATTTGAATCCCAAAAATGAAGCCCTCAAACAATTTATTCAACGCGCCAATGCTCGCTTGATGAGCCAAAGCACTGTGAGGAATCCATGAACCACCAGCACCACCCCCACCAGCCCTCCGGCAAACCTTTCACCGCAAGCGCCCGCCACTTCTTGAGTCTCCTGAGCGCTGCCTACGGCCCTACTTATCTCCTGCTCCTTGGAGGCAGTCTGTCGCTCTTGTTGCCGCAGGTGACTTGGGCACGCTTTAAGCCAGAAGAGGCGCTCAAGAAGGAATACCAGCTCAAGGTACAAAAAATTGTCGAGCCGATCCTCGCCAAATACTGCCCTGACCAGTGTAAGTTGCTGGGGGTGACCATCCAAGTCGATCTCGCCCACCCCGACAGCGTGCAACCGGGCTTTGATGACCTCAACGTGCTGGAGAAAACTGAGCTTGAACCCGCAGCCGGGAGCTTGAAGATTCTCATGGACGAAAAACTAGGCCCCAACTCGCGTACCCGGATCAATGATTTGATCCAAGAGTACTTAGACACCTTCAATTTCCATATCGCCATTGAGAACATCACGCAGCATTTTCCACAAACCCAAGGGACGGAAGCAAAAATGCTGGAGATGCGCCAGCGCATCTCCAAGCGCTTCAGCGATGTGATGGAAGAAACCCTGCAGCAGTTTTGTCCCAAGACCTGCTTACTGGGTGAAGTCGAGCTCCTCACCGAGCGCATCACGGGCGATGAGTTGCAAAACGGTGATCCCAATGAGTTCTACCAGGAAGGTGATTACGCCATCAGAATCAAAGACTTACGAGCTTCAATCTTGATGGATGACCGTTTGAACCCGCAAGAGCAAGCCAATTTGCTGGAGATCTTCAAGGTCAAGGCTCATGGCTTCAAGCACGTCAGCATCAACGCACGCGCGCTTAAGTTTCCCAAGAATGCCTCAAGCCTTGAGGCGGCCAGCGAGCTGGGTGGGGGACAAGGCCAAGTCGGTGAAGGGCGCGGCGGGCTGAGGGAACAAAACACGGTGAACGGCACGACTGAGAAGAACTTGAACTCCAAGAGTGAGCAAAAATCCGTGAATGAGACCAATCTCTCGAGCAAAGCGGCGACTGAGAAAAAAGAAAGTCTGCTGAATGACACGAAAACCCAAGAATTCAGTCAAGACACCCGCAAGGAAAAGCTTGAGCGCTATGAGAAAATCGAGCGTGTTGAAAACGGCGACGCCGTGCAAGCGCAACTCAAGACCTTCCAGTTTTATAGCTTCCTGTTTGCAGCCTCGCTGCTGGCCATGCTCTTGTTCATCGCGCTGCAAGTCTCAAGCGTCAAAGCCCTCAAAGCGAAGCCTGAGACCACCCCGCTTCCCTATTTCCCGCTGCCTGCTCCCCTCCCTCACGCTGAGGAGAAGAGCGGTAAGACCAATGAGGCCAAGTCCGGAGCCGAGTCGTCGTCGTCAGCCGCCAGGAATAAGAATCGCCCGCTACTCACCCAGTACGAAGTGGAACGCTTGTACAACGAGCTGGTCTTGATCTTCTCGGAGCAACCCCGGATCGCCAAACACGTCTTTAGCCGCATTTTAACGGAAGAAGGTATCGAAGTGACCGCCCAGTACATCGATATCTTTGGGGAAACGATCGTACTCGATCTCTTGCGCGATCCCGGGCTGCAGGCCAATATGAACGAATTAGTGGAGTATTACGGTCAACATCCCATGGAGTTAACGGCTGATCAGAAGCTTGAGCTGTTGCGCAAGCTCGAGAACCGCACGGTGGCAAGCAAACTGGCCTTACACCGCGGCCCGGCCTCCCAGCTGTTTGATTACCTCTCGGAGCTGGACGGTCTGCAGATCTGGGAGCTGATTCGCAGTGAGTCGCTGACCGTGCAATCGATCGTCTTGACGCAAGTCGATATGCAAAAGCGCGCGGCGGTGTTTGCCAAGATTGATCCAGAAATGCGCATCCAACTGCTGACCGAACTGACCCGGGTGGATTACTTGCCGCGCGACTATATCTTTCAAGTGGCCTTGGCCTTGAAGCAAAAGCGCTCTGCCAATCCGAAACTCAACACTGAGGCCTTACCAGGCTCCGAAGTGCTAGTGAACTTGCTAGAGAAAACTGGCCATGAGATGCAACGCACCGTGCTGCGTGAGTTGCAGCAATCCAGCCCTGAGAACGCCCAGATGGTGAAGAACAAGCTGCTCAGCATTGAGACTCTCAAGTACTTGCGCGACGGCCAGCTCAAGGAAGTGGTCTTAAGTCTCAAGCACGATGAGATTGCGCAATTTCTCTCAGGCACCAGCCCAGAGATGAGCGAGTTGCTATTTAAGAAGCTACCAGAAGACCTGGTGCTGGACTTGCGCGAGATGGTGGAGTCGATCCCGAGCGTTAACCACGAAACCTACCTCGCGTTGGAGCGTAAACTACTGAACCGCATGAAAGTCTTGATCCAAGCAGGCCAAATCAACCTGTTTGAGACTAATGACCGGATGTTTGGCGCCGACTTTACGCTCTTTAGCCCAGGGATCCCGAGCGGTAGCGGCAACGGGGCGGCGGAGAAAGTGGTATCATGACCCATCTCACCTTATGCCACTCAGGCACATTGAGTCGAGCTTTGGGAAGAAACCAGACAAGAACAACAATCTATTAACCTGCAGCAGCGGCACCTTTTGTTGGGAGATTTTCACATGAACTATTCGTCACTCCTTGGGATTATTTGTGGTTTAGCCACCTTTTTTGGCTCCTTGCTCTCTACCGGCTCCAGCATCAGGTTTTTCATCGATCTCCGCGGGATCCTCATCGTGGTCGGAGGTACACTCTCAGCCGCCAGCATCTCGTTTCCGATTGCCAAGGTGTTAGCCCTCATGAAAGTCTTCTTCCTCAGGGTCTTAGGCCGGCATCAGATTGATCGCCAAACCATGATCACCCAGTTCCTGGAAATCAACAAGCGGCTTGCAGCCTCCGACTCAGGAGCGGTAGAAGGCATGCTGCCGCAACTCAACCATGAATTCTTCAAGGAGGCTGTGCAACTCGTTCACCAGGGGGTGTTAACGGCCAGTGAGATCCAACGCACGCTTGACACCCGCTTAAAAACCATCGAGGTGCGCTATTTACAAGAAGCCAACATGTTTCGGGTGATTGGTCGCTTTCCTCCGGCCTTTGGCTTGCTTGCCACCACCTTGGGGATGATCACCTTATTGCAAAAAATTGGTGAAGCCGATAGTCAAAAAATGATCGGTCCTGCCATGTCTATTGGTTTGATTGGCACGCTGTACGGGATTAGTCTCGCCAACTTGATGCTGATCCCCATTGCTGAGAATCTCACCGAGCGCACCCACGAAGAGGTGCGGTTACGTAAAATGATCATTGCAGGCGCCGTCTTACTGAAGAATCAAGCAAGCCCCCTCTTGCTGCGCGAACACCTCAACTCCTACCTACTCCCAGGCGAGCGCGTGACGCGTCAGAAGGCTGCAGCATGAGCGAAAACTCTCCCTTCGGTGGTTCTTCTATTTCTGCTAAAAAAGACTCCAAGCTGCAACTCATGCCTCCAGTAGCGGTGCATGAGTTGGAAGAAGCCGAACCGCGCGCGAGCGAAGGGGATGAGTCCAATTGGCTGATCTCCTACGCCGACATGATGACGCTCTTGTGTGGTTTTTTCATCATGCTGTTTAGTCTCTCCACCCTAGAAGAGAAGAAATTTGACTCCTTCAAAGAAGCCATGTCCAAACAAATGGGTGGCAAGTTTGAAGCCAGCAAACCCGCCACCTTAAGTCCGCCCCCCCCCTCGGTCACTGCCCCACCGCCTGCTAAAGCCGCAGGCGTGGTGATGCCCACCCACTTAGAGCGCTTAGGCGACATCCTCAAAAGTGACCCCGAGCTCACCCACAAAGCCCGGGTGACGACGGATCCAAAAAGCCTAATGATTACCTTCCAATCGACCCTATTTTTTGAAACCCTCAGCACCCAGCTCACCCCGCCTGCCCATCACCTGCTTACTCGCATCATGGAGCAAATCCAAAAATACGAGAACCAAGTGCATACTCCTTTTAAAATCATTATTGAAGGCCATACCGACAGTAGACCCATCACCTCGGGGATCTACCCCAGCAACTGGGAGCTCTCTGGCGCTCGCTCCGCCCGCGTGGTCAGGCTGTTTCTTGAGAAAAACTTCCAACCCACCCAGCTCACGGCCATCGGCTACGCCGACACCCATCCCGAGGTGAACGCCCGCACCAAGGACGGCAGCTGGAATGAAGCCCTGCTGATCCAAAATCGCCGAGTGGTGATTCGCATCATCGAAGGGCAAAATGAGTCGATTCCCTATCCGGCAGCACTCGCCGCCGCCCCTGCCCCGACCGTCAAAGCCTTACCGCAAAAACAGTAGGCAAATATTGCCCCTTGACCAGATCTAAGCCTTTTGTGATTATTAAATAAAAGGAGATCAAAATCAATGCAATGGAATTGCCCACAATGCGGAGTCTACCTCACCCTACCCCAAGAGTCACTCGGAACTGGCTGGGCATTTTCCCGGTGTTATCAATGCGCGGGATTTGCACTGATTCGTCGCACCGAGGTTAACGTCATTAAAGTCGACCGCGCCCCGCCAGGCGAGCGCGTACTGCTGCCTGAAGCCCTACGTCCTGGGAAGTTTGCAGCCGCCGCAGCCTCCTCCTCCTCCTCCCCCCAAAGCAACGCGCACGCAACCTCAATCCCGTTGCTCCGTGAATTTAACTCACACTTGATGCCAGAGACGACCACCACTACGCCGCTATCGTCGCCTGCCCATCTTAGATCGCTTGGAGGATCTCTTGGAGTCAGCTTCTCCGAGCACGGCGCAACTGCGGACGAAAGCCACCTTCACAGCCCTCCCAAACTGCTCACCGCTGGTTCTCCCGTCGGCCAGCCCGAAACCCGCGGCGGTAGCTCGGCCAGACGCTACCTCACCTCCTGGATGTCGCTTGCAATTTATGCCTCAGGCTTCGTGTGCGTCGGGAGCGGCGCTTATCTCGCCATCCAAGTGCAAAACTATATTACCCACCTGATGCCAACCCAGCGCCACCCTGCCGCAGCCGTCATCAGCAGTAACCCTAACAACAGTGCTGCCCACAAACCGGGGCCAAGCCAGGCTCTCGCGCCCTCGTCGCTAGCCGTTGCTCCGACGCTTGCTCCTCCGCTGCTTGACCCCAAACAAGGACAACAAGTCGCCATGATTACCGATAAAATGCAGCAAAGCGCCATGGCCCCCATCCCCGCTGACAGCAACCACCCGCCCACGCTGCTCCCACCCACACCACCAGCCTCCGCTCCCAAAGTGTGGATCAGACTTCAAGGCGCGCAACTCCACCTCGGACCAGGGACCCAGTCCGCCGTGGTCGGACAAGCCGCAACCGGGCAAGCCTACCAGGTGTTGCAAGCGACCGAGTCGGGCTGGTCTTTCCTCCAAGAGGATCCCCAAAACCCATCCCTGAGCGCCAACGCCTTGCCGCTCCAAAAAGGTTGGGTTAAGAACGAGTGGCTAACGCACTCGCACCCCTAAGCCTACGGCGACGTTTTTATCGTCGGCTGTTCACGAAACTTAAGCGCATGGCGGCGGCAAGGAGCGGGATGGAGTGAAACCCTCACCCGCCGCAGTCTGATTGCTTGTGATCACACTGTCAGGGGCCTGAGAGGGGAGAAGCGCTTGGCAGTTGCGTGGTAAACTGCCCATATAGCCCTGTTTCGGAAAATTCGATTTTCCTTTAGCCTCCTAGCGCAGGTAATCCCCGGGACGGTAGGCCTTAAGCGCTTGGCTTTCTTTACGATTCACTCGGATTACGACCTTCTCTTAGGACTGATTTTAGGCCCTAACCCTCTGATCTGATTCAGGAAAAATAATTAAAAAACTGCCTTACTCCTGTTATTCTACCAAATCTACCAAATTCTTTCAAAATTAACATTTTGGCCATCTTGCTCGCCGGTTTCTTTTTTGACGCAAGGAGTCATGCTTAACTGAACCCAAGGTAAGCGACCGACAGCATATCAGCCCCACCCCCCGCTTTCCATCCGTAAACCACTAGAAATGGAGTCATTAAATGACCCTGTCACACAGCAGGGGGTTGGCCGCCGACAGGTGGGTGAACTAATTACTACCGCTGCGAAGGATCTCTGGTGAGGGACCGGCGGCTTTTTAGGGGATCGGAGACTGGGGTCTTTGCACGCCGTTAGCACGACGGGTGGGCGAAGCGGGGTTGCAGTATGGCATCGCCTGGGACCAGGCTGATCCAGCGTCAGCGCCGTAGGACCTTGACGGGGTCTTTAGAGGATACAGGTGCTTTTAAAGACCCCCGGCTCTTATCGAGTCTATGGTATCGAGAGGCCCTGCTGTCGGTGAACTAATTACTACCGTCGCGAAGGAGCTCTGGTGAGGGACCGGCGGTTTTTTAGGGGATTGGAGACTGGGGTCTTTGCACGCCGTTAGCACGACGGGTGGGCGAAGCGGGGTTGCAGTATGGCA
>JAYTHP010000191.1:0-10174 GCA_043732485.1 Oligoflexia bacterium
GGGCGTTTCCTTTCCCCTCATGAAACCCGCACCCGAGATCGCTCAAGGTGCGACCATTGCCATGGGCATCCGCTATTATTTCTGATCATTGACCCCTCCGACCCCTCGGCCGAGTCCCGTGCTTTTCAGTGCGAAGGTGGCTGCTATGCAAAGGTTGCAAGATCGGCGCAGGCTAAAGGGGTTTTTTTGTGATCAGTATTGGACTTAGGTGAACTTAGCTGGACTTAGCTCAAGGCGGGGAGTTAAACTGCAAGAGATGGGTTGGCATTTTTCAAGGCTTTTCTTGAGTCACAAAAAGCCTTATCGTCTTTTACTGTTCTTAAACCTCGCAAGCCTTGCATGTTTGGGGCATTTATGGCGTTTCGCCCACCGAAGCTTCGATCCGGGCAGCAGAGGATCGCTCCCTTTCCTCCCCGGCGCCGAGGGGGAGCCCTCGTTCACCCCCCCGTTGTTTTCCGGATTGCTGTCACCCCCGACGGAGATCTCGCAGCGATTGCACGCCGGACTAAACCCTTTACCCACCAAAGATGAACTAGCGCTGGTGAATGGCGATCCGGTGACGCTTGTCGATTTCATTGACGCCCGCAACCGCCTCCGGCAAACTGCCTTAACCACGGTCTTTTGGGTGTCTTGCGTGCAGGTTTTACTCAAAAACCAGGCTGAGACTGGAAGACGGGTGTCCGCGGAGCTTTCACCCGTCTTCCAGTCTCAGCCTCAGCAAGGCTTGGATCTGATAGGATTTAAGCTTGCGGCTTATGCCGCCGCAGCGT
Organism: Oligoflexia bacterium; assembly: GCA_043732485.1. Taxonomy (GTDB): domain Bacteria; phylum Bdellovibrionota; class UBA1018; order UBA1018; family UBA1018; genus JAYTHP01. The sequence continues at coordinate 771 of JAYTHP010000191.1, forward strand.
TGCCCCTCAAGCTCAAGCCGGTAAGCCCCCTCCTTGCCAGTCCCGCCGCCTTGAAAGCATTCCTTGATGGGCTTTTGAGTAAGGCGAGGGTGATAAAAAACTCAGCATTGCTTGCAAAGTTGTTGGTCCTATGAACATAGTTTTCCCTGGACCCCCTCAAGAAGACCCTGAGACGTCCTATAAATCGCTCCAAGTCAAAAAACGACGAGCGACTACCCCGTCGCTAGAATGACTGCTGAATGACTTACGATGAAAAAGTACTTTTTTTTTGATCCCCCTTACTCCTGTCGCCGCTTTTTTGCCTTCGGCTTACTGAGCCTGGCTTGGTCGGGCTTGCGCGCAACACCGCTTTGGGCGGGGGCTTCTTGGCGGATGGCGGAGGACTCCCTTCCGCAAAAACCGCACTTAGGAGTGACGATTCCTGTCCCCTTGGGTCATTTACCGTTTTATCCTGAGGCTTTACGGCGCTGTGAGTCTGGCTTGACTGGAACCTTTGCTCCCCAGCGGCAGCAGAGAGGGCTGTCCGCTTGGGTGACCAAACCCGGGGAAGCCGTCGGCGAGCCAGACCTCGAAAGTGAAACGTTGGACTCGCAGCAGCCACGTCACCTCCTCGATCGCTTGGAAGCGTCAGTGAACGGCGACCCGATCTTGCGCTCGGACTTCACGAAATTTCGCGAAACTTTAAAACTACGCACGCAATTAGACCCGCTTTTTGCCGGCTCCTCGCTTGCCGCGCGTGCCCCTGAGCAGCTTAAAGACTCGGAAATTCGCGAGTTTTTGATCGATGAGTTGCTCATGACCCAGCAATTCCCCAAGTCCGATGCTGAGACCGAGCAGGCCATTCACATGATTCAAAGCAATAATCGGCTAGACCGGGACACTCTGCTGCAGGCCTTAGCTCGCGAAGGGTATGAGTTTGCAGACTATTTTGAGTTAATTCGGCGATCGAGCAGTAAAAACGACCTTTTTGATCGGGACATTAGACCGAAAGTCGGTTTACCTGACGATAATGATCTGAAAAACTACTTTAACGCCCATTACGCCCGCAAAAATAAGATTCCCCGCGTCTACCGTTTACGCATGATGGTGTTTCCGTTTGCCCAGTTCGCTTCGGCGGCAGCCACCCAGCAAGCGGCAAGCGAGGCTTACAAGCGGCTTAAGGCTGGAGAAAGTTTTAGTGAGATCGATCCCCACTTAGGCAGTCAACCTGCCGGCGCCACGAAAGAGGAACAAGAAGGGGACTTAGGGTTACTGCCGGAAGACCAGATTGCGCCTGAGGTGCAAGAGCAGATTAAGACGCTGCAAATTGGGCAGTTTAGTCCGGTTTTTGGTGGGCTAGCCCAAGAGCGCTTAGCCATTGTGCAGCTGGTGGACATTCAATCAGGCATGAAAGAGCAGTACGAGCATCTGAAGGAAGAAATGCGCAATCAGCTGAGCACGATCGAGTTTCAGCACCAGGTGCAATTATGGGTAGAGCGCCAGCGGCAAAAAGCCTTTATTCACCGCGCAGGCGAGACCACCTTAACAGAAGCCGCCGCGATCCTTGCCCCGCAAAACCCTTAAAAAAGGAGGAGGCGAGGGGCTGAAGCGGGACCAAAGAAAGCGCGGTGGGCTGCACTTTCGTGCTTGCACTTGAGCGGTACTCATGATTTTTTATCCTGGTGCGCGGATCTTGGTCACGAATGCTAACAAGACCCACCGTCCAACAGACTTCGTCGGAGAGCGCGCCTTTCAGCGTGCGATCGCTTGAGGTTGTTTTAACACTGCTTGACACTGCTTTAATGTCCCTCAGTCTACCCAAAGGAAAAAATGTTCTGTATGGCCCACTTTAAAGAATCTATTTTTCGCGCCTACGATATTCGTGGACTAGCAGGTAAGGAGCTTGACGAGTCGCTTGCCACTTGTTTAGGCTTGGCCTTTGGTGCTTGGGCCCAAGAGCGGCACCCTGGGCATGAGACCCACCCTAAAATTGCGGTAGGCTGGGATTGCAGGCTCACGAGTGATGCCTATGCCACGGCGCTAACGGACGGACTGCTTGCAAGCGGCGTGGACGTCGTGCGTTTAGGCGTCTGTCCGACCCCGCTGACCTATTTCAGTCTGTTTCACCTCAAGGTCAGTGGCGCCATCATGGTCACAGGCTCGCATAATAGTGCCGAATACAACGGCTTTAAACTCTGCTTAGGCCAAGAAACTCTCTACGGCGAGCAGATTCAAGCCTTGCGAGTGAGGATGGAGCGTTGTTTTGCCGAGCTCGCCTTGCGCAAAGACCAGCGCCCCACAAACCCTCCCGTCCCCCAGCCTGGCAGCGTCTCCGATTATGCCATCATCCCGGCCTACCTAGAAGAACTGCTCAGCCAGGCTCCCAAGCTTGAGCGCAAGAAAATTGTCTTAGACGCCGGGAACGGCACCGCCAGCACGGTGGCGCCTCAATTTTTTGAGCGGCTGGGTGCCACTGTGATCCCGCTGTTTTGCGAGCTGGACGGTCGCTTCCCCAACCACCATCCCGACCCCACGGTGGATCATAACTTAGAGTTCCTGATTAAAACAGTACGAGAAGAAAAAGCGGACTTTGGGATTGCCTTTGACGGTGACGCGGATCGCATCGGCGTGGTGGATGAGCAAGGGCGCATTATTCGTGGCGACGAGCTGATGATCCTGCTGGCCCGCTCGGTGCTTGCGGAAAACCCTGGTGCGACGATTATTTCGGAGGTGAAATCGAGCTATAAACTCTACGCCGATATCGCCAAGCGCGGTGGCGTGCCGTTGATGTGGAAAACGGGTCACTCGTTGATTAAGGCGAAGATGAAGGAAACCGGTGCGATTTTGGCAGGTGAGATGTCGGGGCATATTTTTTTCGCCGACCGTTACTATGGCTATGATGACGCCATTTATGCCGGGCTAAGGGTATATGAGATCGTCTCGCGCGCTGGCCATCAGCAACCGCTTTCCACGTTGCTAGCCGATTTACCGGTCACGCTTTCCACGCCGGAGCTGCGGATTGATTGTGAGGATGAGAAGAAGTTTCAATTAGTGGCCGCCACTGAAAAAATCCTCGCCCTGCGCCATCCCGAATTGACGGTGATTGACGGGATTCGTTTAGACTATGCCGACGGCTGGGGCTTGGTACGGGCGTCAAACACCCAGCCCGCCCTTGTTTTGCGCTTTGAGGCAACAAGCGAGCAGCGGCTGTTTGAGATTCAAGAAGAAATGCTCCAGGCCCTGGCGCAAGCCACAAGCGAGGTCCTACACCCGGCCTTACACTTTGATTTTCAGCGAGGAAACACCCTGAGTGCCGAAAAATGATGGGACGCTCAGCCCGGCAGCGCAAGCCACTGGGCAGGGCCAACCCCCCGCCATTGTTATTTCCGGCGCTAGAACGCATAACTTAAAGAACATCCGCGCCGTCATCCCGCATTTTTCCTTAACCGTGATTACGGGACCTTCAGGCTCGGGTAAGTCTTCGCTGGCCTTTGACACACTTTACGCAGAAGGGCAACGCCGCTACGTTGAGAGCCTCAGTGTGTACGCCAGACAATTCCTCGATCAACTCTCCAAGCCTGAGGTCGATGAGATCACAGGCCTTTCACCTGCCATTGCCATCCAGCAACAAACGACCTCCTATAATCCCCGCTCTACGGTAGGCACCGTCACCGAGATTTACGATTACCTGAGGCTGCTGTTTGCCCGGATCGCCGAAGCCTATTGTTTTCGCTGTCAGGAGAAAATTCAATCCCAGTCGCCCCAGCAGATGGCGGATCAGATTCTCGCCTTAAGCGCAGGCACGCGGGTGGCGCTGCTGGCCCCCATCGTCCGCGATCGCAAGGGCGAGCATCAAAAAGAGCTTGCCACCCTCAGGCAAAAGGGCTTTGTACGGGTGCGGGTAGACGGTGAGACGCTGGACCTGAGCGATCCGATTAGCTTGGATAAGAACCGCAGGCACTCTATTGAGGTGTTTGTCGATCGCTTTACGCTGCAAGCCGCCGAACTGCACCCCTTGCAAACCCGGGTCTTACAATCCGTGAGCTTGACTCTTAAAATGGGCTCAGGCCTGCTGCTGTTGACCACCCAAGCCCCTGCTGCACGCGAAAAAAGTGAGCGCCTGTTCTCTGAGCGCTTCGCCTGCAGTCAGTGCTCGGTGAGTTATCCTGAGCCCGAGCCTCGTACTTTTTCTTTTAACAGCCCACAAGGCGCTTGCCCCAGTTGCCAGGGCTTAGGCGAAACGCCGCGCCCGGCCGATCTCCCTGCTTCTGCGCACTTTCAAGCCGAGCGCTGTTCTGCTTGCCAAGGGATGCGCTTAAAAAGCTCAAGCCTCCATTTTTTGATCGCCGAAAAAAACATCGCTCAGATCTGCGAGCTTTCCATTCAGGACTTACAAAGCTTTTTACTCCAGCTCCAACTCAGCGCCCGGTCGCAAAAAATCGCCGAGCGCATTTTAAAAGAAATCGGCGAACGGCTGCATTTTCTGACCGCAGTAGGCGTAGGCTATCTCAGCCTTGCACGCTCCGCCCAAAGTCTCTCAGGCGGTGAATCCCAGCGCATCAGGCTTGCTACCCAAATTGGCTCATCGCTAGTCGGAGTCATCTATGTGCTTGATGAACCCAGTATCGGGTTGCACCAAAAAGATCATCAAAAACTGATTACAGCCTTAATCCAACTCAAGGAACTCGGCAATACGGTGGTGGTCGTTGAGCATGACCGAGAAACCATGGAAGCAGCCGACTGGATTTTAGATCTCGGTCCTGGCGCAGGCCGGCTGGGAGGTGAGCTGATGGCAATGGGCACGCTGCCTGAGCTGCTCAAGCATCCTGACAGCTTAACTGGCCGCTATCTCTCAGGGGCGCTCACCTTGCCCGTCCCCGCCAAGCGCCGTAAAGCCAACTTCAAGCACTGCTTAACCATCCATCACGCTGCGGAAAATAACCTAAAAAATCTCACCGTCCAGATCCCGCTGGGGCTGTTAGTCGGGATCACCGGGGTGTCAGGCAGTGGCAAAAGCACGCTAATCATGGATACGCTCTATCCCCTGCTTGCCGCAAGCCTCCTCGGCAGTAAGCTGAATCGCCCGCTTAAGGTGAAAGAAATCAGTGGGATTGAAGCCGTTGATAAGGTGATTGATATTGACCAAAGCTCGATTGGTCGCACTCCACGCTCCAATCCTGCCACCTTCACCGGGATCTTCACGCTGATCCGCGAGCTGTTTGCCCAGCTTCCTGATTCGCAGATCCGTGGCTTTACCCCCGGCCGCTACTCCTTTAATGTCAAAGGGGGGCGCTGTGAGGCCTGCGAAGGGGACGGGGTCAAAAAAATTGAAATGCATTTTTTACCGGACGTCTTTGTCACCTGCGAGGTCTGTCAAGGCCAACGCTTTCACCGCGACACGCTTGAGATCCGCTATAAGGGTAAAAACATTGCCGAGATTCTTCAGATGAGCTGCGAAGAAGCCTATCCCTTCTTTGATGCTATCCCGATGATCAAAGTGAAATTAAAAATTTTACTCGACGTCGGCTTGGGCTACCTGTCTTTAGGGCAAAGCTCCGCAACCCTCTCAGGCGGGGAAGCCCAACGCCTGAAACTTGCAAAAGAGCTAGCCCGTCGTAGCACCGGCAAGACCGTGTATATCCTCGATGAACCCTCAACAGGCCTACACTTTGAGGACATCAAAAAACTGATTGCCATCCTACAGCTACTCGTCACCCAGGGCAATACGGTGATCATTATTGAGCACAACTTGGATATCATCAAGGTGGCCGATTATCTGATCGACATGGGACCCACGGGCGGCTCCCAAGGAGGCTACGTGCTGGCAGCGGGAACCCCCGAGGAGATCGTCGCAGTGAAAAAAAGCGACACCGGGCGCTTTTTAAAAAGATACCTCACTGACCTTTAACGACCTTGAACAAGCACGCCGTGCGCGGCAGACCAAGCCGTGACGTGAAACGCAAGCAGCCTACCTAGGCACTTTCCTGCTTCCTAGCGCAAGAACAACCCCCCCCCCTAAAAACAAGGCAAGACACCCATCTCCACCCTCCCACCTTACCCGTCTCCTTGCGGTTTACTCGCTCCAGGTAAGCCACCCTCTAATGACGGTCGTGATCGCTTCTGGGCCAACTTAAAACCCACCTGTGAGCGGGGGGGCCAGACCGCCCGGGTGATTTGACGCAGCAGGCCCTCCCTCACTGCCAGACGATAGGACTGCGACAAGGCGACTTGCGCTTGACCCCAAAAATGACTCTACCTAGGACCAAATACTGAAAAAAAAATGAACCCACGCTTCAAAAAAAGCCGCTTCACCTAGGTTAAACCAGTGGATCATCACGGGGGGGGGGGGTAGAAAAGCCTTCGCCTGGGGTAGAGCCTGCCGAAGAGGCAAGCCAATGAGGAGCATTTTCCGATCTTTTCTAAAGATCTGTTGATTTTGAGAGAGATCTAGATTAAACAGTTTCCCACAACATGAATACTATTACAAATCAGATCGAAACCACCCACCAGAGGCTGCTCCTGTTAATCTTTGTGAGTTACCTCAGCTTGCTCGCTTCCAGCTGCTCAAAGGCACCCAAACCAGACCCCAAACTCGACCCCATCATGGATGCAGACAGGACCTTTGTCTTCCCGCCCGGCTTTACCCCCGATCCCGGGGAAAAAGGCAAAGAAACGCTCGGGGGAATGAGCACTGATCACGATGGCCTGCGCGACGATCTCAAGCGCTGGATCTATGCTAGGTTTCCTGATGAACCCAAAAAACGAGGAGCAATGAAACAAATGGCTCTGGCCGAAGAAGCCATTGTCATGCTGGTGGACCAGCCTACGCTCATCAGAAATGTGCGGTTAATGGTCTCAAAGGCAACCGTTTGTATGGGTGTCACCTTCAATGATTACAGGTCGGAAGACTACGAGGAGGGAACTCGGCTCACCGCCAAAGTGCTGAACACCAGAATGCGTACGGAGCGTTACATGAAAAACAATTCGTTCTTTAACAACACTGTCACTCGACTTTATCCAGATGATGCAACGGCCTGTGAGTATTAAATTTATTTTATTTTTTGTTTTATTTTTAGCTCCCTTTCCCGGCTTTGCTCATTCGTGCGCCGGAGCGGGGACTGTTATTTTTTTTGCCAATGGTATGTTTAACAGCTTGGTCGATGCCTCTAGGTCGCTTGAATCCTTGAAAAAAAATGTTCAAGAAACCCTTCCTCGATCTGCCGATGGGACTGATCTACTCTTCGATCTATCCTTCAAGGAAGCACGAGGGGTGCTTGAAGATCTCACCAGGGTCTACTATGACAAGGCAGTTGACTCAGGCGAAAACCTAATACTTTGGCTAAGCTCACTCAAACCCCCCCCGACGTGGTTTATTGAGGCCATGCGGCGAGACATCAAAGAATTTCTTCACGCAGACAAGCAGACTTTAAGAGACCGGAAAAAGTTTTTTGAGCAGTATTCTAGCTACATGCTTCATGGCTACAACGTGATAGCGGTCTCTCACTCTCAAGGAAACTTTTACGCCAACCAAGCGATGCGAGAGCTAGCAGGCTTCACCGATTCCAGCCTCACCGGTTCACTCAAGGACAAACAGGAGCAGAATGCTTTTTTCCCCAACTTTTACGAGATCTTTGCTAACGTCCAAGTAGCAACCCCGGTGGACGCCACGATCAATGATTCCCCGTGGAGCACTTTTCCGGATGATTGGGTGATCCAAGTAGTCAGGAATACTGTGGGGGCCCTTCCTGCTAATTTACAGACTTCAGGACGAGAAGGCAAGCCTGATACCGATTTTTTAGGACACAACTTTATCAGAGCCTACATGAACACCAAGGAGAGCCGCGAAAAGATCTTATCCGACATTGCTCACTCCTATCAATCACTCAGATACCCCATTGGCTACTTCCAAGACGCGGTTTTTTTTGAGGTAGCACAATCTATCGCGCGAACCTCCCAAGAGGAAGACGATCATGAAAAATCAGTCCCTATCCTAGATTTTTATTACAGCAATTCTGATGTTGAGGGTCAAAGCGAGCGGTGGCTCACGCCGGACTTTGTCCTTCACCAGTCTTACGCTTCTTGTATGGCGCTGCAACCAGGCGTTGTTGAGATTAACTTATCAGTCATCAGTTCTGAGCCCAGCGAGCTCTCGTTTGATGTCTGGAAAGAGGGGGGAAAACGATCAGTCACCTCTCTTTCTATGCACTTACCAGCTCCCGAGCACATTAGCTTTAAAGTAAAAGCGGGTTGCTCGTACTGGCGTGTGGGAAGAATTCACACGGAAGAGGGTAGAGGCAAAAACCCTCTCCAAGTTAAGGTGGAGATCTTCCCTCAACCTATACCGCGAGTTCCGCCTGACTGAGCCTAGAAGTGACTCTTGATCCGATTGCAGCCCCAGTTAATCGGCGGTGCTCGTGCTCAGAGGTACCGCCGCCTCAAGGCGCCCCGTTTCTTTTCCAGGAATTTTTCGATAAAGATTTAGCCGTTTTTGAGGATCACGTAAGGATCAAAGAGCACAACGGGTCTTCCCTAAAGCTTTCTTTACCCTCTTGCGCGGAGGATCAAAACACTAAGCTGCAGCAACACTTACGATGAATCACTTTACGAGGACTCAAACCAGCGCGACTCTTGAGAGCGGCTGAGGGGAGACACTTGCTCCGCGTAAGGGATACAAAAATCTTAGCCTCAAGGATAAAAAAGAGCTGCGCAGCATCAAAGAAGCGCTCAACTCAGACCGCATGTGCTTTCAGTGACCGAAAGGTTTTTTTTGCGTAGCAGACAAACTCCACCTTCTTCGAAGACTACAGTCGAACGAAAGACCTCAGCCAGTCTTTATTGTTATCGCCTCAGTCGACCTGATGGGCATCGACATTCACTGATCGCCTTTCTTGCTCAAACCCTTTAACTCCAAAGAGCGCATTGCGCTCAACGCGGACAGCATTTCGGACCTAGCAAAAAGAGGCCTCAATGAGAGCGAAACGCTGTCCGCAATGGACCGATTTTCACACCAAAGCGCGCGCTTTACTTCCTCCACCAGGGGTGCAGGCCAGGTGCAAGCTTGTACTGCTTGGCTTCTTGCGAGCGCGAGTGTTCAAAAGCTGCTTTTTTTCCGAGGTTAAAGTTAAAATCCTTACCGCAGTGGGAGTTAGGACAAATCATGTGATTGCACCCCCCACCCTCTTGCAGCGGAATTTTCTCTACCATCAAGCCACAATGCGGACAAGGCCTAGCACGTCCGTCGAGAAAATGATCGCGAATCTGGTGCCCCTCTCCTTCTGCAAGTGCTTCTCCTGGGTCTTCTGCTGTTGCGGCTACCCCAACCGGCTTCTGACAGACCGGGCAAGCGTGCCCAGCACCAGGGTGCTCGTCCGTGAGCGCCCCTAAGTATTGACTCAAGAGGCTTGCCGCTGCCTTCGGCCGCTCTT
>JAYTHP010000192.1:0-3088 GCA_043732485.1 Oligoflexia bacterium
CGGTCGATCCTTTTAAGTCCTCGGCTGCAACAGTCCAGAGCTCGTCCCAAGGGATCTCATTGGCGAGCATGATGAGGGGGTGGCTTGCTTTTACTTTTAGGGTGATTTCTGATTTTTTTATTTGGCGTTTAGCCCATCTAGTGAGAAACTCATTGAGTGCTGATCCTTTCTTTGTGTCTAAACTAGAAAGATCAGCATTTTTTTTTGATTTCAAGCTATTTTTAGACTAAAAAAAATTAAAATTTCCTTAAAACCCAAAAAATTTGAGCTTAAAAGTCGATTTTAGAGGTGAATTTCGCGGCAGCAACTAACTATGAGGAACTCTCCTGAGAAGATCCCTGAGGATGGACCAAAAGCTGTTGCGGGAAGAGCGAGATGTTACAGCCGATCAGAAACTCGGAAAAACTCTTCGCAAACTGCTTCAGGTGGTCGTTGTTCAGTGTGGTCTCGCAGCCTGTGTCCGTTGCTGAGCACGGCGAGGTAGCAGCAGGCGCAGTTAGCGGTGTGAGCTGTGGGAGGAGAGAGTCCAGAGCCGGCGTGGAGGGGGTCTGACAAGCAGCAAGTGGAGCAGGGCTGAGCGGCGAGAGTGGCTGGCGTGCTCACTGCCAGTCGCACGGCTGAAACAAGGGTGGCGTTTTGTGCTTCCTTGAGGTTAGCGCCGGTCAAATTGCGAATGAGGGTGGGAAGGGGTATTTTTTGTGCTAGCCACTGGGGCTGAGCTCTTCGTCAAGAGCGATTTTTTTTTTGTCAATGGCAGTTAGCTTTGAGTCTAAAGCGCGCGCGCGCCTCAGCAGCTCGGGAAAAAATGGCGCCTGGGAGAGTGGCAGTTTGAGGGAGGATAGTTCCGCTGCTCTGGCGTTTTTCTCTTGTTTTAGTGCTTCTGTTAAGTCGTGATAGAGTTTTGCCACGGAGGCTGATGAAAAGGTCGGCTCTTGCCAATGCTTGCTCACAAAAACGATCATAGAATCGATATGCGTCAACTCACCGATGGCTTGCTTAAGCGCTTTTTGCACCTCCGGAGTTGTAGGCAAGGGAGCAGTAGCAGACGTTTGGAAAGTTGAGGGGTTTGAGAGGGTTGCAATCAGCTCTTGTTGCGCTCGTAGGGTAGAGACCAGCAGTCTGGCCAACTGTTGCGGCGTGAGTTGCTGGGTGATCCCTTGAGCTGAGTGTGAAAAGGTTTGGTTGGCATCCATAGCGTAGAGTTCGCTAAAAATCTTAAGCAGGCTTGCTCACTTTGCAAAGTGTTGCTTTTGGTTATCGGGCGCGAGACGTTGCGGCTTGCAAGGGGTGCAAGCGTCCATAATCAGCAAAACCCCGAGGTAGCAAGTCACTGTCATTTTTCTTTTTAGCATAAACGACTCTTCGGTAGACGGAACAGTTTTTAAGACCATTATCTTGCTTGCAGCAAGACAAAAGTCTTAAAAACCTAGGCTAGTTTACAAAACCAACTTAGGCTTTTGCGCAAAGAAGCGCGCAACGGCAACGCCCTTGCTGCGGCGCAGCGCTTCTTAAGCCCCCCTCCCCTCTGCGGTTGAATGGCGTTTCTGTTCATCATGAGCGTACTGACACGCGCCTGAAAAACCGCCCGTGCCCTCGTGCGGCGCAACTAGCTGCGCTCAGGCTAGAGCGGCAAGTGAAAGCCCGGTTCGGTGAAATGATTCAGGCGCCGCCATCGTTAGCTCTCACCATGCCATGTGGTGACTGAAGTCTTGGAAAAAGCTTAAAAATGCCAATGCGAGGTAAGAAGTATCTGAAGCACAGACTAAAATTTTGTTTTAACAGGGTTTTTTGGAGTCTCATTTTTGGCTTAGGATTGTAACAAACAATAGGCCAGACAGCTCCGATTGACCCTAACGTTTTGACCACAAAATGCATGGGCTTCGGTGTTACCCCAGACCATCGCGGCTGCACCCGACCCCTAACGTGAGATGACCTGACCTCAGCTTGGGATAAAGCTCAACACTGGAACTGATCATAGGTAGTTGAGGGGGAAACTCGACAACCTCGGGATGGGTGGTTGGATGGCGGGGCAGAGGTGGCATTTGCTGGTGACGGTGGCGACAACTTTTTGCTTAGACTCGGCCCTCAGTTAGTGACCGTCTGGGAGAGGCTGTATGTTCGCGTTAACCTAGTGGTACTTTCTGCCATGTGAGCGCTCAGGCATGTGGGGAGGGGCTGTTGGTTGCCCCGAGGCTTGGATTGCGTCTTTGCGCTTCGTGAGCTACGTTCTCTTTTCAGAGAACGTGCCTCTTTCTCTAGGATGTTCTCTCCTGCTGAAAAAAAGCCAATCCCCTTTTGCTAGCTTATTTTATGCTACTTAGCGGAAAGCACCACCGATGTGAGCAGTCAGGTGTCAGTGGTCATCAAAAGAGCGATTCTTCATTATGCCTCGAGCGCTGACTGATTGCGCTGAGGAAGAGACTAAGAAGCTTTTAGCTCCACCTTAGAGTCAGCCTTTGCCAATCGCAGCCGATCTTGCAGCGCCAGTTGAATTAAAGTGGCCTAAGGAACGCCTAAGCGATCAGCCAGTTTGATGCCACGCTCTAAACTGATCAACTTTCTGCCTTTTTCAAGGTCGCAAAGATTGGCACGAGATAATCCTGTGTTTTTGGTAAAATCGGTTTGGGTAAATCTATTTACCTCTTGAAGTGATTGAAGAAAAGGTCCGACTGGCATCGGACTTAATTTTTTCTAGAGAGTCTTAATTTCTAAAATTTTTTTGTAATTAATTTTTATGAAGATTTTATTTTAGGCACTTCGATCCATTGATTTTGCTCTGGCTCAGGTGTTCTTGAGAGATCGCTCGGTAGCTTTTATGCAGTTAAATTTACTTTTGTCTATTACGATTACTTTTCAACGGCTTGTCATTAAGCTGCGGCTGTGGCCGCACCTGCCTGACTCCTGCAATTTGAATTGCCACAATCCATGCGTAGATTTTTTTTCGACCTGTAATAGCAATTTACTTAGCTGTTTTTCGACTTGTCTACCTAAAGTGTTAGTTGTGATTTCTCCCCTTTATTTTTATATTACTGCAAGTTAGAGTATAATGGAAAAGAATATCCGTCCCTTTGTGCCAATAACTCACTGG
>JAYTHP010000193.1:0-26545 GCA_043732485.1 Oligoflexia bacterium
GGGAACCAAACCGGTAGAATGATCTTCTGATTCACCAGTGCTTGTAAAATTCTTGGCACTGCACGAAAGTGAACCCCACAATGAGCCACCAGGAAAACACAAAAGTTACACACCGCCTTTAGGTCGTTCAGCCTCAGCAGGATTGACTTTTGGCCTAGTTTATTTTTTGATCTTATCGAGTTCTTTTGTTTTTAGTTCAGTCTGTTCGCGAAGATTCTTTTGATTATTTTGCTGCTACTGCTTTTCTTTCTGCAGCTTCTCGACCTCAACCCGCTTGTGTTCACAGTCTTCAAGGATTTTTTCGATTTCAAGTTGTTTGCGCTTTTTATCCTGATTCAGCTTTTCGATCTCTAACAGCTGAGAATCGTTTTCTTTTTGGATCTGATCTAATGGCCTTCTGTCTTGTTCAGTAAGCTCCTCTGTGATTTCCTGTGGCCTTTTTCGTATGTCTTCAAAGTCGTTGGCTGAAGCCTGGATTAGCGATCGCTGGAAGCTTGTTGTGAGTCGCTTTCTCAGGCTTCGCACCTCCTACTCCAATTTCTTGATTTTTATTGCTTTCAAGCCATCGGATCGCACCAGTGGACTGATTTTCTTTTCCTTGTTTCTCACTTTTATTTTATCTTTAATTGATTTAATTTGAGAAAATCGACTTATAACCTGCCACCCCTCTTTCAAGCCGATCTTAATTACATTTTTGGACTTTTAGGTTTATTTTAACGGACTGACGCGATTTGCCTCCTTATGAGGAGCCAAAACTGATACCCGGCTAAATAAGTAGAAAATTAGCGCTTTTCTTCGCGGTTCTCACTCGGGACCGTCTAAACGCGTTCATTTCGACAGGCTAGCATCCTAGCCACCCTTCAGTAGGGTGAGTCGTCTGAGATCCGCGTCCTTGAGTCGACGGGTGGTCCGAGCTGGAGTGGTTTTTGGATCTACCTAAAATTTTGGTGTCTTGGTCGGTGGCACTTGGTGATCGGTAATGGGTCAAGAGATTCTCGGTGCTGACCAGTAAAGGGCGAGCCAGTAGCCTCTCGTGGCTTAGCGCAAGGTAACTTTTCGGGCTAATTTGAGGTCGTTTGAGGGGGGGACGGCCCCAGCAAAAAAATAGTGCTGAAGGGGTGCATTTTTTTCTTGTGGAGAGCGAAAGACTCTGATAGAAGGTGTTTACAAATGAAAAGTTAATAGATTTCCACGGAGGTTCTGCTCCCCCCCCCCCCACACTTATGCAGGATTTCCGTGGTTTGAAGGAAGCTGGGAGCACTTGTTGCTCCCGGCTTCTTTAGTTTTAAGGTTCTCAAGCGAGATCCTGAAGCGCTAAGGCAAGCCGCGCCAGGTGCTTACAATCCTCAGTTTAGCCTACCTTCAAAACCCCCTCAAAAATGTTTTAAAAAGTCTACCCTTCGCTCCCTCTTGCACTGACGTATCTTCAAGTTGCCCCCAGAACTTTGCGTGAGGGGTTTTGAGACAAGGGAGCCCTCAAGCGGCTTTGCGAAAGGGTTGTGCTTTGAGGTGATGGCGTCGCAAGAGTCGCAAGAAGTTGCTGCGATCGAGCTTTGCTTCGCGTGCGGCCGCTGAGACGTTGCCGTCGTGTTTTTGCAACAGCAGCTTGAGATACCGCTGCTCAAATTGCAGCGTCCAGCGTCGTTTTTCCTGGATAAAGCCAAGGCCAGGTGACGGTGCGCCTTGGCCAATAAACGCCACTCCGACGCCTGCCAAGAGGTTGCTGCTGCCAGCTTCAGCCGGGGGGCGTTGCACGGTACTGAGCGGGCCGGCGTGGGCGCTGTCTTGCAGCGCAGTCTGTGGGTGAAGGGTAAACGCAGAGCTGGGCAGGGCCTCAGATCCGGGGTGTCTGAGCAGGGCTTGGGCTAACGCGTGCTCAAGTTCGCTCTCATTGCCGAGCCAGGTGCCTTGTCTGAGTTGCTCGTGGGCTTCAGGCGCTAGTCCTGGAAAGGCGCGTCCGAGTTTTTTTGCTTGTTTCTCGCCGTAAGCGCGAATCCACTTGCTGAGATCGGCTTTTCTTTCCCGCAGCGGCGGCAAGAAGAGCACTTCGCTTAAGGAGTGGGTCGCAAGCGCGTGAAACAGCGAGCCTGGATTTTGCTGCTGCTCGTGCAAGTCCTCCTTGCTGCCGTTGAAGGTTAAAAAGACTTGCGTCAGGGGGCGATCTTTCGTCGGAGCGGTGGTTGTCGTCGGCCCTGAAGACGACAACTGAGCGGGCGCACTTGCCATCGGTAGCTGCCTTAAGCCTAAGAAATCGATCACCAGCGCGTGTAAGTAAAGGGGGAGTTGGTTGGCGTGCTCAAGCAAGAGACTGCCATGGGGGGCAAGCTGGAGTGAGGCCGCAAGCTTCTTATCGTTGCCTGAGCCTTCCGAGAAATCGGCGGCGTTCAGCGGACTCCAGGGTGCCCAGGGTGAGTGCAGCTCGGTGTGTAAGTAATGGGCAAGCGAGGATTTAGCGGTGCCCACTTCGCCCACAATCACGAAGACCTTACGGCGACTGGGGTCGGCTTTGCTGGTTGCCAACGCCTGCTCGATTGCCCTCATCGACGGCAATTGCGAGCGCACCCAATGCACAAAGTCACTTTGCACTTCTAGAAGGGCTAGGCGCTCTGCTAAAGCGGTTAAGGCTTTGATTTCTAAAGGAGAAGGGGTGTTGTTGGGGGTTGACATAGCTTTTCCTCGGGTCAAGATCCCCTCCCTTTGTGGGGTGAGATCGCATTCTTAGTCTTGTGCAAGCCACGCGCGACGACTTTTTTTGGCTGAAGGGCAAGGTGAGGCAAGACGTAGCCTGCCGCCCGCAGTCGTGTTCATGACTCTCGTTATAAAGGGTTCATCGGCCCAAGCGAGCAAGGGCTTAAGTTAAAACTGACTTTTTTGGTAGGTCTTAGGGGACCCGCTTGACGAAAAGGCGGAGGGGAGGGGAGGGGAGGGAATGCGGGGGGGATGCGGATAGATGCCACACCGGGGGGGCAGACTTTTCGGCCACCACTCGGCCACGAGCAGCCTACCGCGACGGGTCATCTCGAGACGCTCTTTAGCGCGCGTCTCGAGTGGCGCAAAAACTTTAGAAGCTAAGATTTTTTCGACGCTTTTTGTGAAGAGCCGTTATCTTACTCTCAGTAATTCATTTGATTTGTTTGATCAAGCATTGGCCCACGGACCCTGGCTCAGCTTGGTGTCGCGCAACAGGTGCCAAGCTCGCCCCGGTCCAGCGCTTGCAAACGCCCTTGCCAAACCGTTTGCGGCTTTTTCACATCCGCCGCCCCGTACGGTTCGCAGTGACCAGCGTGTGTGCGTCCTTCAGCTGGGTTTCTTCAAGCACCGAGATGAGCCGTGCGCTTGCTGCGTAGATCATCTTTTCAGGGATGCCGCAGGATTGTAAGATTTGGGAGGAAAAAATGTCATGACTTGCGAGAATAATAAATTTATTAGGATTTTCTGGTGCATCCCGTAACTGACCGTACTCAACGGTTCTCCCGTCGTCTGAATGAGCCAGCGGGACTTCAAGGTACAAGTTTTTCAAAGGCTTGCCGTTCTCACTGAGGGCTAAGGTTTTTAACACGGAGTAGTTCCCCTGCTTGAGTGCTGCCAGCCGCTTCAAGCCACATTCGAAACTTTGGCTAGTAAAACTTACAAAGTCGGCGTTGAGCTCCCGCACCGCAAGCGGCAGCATGAGAAATCCCATGAGGGTCAAAGTGAGACTCAAGTCCTTGTTTTTCATAACTTTTTCCTTATTGTGTTCTTTTCTTTTGCTGCTGGTTGGGGTAGTTGCTAAAACGAGGCCCGGATTTTTTGAAGGGGTGTTGTGCTAGTGAGTGTCCTACGTGGTGCCTGGGTGGTGCGGGTTGCGGCGGTATGAATAGTGACGATGACAGGAACGATAACAGCCCATGAGAGATGCGGCACAAGGCCAGTGAGGAGCTCTGTCGCGATCCGCTCAGCTTCTCGTTGAGAGGACTCCTACGACGCTGGCGCCCGAGTTTACCGCAAAAAGATGAATAAGTAAATATATTTTAAATAAAAATACTTATTATTTTTTACGCCGTTTTCTCAGGCTTTGCTCGCTGTCGCTTGCAATGAACGCCTGAAGCGAAGCGGTCAGACCAGGGACACGCAGCTTTAGTAAAAGTGCGCTTGAGAGGAAGCGCGCGCGCAGGAGTAGAGTGGAGGGCTTGGGGGGGTAGGCCTAGGACAGCTTAACGCCTGTTACACGTAATAGAGGTGTATTTGCCCGCATGGGCAGCAGGCGACGACAGGCTGCTTAGGTTTTCAGGAGACTAAGCTACCAGCATGATCGTAAAAGGCACGTTGAGCGTTTCCAAGTATTTGATCAATCGGTCGATTGTAAATTCATCAAATTGAGATCTCAGGATTTTACTGATTAAGGCTTCTCCTATCTCAAGTTTTTGAGCTAGTTGTCTCTGGTTGAGCTTATGATCCATCTTGCAACCAATAAACCTAGCGTAGATGTCGTATTTTAGCTGGTCTCCTTGATTCGTGATGCTACCTTTTCCGCGACTCCATTCGTCGCGGTCTGAGTTTTCTTCTAAAATGCGAGCAAGATCTTCGGGTTTAGGTCACTTTGTCATGATTGACCCTCTTTCTAGGTAAAGTGCGCTGATTACTCTCAAAAATTTGTAGGCGCGACGCAAGTTCATCGGCGCAAAGACCTGGGCGTTTTGCGAACATAGATTTCTAAAAATAGAAAGGCAAAAAAAGTAAAGATAGGCTAAGTATTTTGTTTTTAAAGGGAAAATAATGATAGGTCGGCCAAGGGTTGTCTGCGAGAGAAAGGCTGAAAAAGCGCCGTCTTTGCGCGGTGAAGCAATTCTGTGTGTGTCTCTTGAGTCCGAGCGGCGACGTTGTATCACACCCTTACTTTTTGCCTGTGCGCCTCAACCTTTGATTCCAGGTGTTACCGGTTGGGTGATGGGGGGGGGGGGACCAGGCGACTTAAGGCTCCAGGGTCGGCGGGATTAGGGCGCAGGTTGCTGCTGCTTGTCCCAGCGAATGGCGACTCCTTGCACGTTGACTTGCCCGGTCATGCCGTCGTCTGAGCATTCCGGGGAGGCAAGGAGACTCATTTGCCCATCTTCAAAGAAAACCGCCGATTTTAGATCAATCACGGCGTCGCCCCCTTGTTTGGCGCCCAGTTTCACGAGATCGCGTACCGCTTTATTAAAGTAGTTGCGGCACAAGGTGCGCTCGTCTGAGGCCGGGTCTAGGGTCACAAAATCCACCTTCGCGCGCACCAAGCCGAGTTTGTGATAGGGGCGACCTGAGACATCTCCCCAAAAGGCCTGCGTTTTAGGAAACAAATAGGTCTCATGCTTGGTGTCAGGCAGCGTGCTGCAGCCGGATGAGCTGAGTCCCAGCAGCAAGAGCGTGCTCAGCGTCAGCCAGTGCGTGAGCGCGTGACGACCGCAAAAAACGAGCAGCAATAAGCCCTGGCCCCCCCGCCGTGACCCCGGTGCCCTCGTTGGGCCTTGCGCCGCGCCCGGTTGCGGTGATGATGAGGTGGCGGTGGTGGTGGTGGATGGGGGATGGTGTGGACGCCGCAACCGACGACCTACGTTCGGCGGCTTGGCGTGGTAGAGTTGCTGGGCCAAACTGACGCGCCCGTTTTTGAGCAGCCAATGGGCAAGTGGGACCCTGAGGTGCTGGTGAAATAGCTTGCGCCCAAGCGTGCGCAAGAACAGCAAACAGGTCACGACCACGGCGGTTAAAGCGAGTGCTTCTTGATTTAACCCCATCCGCACACCAGCGCCAAGTGATAGGTGCACCAGGACGCTCCGTAAGCAAGTACTGTCATATAACTGAAAATGAACGCCGGCCAGACCCAAGACTGGGTTTCCCGTCTTGCCACCACCAGCGTTGAGAGGCACTGGCAAGCAAAGATATACCAGACCATCAAGCTTAAGGCGGTAGCCAGGCTCCATTGCTGGGCCAGGGTTTCTGACAAAGTGACCTTGGCAAGCGGGCTCGTCGGTGCTGTCGCCGCAACGGCGTAGATCGTGCCTAAGGCACTGATCATCATTTCTCTGGCTAAAAAGCCTGGGATCAGCGCCATAGCAATTTTCCAGTTAAAGCCAATTGGCAAAAACCAGGGCTCTAACAGATGCCCCAACTGTCCTGCATAACTTTGCCCTAAGCTCGCCTCTTGCGTCAGTTCGGGATGGCGCGGATAGGTGACTAAAAACCACAACAGCACAGAAGCAGCGAGGATCAGGGTGCCTGCGCGCTCAAGAAAAAGCCGGGCGCGCTCCAGGAGGCTGACGCCTAGATTCCTGACATTAGGCCACTGGTATTGCGGCAGTTCCATCAGTAAAATTGCCTTCTCGCCCTTGAGTAGGGTTGATTTTAAGAGGCGGGCCATCAAAAGCGCACTGAGAATGCCAATCAAGTACAGACAAAATAGCACCAAGCCTTGCAACTCCAAAAAACCCGCAACCTTGCGATGAGGGATAAAGGTGCCGATGAGCAGGGCGTAGACCGGCAGCCTGGCTGAGCAAG
The DNA here is from genome assembly GCA_043732485.1 of Oligoflexia bacterium. Classification (GTDB taxonomy): domain Bacteria; phylum Bdellovibrionota; class UBA1018; order UBA1018; family UBA1018; genus JAYTHP01. Next base: position 6,511 of record JAYTHP010000193.1, read on the forward strand.
TCATGAGTGGGGCAATCAGCAGGGTGATTAAGCGGTCTTTCGGGTTTTCAATCGTGCGGGTTGCCATCATGCCGGGGATGGCGCAGGCAAACGAGGAGAAGAGCGGGATAAAGGCTTTGCCGTGAATCCCCATTTTTCCCATCAAACGATCCATTAAAAAGGCAGCTCGTGCCATATAACCTGAGTCCTCCAGGCAGTAAATGAAGGCAAATAACAGCAGGATTTGCGGCAAAAAGATCAACACCGCCCCCACCCCTCCTAGCATGCCATCGACCAATAAGCTTTGCAAGGGACCCGGGCCCAAGCCCGCAGTGATCAGGCGACCCAGACCCTCAAAGGCTTCTTTGAGCAGGTCCATCGGCCAGGCAGCCCAGATAAAAATCAGCTGAAAAATCACCCCGGTCATCAAAAGCAATAAAAGGCTGCCCCACAAGGGATGTAAAACCACCCGGTCCAGCCGGTCGGTCAACGCAAACCGAGTGGCTGGAACGCGCACCGCGCCTTGCAGCAGCGCATCCACCTCCTGAAAGCGCCCCGCAATTGAGCGCGCGTCTGGCGCTGGCACGGGATGAAGCGGGGATGAGGGGTGGTGAGGCGTCGGCGGTAAGGGCTGCGCATCGGGCTTCAGCCTGGCAATCGCACTCTGCTGCCAGCGTCGCTCCAGCTCCAGCACCAAAGGCAGCAGGCCTTCCTGTTGCTGGGCTGAGAGCGCAAACAGCGGCAACTCGAGCCTGCGCGCCAGCAACTCCAGATCGAGGGTAAAGCCCGCTTGCTTGGCAAGGTCCATACGACTGATGACCAGAATAAGGGGGAGGGTAAGAGGGGCTTGGAGTTCCTGCAGTTTTTTGAGTTCTAAAATGAGGCCTAAGCCGCGCTCCAGCTGCACGGCGTCCACCACCGCAATCACAACGGCTAAGCGGGGGGTGAGGGCTTCGACTCCTAACAGCACGTTTTGCGTGATTTGCTCATCAAGGGTCTGGGCGTGGAGGCTATAAGTGCCAGGCAGATCGATCAGCTCAATGGGGCCGGTTGAGGATTTGTGGCTGTCCCCAAAGCGCCTGGCAGGGAGTAGGAGGCCACTTTTTTTTTCCACCGTGACGCCCGGGTAATTGCTGACTTTCGCTCTGCCACCGGTTAAGGCGTTAAAAAGCGCAGTTTTGCCGCAATTGGGGTTACCCACCAGGGCCGCTGCAAAGGGAGGGGGCGGTGGTGTTAGAGTCTGTTGTGTTGGCTTCGGTGTCGCTTGGGTGGTCATCGCCTGCTCACTTGGATCAAATTAGCTTCTTGGCGACGCAAACCGATTAACGCTCCGCGCACGCGAATGGCGATAGGGTCGCGAAAAAAGGGTGCTTCTTGCACAATCTCGACGCTTGCTCCGATTAAAAAGCCTAACTCCATCAGCCGGTGAATCAGCGCAAGCGGGGTCTGGGCGTTGCCGATTTTAACGATTATGGCTCCTTCATTTTTCTTTAAAGATCCCAAAGGCAACAATTCTGGTGCATTCCCTATCATTCTCCTTCAATCAGTACTTGAATTTCTTTGGGAATTCAATAGTAGTAAAAGGCTATGAAACATCCAGATCCAACGCTTGCCGCCTTGACTCCTTCTGCCTCCTCTGTCTCACCTGCTCCCCTTCCGGCTCCGGGCCAAGCAGATCCAGGCGCCCTTTACCGCATTCGCCATAGTCTGGCCCACGTGCTGGCTGCGGCCGTCTTACACCTCAGGCCTGGCAGCAGGTTAGGCTTTGGTCCGCCGATTGAGGACGGTTTTTACTACGATTTTTTGCTCTCAGCCCCCTTAAGTGAGCAGGATTTTGCTGCCATCGAGTCGCGCATGCGCAAAATTATTCGCACCCCGACCGCCCTGACCCGCGAGGACTTGCCACAAGCTGAGGCCTTTGCCCGCTTAGAGTCGATGGGTGAGCCTTATAAGCGAGAATACGCCAGTGAGCTGTTTCGCGAGAAAAACCTCAGCGCCTTGAGTTTCTACCGCATGGGCGATTTCGTGGACATGTGTGAGGGGCCGCACGTCGCCAACACCCGGGATTTGCCGACGGGAGGCTTTAAGATTCGGGCGCTAGCAGGAGCGTATTGGCGCGGGGACTCAAAAAACGCCATGATGACCCGTATTTACGTCTGGGCCTTTGCAAACGCTGAGGAATTAGACCAGCACGTCAAAGCCTTTCATTTAGCCCAAGCGCGTGACCACAAGAAGCTAGGCAAGGAGCTTGAGCTGTTTATCATCGATGAGGAGTGGATCGGTAAAGGCCTACCGTTATGGTTGCCTAATGGCACGGTGATTCGCGATGAGCTCGAAAAGCTGATGAAAGAGCTCGAGTTTCAAGCGGGTTATCACCGGGTGGTGACGCCGCACCTGGCCAAGACCAAGCTGTATTATCGCACCGGCCATTTACCGTACTATCAAGATCACCTCTTTCCCTTTCTCGAGGTGCGTGAAAAAACGGCAAGCCCTGAACCAGAGGGGTCTGATGAGGGGGGAGACGCCGGCGATGGGTCGTCGCTTTCCACGCGGGAAGCCTACTGCTTGCGACCGATGAACTGTCCACATCATCACCGCATTTTTGCTTCCAGACCGCGCAGTTACCGTGAGCTGCCGCTGCGGCTTGCCGAATACGGCCAGGTTTACCGCTTTGAAGACTCAGGCTCGCTGTCTGGATTGCTGCGGGTGCGAGGTATGTGCATGAACGATGGTCACATCTATTGCACGCCTGAGCAAATCAAGCGCGAGTTTTTAAGCGTGATGGAGATGCACCGGCAAGTTTACGCTATTTTAGGGATTCATGCCTATCATTTGCGCTTCTCGACCTGGGATCCCAACGATGCCAAGGGTAAGGAAAAGTACGTACAACAGCCTGAGGCTTGGGCGTTTACCGAAAAGTTGTTGCAAGAGGCCATGAAAGAAAGTGGGCTTGCGGTGGTGGAAGGAGTGGGGGAAGCGGCCTTTTATGGACCAAAAATTGATCTGCAGTTTCGCACCGTGACTGGCCGGGAGGAGACGGCTAGCACCAATCAGCTGGATTTTGCGACGCCTGAGCGTTTAGGGCTGTCTTACGTCGGCGCTGATAACCAGGAGCATCGACCCTACATCATTCACCGCGCGCCGCTTGGCACGCATGAACGGTTTGTGGCTTTCTTGATTGAGCATTTTGGGGGCGCCTTCCCCACCTGGCTTGCGCCGGTGCAAGTCAAGGTGCTGACCGTCAGTGATCCCTTTGTGCCCTACGGGGAGTCGGTGGTGGCGGTCTTGCGCCAGCAGATGATTCGCGCCGAGCTGGAGTACTCGTCTGAGACCCTGGGGAAGAAGATCCGCAGGAACGTCGGGCAAAAAATCCCCTACTTGCTGATTCTCGGGGAAAAAGAGCAAAGCGAAGGGATGGTGACGCTCAGACGCTACGGCGTCGAGCAGCAGCAGACCCTACCGCTGCTCGCTTTCCGCGATCAGCTGGTGCAAGAGATCCAGTCCCGCGCGTTGCAATCGTCACTGGCGTCGGCTTAAAACACCTTATGCAGTGGCGTTTTCGAAGTATTTACGAGTTTTTGTGAGTCTAGAAGCTCTCATGAGATCTAACGAGGTGCAAGAACCAGTCGCCGCTTAGAGTCAGTGCACGGGTCAGTGAAGACGCGGTTCTTCCGGATCGGGAATACAAGATGTGAAAAAATCCTATTTTGCTGTAATTATTTTGTTAACTTGAACTAAGTGATGCTTCAGGTGATCTAAAAAATTTTACATGCCAAATATTTTAGAGTTTCTTATAATTACAATTTATATATAATGTTCTCATGGCCAGCCTTAGTAACGTTAGATAATGGAAGAATCATTCGAATGGATAGGGGATACCTTAAAAGCGAGCATGGTCCGGTTATTGAGCCCCTCAAGCAGATTTTTGAATTTTAAAAGGGTTTTGTGAGAAGGGGTATTGTGACCTGGTTCACTGGGTAGGATATTGATCCTTATTACTTAGTGGGGCAGAGCGTGGCAACTAGCCAAAGCGCCTGACAAGCAGTTTCTAGTAGAGCCTTCAACGGTATCCGCTGAAGTCAAGGAGCCTGACAAGCCTTCAAGGTGTGGGCCAGTTCCGTTTGTCTGAGAACCTCAGGGCCTTCTCGTCTTCTTTTGTTATTTTCCCACCTAAAAACAGCAAGGCGTCAGCAGGACCCTTACAGACTGTCGAAGTGAGCAGATTAAAGCGCTTCCTCGTGAAAGCCGTCAAGAAAAGAGCAGATTTACTACCCATTTAGTCGGGTATTGTTTTTGGGTCCTCTGGATACTGCGACCTTCATGGGCCTTGCTTCTAGTTAGAAACTGAATCGCATGATGTTCATCCTAACAACGGCCTGTGGCAGTGTAACGTCCGAAGTAATTACCCAAAGCCTAAGTCAGACTTATCACACTCGACTCAAGGTGGTGGAACGGGAAACAGCTTTGTCCGAGAACTGCTGCAGCAGCGAAGAAACGTCCTGAATTTTTTAAGGGCTCCAAGCGTAGGCCCAAAACGTTACCTCAAAGGCTGACAGGATCAGGCTACTGATATAGGCCAAAAGGTAACAGATCAGAAGAACTTTCTGAAAAATGACTCCGATGGCGCATATTTATTAAATTTATTTCGAAAGGCTAGGACCTTCCTTAAACGGCACCACGCGCAACTCCAGTCTGCTGCTGCCCTTCCAGGGTGCGATGGGGCTTTTTACTTGGCGGCTAAGAGCCACAAACCAAAACACAAGGTCTACCCTGATTGGGTGAGTCTGGTGGTTAAGTTGTGCTCCGTTGGGTGCTGGCCGCTTCTGAAGTGGGCGGACGGTTTTGCTGGGCTCGGGAGAGAGCTGACGAAAGTCTCACCTCCCTTTTCTCTCCTTTTCTTTCCCTGTCCGTCCCCTGCTTGGTCTCCACCCTTTCATCCAAGGTTGTTTGCTCCTCAAAAAATAACTCTTACTTTCCCAGGCGTTTCATGCTAGGGGCTTAGAACAAGGTAACACAGGAGACCTGCATGAAAAAAAACCTTCAATCTTTACTCTTAATCATGACGCTTGCGGGACTTGCTCCTTGCGAGGTTTTGTTTGCGGGCAGTAACGGCAACGAGGTTGTGGGAGGTGGTGGGGAGCAGCGTGAGCGGGAGGACGCCTGGGCCTGCGGCTATGAGGCTCCAGCGCTGAGCTGGCATGAGTTTCTCAATGGACTTGAGGACGCGGATCGCTTGCAACGTCAGCCCTTGCCAGAGTTCGAGCTTGCGGGGCAAGAAGCGGCGGAGGCGGTCCCTGAGTCTGCCTGGAAAGCGGCGTGGGAGCCAAAATCACAGCTCCTGGAAGCGGAATTTTTGAGTGGGTGCGCTGGCGCTGGTGGTAGCGAGTCGGGAGACTTGTCGCAAACTGGGTCGTGCAACGCGTCTAGCAGCGCCTCGCGCATTGTCTCGCGTGACGCTTTGCCGGGAGGCAGCGCCCGTGATTTAACGGCACCTTGTTCCTTGTTGAGCGACCACCGACACCAGCCCCCTCAGCCGTCGTCTTTCCTGGCCTCCTTACTTGCGTCCTTGGAGACCTCGCTCGGAGCTTCGCAGGCACTGGATTTGAGGAATCAACCGATCACTACGCCACACGACCTGGAGTATTTAGTTGCCTGGTTGCGCCGTTATCCGCAGTTGCGGCAGTTGAACTTGCAAAACACCGGCTTGAACGATGAGTCGATGAAAGTCCTGGTCAAGACCCTCAAGCTCTTGCGGGGGCTCACCCATCTGAATGTGAGTGATTGCCCAGTCGGCGCCGAAGGGATCCTGGCGCTTGCCCAGAATTTTATTTTCCTGCCTCATTTGCGGGACCTGGATTTAAGCGGCATTGCGATGAGCGATGATACGCTACGAGGGCTCACCAGGCGGTTGCGTTACTTGAGTAAGCCTACGCGCTTGATCTTACGTGGCGGCACACTAAATTCTACTGCGAGCGAGTCGGCGGGGGCTGCAAAAATCCATTTTCCAGGCAAGTCTGGAGTGTGATAGAAGCAGCGCTATGAGGACATCTTTAGAGTTTTTTTGGAAGTTTTTTCGAGAGTTTTTTCCAAGGTTTTTACGACTCGTGGGTCTGCTCGTCTTGTTGAATGCAAGCCAGCAGGACTGGGCGGCGACCGCCATGGAGAGCGGCTCGTCACCTTTAGCGAGCGTCAGCCTGGGACTGCTGGAGAGTTTTCCGCCATTTTGGGGTGGAGAAGGAGCCGCGGGGGCGGAGGGTCGAGACGAAGATTTAGGCTGGGACGCGGGGCGCGATGGATTTGCTCAGTGCGCTGAGATCAGTGTGCCAGAGCTTGTGAGTGGCAGCAGGGGAGAGAACGTCGTTCTCAGGGCGCTCAGAGTGCGGATCGATCAGCCGCAGGATTTAGTGGATTTAATGAGTTGGCAAAAGGTGGGGTTGCCTCAGGGGTTGAAGCTGGTGTTTCGCAAGCCTTTCATGGAATGGCCGGAAGCGGGACGGCATTGGGAGCGTTGGGTGGGATTGCAGGAGCTGGATTTGAGTGGCAATCGGTTGCAAGCCAGCGATTTAGCAGCTCTTTTTGCTAAGCTGCAGGATCTGCCACGCCTCAGGCATTTGAATTTGCGCCACACTGGGATGACCTCCGAGAGCGCCAAGGGGCTGGCGTTGCACCTTGGGTCGCTGGGCCGATTAACCCGGCTTAATTTGGGTCGCAATGACATTGGGCCTGAGGGTGCCGCAGTCTTAATCGACAAACTCGGAGGGCTCAGCCAGTTACGGGAGTTGGATTTAGCGGGGATGTTGATGGGGGACCTTTTACTCAATCGCCTGATCGGTGAGCTGGGTCATCTCGGTCAGCTGGTGCGTTTGAACTTGAGTAACAGCCGCATGACCGATTGGAGTGCCTTCGTGCTGGCCCGGCATTTAGAGCAAGTGGTCGAGCTGCGGGAGTTGGATTTGACGAGTAATGCGATAGGAGCTGCCGGGGCACGCGCCTTAGCCGAGCACTGGTGGGTGCTTGTAGAGTTGCAGGTCTTACGGCTTGGCGATAATCATTTCGGTGATGATGGTTTGCGTTTGCTGGCGGAATATCTCCCGCAGCTGTTCAACCTGCGGTTGCTGAGTCTGTGGGGCAATGACCTGAGCGCCATGGGGATGTATAGCCTAGCGCGCAGTTTACGGGGCGGTGGGGGAGAGGGTCAGCTGCTGCCGCTACTTGCGGAGCTGGATTTAGCAGAAAATCAGCTGGGCTCAGCCGGCTTGCAGCAATTGGTTACGGCCTTTGCCCACCTCCCGGCCCTCACCGCCTTGGACTTGCGCGACAATAGGATTGATACCGCAGGCGGAGAAGCTTTGGCGGGTCATCTGAGGAAAGTGAGACGTTTGCAGCATCTTGATCTAGGCGACAACGAGCTGGGTGCCTCCGGAGCCAAAGCCCTGGCAAAACGGCTTTTTGAGTTACCGGACTTACGAACCCTCGGCTTGGATCACAACCAAATCAGCGCCGACGGACGATTAGCGCTCGAAGCTGGGGTGGTCAATCTCAGGAATCTCAGGCACCTAGGGCTGAGCCTGAATCAGCTAGGTGAGGAGCGCGGTCACGATGAGCGGAAGCATTTTTGACGTCACCTACACAGTCGCCTATTGCACGCACTGTTGACGTCGCGTAAGCCCCAGAGGGCCTCTCTTTGTACCTGGCAAAGCGCAGAGTCGGGTGAGGAGAGCGCGCGCGGGGGGAGTATGGCTGCGGCTAGGCGGGGTAGTCACCGGTCACCAGCGGCGCTCAGCACGAACAAAAGTGCGTGTTGTCCTAAAAAAGCCTGAGACCAAGTGAATTCCTTGGAAAGCGTTTGAATCTGAAAGCGTCCCAGTGGTTGAGGGGGTGGCAGGGTGCGGGTGGTCTCGTCGTGAGTCCGGCGGTGAGCGTGGTGGAGTGCGCCCTGGGTGATGATTAAATCTGCTGCAGTCGGGTTGTCGCGCTCCCAAGGATCTATCATAATTTCAAAGACTTGCGTGGTGGATGGTTCCCTCCCCGCGGGAAGAACGGCCAGGATTTTGCCGTTGTTCTCCACGCGCACGGCCGGGCAGCTGCCGGAGGGCTTGCTGCAACCCTCGAGGACTCTGGTCAGTCGCAGCGGGATTTTGGGATATAATTGACTGTGTGGCTGGGTGGGGGGAGGGAATGGGGGGCGCGAGACAGCAGCAGTCTGCCGCCAGTGCTGATGAAAACGCTGGAGTGCGGTTTCCAAGGCAAGGGCGGCAGGCACCGAGTGCGAGAGTAGGTAGCGTGTTTGTGGCGGCGGCGGCGGGACAGAAGAGTCTACGGGTGCTAAAAAGCGATCGAACAGCGGGCTGAGTGTCGCGTGGGAAAAGCACGTAAGCACCGCAAGAAAGGGTAGCTTAGGGGGGACGGCTTGAAAGACGTTGCTGAGGTCCCTGTGCTGGCTATCCCACACGGCGCCAGGATGCAGGCCGCCGCTTGCTGCAGGCGGGCTGCCGTGCGATAGCCAAAAGAGTGCCAAGGTGGGTTGGTGGAGTGCGTCCCAAAGCTCGTACTGATCTGCGTGCTGGGTGACTTGCAGCGGGAGTCCGGCGTAAGCAACCGTTGCCTGCTGGCTTGGCTCTACCTGCGCAAAATACTTGCGAAAGGACTGCTCAAGTAGCTGGCTGAGAGTGTCTTCTGCAGGCGGGAGCGCAATCAGCAGCCGCACGGAGGGGGGCGGGGGTTGGTGGTACGGTGCGGTTGCATGAGCTACCAGAGCCTGTAGAAGCAAGACGAGCAAGCCTAAAAGTTGCAGGATCCTGTTCAGCCAACGCCCTTGCTGCGGCTGCTGCTTCCCATCCACTAACAACTGCAGCCCCGGTGCCGTTGCTTACTCATGGAGAGTGGCTGGCAGCGTTGTGCGGGGCAAGGGCAAGGTCAGGTTCGTTGCACCGCGCAAGCGGAAAGCAGGAGTTCCATACGGCTTGGCTGAGCTTTAAAACGGCACTTCGCGTGTGCGCTGGGAAGTCTTGCATCGCTTCGCGCCACAAGGCTGTTAAGTGCTGCAAGGAGTCAGACGGGCGGCCTGGGAAGTCGCGCGGGTGTTCGCCTGTAACGTGATGGTGACTTGAGGTTGCCTCTGCTGGGCTGAGTGCTGCCGCCAAGCTTTCGAGGTAACAGTTGAGTCGGCTGAGCGAGCCGCGGTAGGCCTTGATCTCAGGCAGCGTGAGGCCCATTGCGACGAGTTGCGACTCGGCAAGGTCCGGGAAGGCCACTAAGGGATCATCACTCACAGCGCCTAAAAGCGTTAACCCCGTTGAGATACATCCCGTCCCGGCGTAAAGCGCCGTTCGTCTTGCAAGAGGCTCCCAGCAATCACAACTTTCCATGGCATCCAGCTGCGCTTCAAGGTCGCTCGGTGAGCCTACCGGCAGAGGGAGGGACGCGGCTTGCAATTGCTGTTGGGTGGCGCGCCAACTTGCCACCAGCGCACCGGTTAAAAGAACGCCCCCTGATCCGGAACAAACCGCCCCCACCAACAGGAAGTGGGTTCTGCCTGTTCCAAAAGCTAGGCCAGCGTGCGCGGGGGGGGTGAGCAACCCGCCGCCGCTCAGAAACCACAGCAGCCAGAAGAGGGGCTGGAAGCGGAGGGGGGACTTTCGGGCAAAGAACTGGACTTTGGCCTTAGGTTGCGAGGACTTGGGTATCATTTTTTTTGGCCTCACCGTTAGCGAACAAAAAAGGGAGGGGGCGGTGGTCGTCGTCGTTGGGTGCCTTTCTCTCCCTTCACTCTTAGCTTATTTTAAGGGTTTAAGAGCAGCAAGGTAAAAAAAAGGCAAGCCGTATTTCTGGCGACTTCACGGGGGGAGGGGGGGCGCGCACACATCTACACACACAACCATCTACAGACTCTCGCAAACCTGCACTTGCTCGTGCTCTTTTCCGGGTGTTGCTGTGCGAGCGCCTGACGAGACACGGCGCAAAGTGGCCTACTTCGTTAAGCAAGACTTGGCGAAAAGTCGTGAGGGCTTTTTGTCCTCCCGCCGCTTTGCGAAAAAAGGGTTGACCGAAAAAAGACGCACTGCCGCTTCAAGCGAAGCCCTAGGAGAATACCAGAAGGGGGGTGTATGTGTGCTCGGTTTTTTGGGGTTCTTAAGAGAATTCAATGACTTTTCAAGGACTTGCCAAGCTGAGATGAGAGGCTCAAGCGCCCGAGCGCTGCAAGTTCACGCGCGCGGGGGGTGGGGGTAGTAAGCGTGAAGAGAGTCGGCGCAAGGGTGAGTGAGTGCGGGTATTGTTACTGGTGGTTTGCTGTCGATTTTGTTATTTAAAAAATAACTATCCGATTGATCGGTAATATGTTACTGCCCTCTGCAGCTGCACTCTGGAGTACCAATAGGGTTCTTGAGAGGATAAGTTATTTTTTTATAATTTTATTATTTTAATAAATAAATTAATAAAAAATTTTGCGATGGGTACTTATAGTGCGAGCAGCGAGCAGAAGGCGAATGACACGGCGAGCGACCAGGCTAACGCAATGAAAACCCTTAGCCTTAACCAGCAACACCGCCATCATGGGTGGGCGAACTTGAGTAGATTTTATGTTTGCGGCGTTTTAGCAAGATTGCTGCTGTTAGTGGCTGCAGCAGGCTGCAGCGGCGCAAAAAATATTAACCCAGGGCAAACCGCGAATCTGGATTCCGATTACCAAGGCGAATCGGCCAAACCCTCGGCGGCTAGAGAGGGCTGAGCTGATCGCCCTTAAGCGGGGCGATAGTCCGTTGCTTAGAGAAAAAGCTCAGAGGATGAGTTTTTTGAGAAAATCTGGGCTAATTTTACTTTTTTTTGCAGACTTTCATGCGGGTCTGAAAGCTTTCGATGCTAATTATAATAAAAATTTTGTTGATTTTTTGAAGACCGTCGACACCCTGCTACCTGAGATTAGAGTGTTTGATTATATTCGTTACTCGGATGTTGATCCCAAGCCCAGCGCGAAAGGCATTTGCTTGATGCTTGCCGAGAAACCCTCGCCTGAGGGTGGGCTTGGGAAAATCCAAGCGCGAATTCCCACGCGGGTCATCTTTTTAGATGGGTTGCGCAAGGAGCTTAAAGACTGGAGTCACTCGCCACGCGAGCAATTGTAGAATATTTTTTACAACACGGAGCACTTTTCTGCGCTGTTTGTCGATGTTTCGCCTACAGGCCCGCAGTTTGTGGTGTCAGATTCCGGCGAATGGCCAGAGCCGCCTTACGCGGCAGGACCGGTGGTTGCAACGTTGCAGGAAGCTTCGTGCCAAAACATTTCGGTGTTTGTCCCGGTGCGGAAAAATTACCCCAATGTCTGTTTTTTTTGCTCTGGGGGATATTTTGAGCATCAGCAGGCAAGGATCTTTCCGTTGCTTGAGCGTTGGCAGCAGCAAGACAATCCAGACATTTTTAGAATGGCTGAGCCGGGTTCCAAGTTGTAGTTGATTGAGCATTATTCCGAAGACTGGATGAAGCTTGCACAAAGCGTGACCCTGATTTGTAATCACCAGCAGTGCTGGGACAAGGATCAAAACTACGATTCTGAGCAGTCGGCCTTTGCGGGATCGCTTGAGGAGTCGGCTGAACAGGCTCCGGGAAACCCTGCTGCTGAGCCCGGAGCTTTCTCCGGAGCTTTCTCCGGAGCTTTCGATGATGCTCAGGGAGCTTGGCGACCAGCTGCTGCCGTTTTTCCTGGCTCAACGCTCCAAGCTAAGGGTGTGCCTTCTTTTTTCTCGGCCGCAGACTCGGTTGCGGCGCTGGGTCAACAGCCCAGATGGCTTCAGCAAAGTGTTGAGCCGATGCGAGTTCGTGGACAGTTGAAGCAGGCCTATTTTGCGGATGTGCGAAAGTCGTTTCGTTATTTTGAGGTGCTCATCCGCAAACTGCTGCAGATGTATGCGCCCAGTCGCGCCCCAGCAAGCAGGAAACCTGAGACCTAGCCTACCAGGAACGCGGTTCTTACCAGAGACAGACATCATCATCATCATCAGCAGCAGCAGCAGCAAGGTGAGCTTGGCAGCAGAAGAGACGGCTTCTTTTTCCAAAGTTAAGGCCGCTTTAGGAGGCCTCGCTCCCTGTTGGAGGCGTCACAAGCTCGATGCGCGGCGCAAGTGCTATTTGTGTCCCTACTCATTTTTCCTGACTCAACTGAGCAGCAGCGATGGGCTGTTGAGCACGGGACGAGGCCGCAGCGTGGCTTAGTGGCGCAAGGTCGCAGTCTTTTGCGAGTTTCAGCTCCCGTCTTATGACGCATGACACTGTCTTGATCGCACAAAAGCATCGAGGCCAGGTCCGCTCCCTCACACGCACACACTCTTTCTCTCTTGGGCCTTTTTCTTTTGCATTGGGGCTTGGATCAGGGGTTACTCTTGGGCTGGTTCAGAATCCATGTACAAGAACGATTGCCAGGTGCCGCGCTGACAGACGTAGCGGTTGGGTTTCCAGTCGGGGAGGGAGAGAAAGTAAATGAGGAAGTACTCTTTCCAGTTCATCCACAGCGATTGCACCTCTGGGTGCTCGGCTTGTGGACCCGAGACCCAGCGCTCAACCGGGCTCAGCGTCTCGTTCACCACCAAGGCATGCACGCTTTTGCCGTGTTCAATGGCAAGCGCGTTGCGGGTGCTAAAGTCATTGGTGCGGGTCAGTCTCCAGTCGGGGTGTTTGCGGGAGAGTTCCACCAGTATGTCGGGGAAGGTCGGACCCCAGACGCGAAAAGGCTTGGGGTAGTTGAGATTTTTTTCCAGCAAGCTTAAGCGCTCGTCGACACAGGCCACCCAACTTGCGTGGGTCTTCCAGTTCCAACTTGAGGAACGTCCTAAGCGTTCAACTTGCGCAAGCGTGGCGCTGATGAAGACGCTATTGACGGCAAGCAGGAGGAAGGTGAGGGCTACCAAGGCGGGGTTGCGCAAGGGTGAAGTGTGGGCTCTCAAGCGCCAGAGTTTGAGGAGGCTTAGGCCACAGGCCACCCAGACCGCTTCATGGAAGAAGTAGACGAACCACACCTCAGGCTTGCTGTAGCGTAGCCAGGTTGCTCCCAGTAGCCAGCCTAGCGCAGGAATGAGCGAGACGTCTTTGGTGGTCTCAGCCTGCAGGAGCTGAGCACGGGAGCTGGCAGGGTTTTTGCCTGGCTTTTTCTTAGCAACTGGTAGGGATTGTTGAGCGTGATTCACGGTGTGACGCTGCAAAAAGCGTTTGCTAAACCACGGCGCAGCCAGGCTGGCAAAAAAACCTGCAACGAGGAGCAGCATCCAGAAGGTGCCCCATTCCAAGAGTGCCGGCTCATAGGGCGTGGGATTGCCAAGTGCTGAAAACAGTCCCTCACTGGTTTTTTTGAAAGAGAGCAGCCAGCCATCGCGCATCGCTAGCCTCGACCATTGCACTTGCATTTGTTGCCAAAACAGTGCGGGATGCCACAAAATGAGCAGCAGCCAAGGCGAGAGATAGCCCAGCGTCAGTAAGCCTAAGCGCACCCAGTGGCGGGCAAGCGCCTGCAGGGCGGGGCGTAGTTTGTGCGAGGCAGAAGTAGGCCATAGGCCTGCCAGGTCATGGGCTAACACCGCAAATACTAGGTGCACGGCGTTAAAATGACAGTAGGCGCTGAGTGCCAGTAAGGCTGCAACGGGATCCCAAAAACCCTGAGCTTGCCACTTTTTTGGAAAACCAAGCGTTAGGCCTAACACCAGCATCATGCCAAACAATCCAATCAGGGATTCCGGGCGCACCAAAACTGAGGCCCAGCGGAGCGTGGGATCCCAGCTAAAAGCGCCTGCTAGGAGCAGCACCCAGGTGCGCGGTAAGCCTGCTTGCAGTAGGGTGAAGAGCAGCACGCCTTGACTGATCGCCCAAAACCCCAGCGGCCAAACTTTCAAGCCCCAGCTGCCATCAATACCGAGCAAGCGCGAGCATCCCAAGAGGAGGGGGTAAAGTGGCATGGTGTTGAAGTTGAACTGCCCGTAACTCGACTCAAACGGCGCTTGCGAGAGCATCAACCATTGATGGGGCGCGTCAAAAAGATCTTTGGCCACAAGATAGAAGGCCGAGTCGTCGGGCCAGGGCACCGGCGCAAAGGCCAGTACTGAAAATCCCACCCATAAGGCCATCATCACCGGTAAACTGAGGATCACGCAGTCGATCCACCCAAGCTGTTTGTGTTTCATTCATTTTTTCCTGTTTTAGTGCCCCCGCCCCTGTCTTCACGTGGCTTCGACCACCGACACACACGTACCCTCTCTCTTGCTCGTTTACTCTCTTTTTTGGTTAACCTCACAACCCCTCCCCTGTTGTGCGGGAAAAGGGGTGTGGGGGGAGGGAGAAGGCGGTGTGTGGCAAAGCTGAAGGAGAAAGACGAAGCTTGGTGTCGCCAACACGGCTGCCGCCGCCGTTTCACGCCAAGCCTCAGGTTAATCGCACTCGAATGGGAAGTCAAATGCGTTATCATGAGTGCGCGAGCCTTCAAGGGTTGCTGGGACTTAGCGCTTCTTTCTCTTCTTTTGTCGACCCCCAGACGTCTAAAATCGGCAAGGCCATCGCATCGTTGCGACTTAAGGAACGCGGCAAATGAAAAATCAGCTCCAGCGTCTTGAGTAGGGAATAGTGATCGTAGGGACGCGTTGAAACCGCCTGCGGTTTTACCCCTGCGCCCAGGAGCAGCGTGAGGATGTGGTTTTTCTCCCGGCGATCATCCTCATCAAAGGTGATGATCAAGAGGGTGTCAGGCAGCTTGAGTACGGGGGGCAAAAAGCCTTCCAGCCATTGCAGGGCAAAGTGGATGCCGGTGTCATGGCCGTCGTTGCGAATGTCTGGAATATAAAGCGAAAAGTCAGGTAACTGACCTAGCGCCACGTCGCGCTCAAAGTGTTTTGCGTTCACCACCGCCTGAGCGCAGCGGGTGGACGGTGAGGAAGTCACGTTGGTGAAGCTCAAAAACGGGGTGTGTTTGCGGTAATAGCGGCCGCCTGCTTGGGGACGCAAAAAACAGTCGCCCGGGTAACCTTCGGCGTAGGTTTTCCAAGTCTTGTGCTGTTCGTCGAGCAAATCGCCTAGGTGCCTAGCGTTCAGCTGGACCGGGCGGTCGTGAGTGATCCCAAAGTCGTCGCCTGCCATCAGCGCCAGATAGTTCGGTTGTGAGGGGTGGGTGATGGCAAAGTACTGACTTAAGAGCGCGCCTTGCTGAGTCAATTGCTTGACGAAAGGCTCAAGCAGAGCGGTTTGGTAGCCGGTGTTTTCCAAGACCACGAGCACCACTTTTTTAATGGGAGCAAAAAACGGGTAGGAGGAGGGCGAAGCGGAGGGCGAAGCGGAGGCAGCTTCAGGGGGTATCGTCGTCAGTGCCTGCGTCACACAAGCGGGCAGGAGCAGCAGCAAGGGGAGTAAGGAGATTCGTAAGCGTAAACCGCGTGATGGCCGCCTACGGAAGCGCGCCTGCGTGTCGTCGTCGTCTTTGATAGTGGCAGTGGTCGGGTGGTATGGGTGTGGAATTTGACGACGATTCTGCTGCATGCTACTTTCTCCCCCCGCGCTTGTCGCAGTTGTGTTGCCTAAAACCCGAAAAAACGCTTCCGTGTTAAGAAAGCGCGGCTAAGAAAACGCGAGGCGCGGTTCCGGTCGGCGGGCTTTCCCCGGACCTGAGCCTTGCCCCACCTCACTTACTTTTAATTTTAACGGATTTTTCCACAAAAAGCTGATCAAAAATTAGCGATACAGGAAATTCCGACGCTTGCTCACAGAGGAGTTGCTTGAGCCGTGCCAGGTCCAACGGCGGAAAGGGAGGAGGGCGTTTTTTGCGCACCAGTTCGGTTTTTAAGAAGGGAAAGCCGCGGGCAATCAGCGCTTCCCAAGCAAAAAGCGTGGGATTGCGAGGGGTAAGCTGGCCGTCCTCCCCGTCATCGCTCCAAGCTCCGGTCTTCCAACCTTGGTTGTGCGCTAGCTCCGACAAGCCTCGCTCGTAGCGGGTGATGATGCGCTGCTTGCTGCGATAGAACTTAAAATCCTGCCAAAACTGCTGTAAGGCCGGTTGCGCAAGCACGGAGTGTTCGAAGACCAGGAAATAGGATTGTAGGTGCGGGCTGAGCTCAAACGAGCGGGTCATGCCCCAGAGGTCAAGCCGGCGTGCTTCCATCGCTTGAAAGATCGGCGCCAGCGGAAAAAACGGCCCATAAACGCTATCGTTCGCCAGGATCAGTTGCTGATAGGGCAGCTGGTGGAGGGGGGGTAGCAGAGAGAGGGCCACGCGCCAGGAACCAAAATCAAGGCCTTTGTTTTGCGTGCAGATCACTTGCGAGCAAAACGACAGTTGCTCTTGCACCGTGCGTGAGTCAAGCGGCGAACCTGAAATGAAAATCACCTCAGCAGGCAAGGCTCTTAAGGCTTGCAAGTAAACCAAGACTGCTTGCGAGACTTGCCTGTCAGCCTGGGGATTGAAGTGGGCAAAAAGAACCAGGCGCTTTGGCTGGGCCGACTTGGTCTCTGGAGCTTGAAGGGAGGTTTGAGAGGACACCTGCGGCAGGCGCCAAGCTTGGGTGATCATGGCGCTTGGCGGAGGCAGGCGACTGGCTAGCCAGTCGTCCAGCCGCTCTTTGACAGGCCTTGCCAGTCGTTCGAGCCAGGTTGCGGTGGCGGAAATGTCGTCGGAATGAGGAGGTGAGGTCACGGCGCGGGCGCTCCTTGGGGTGGCGTATGGGTTTACCCTGCAGCTGTGGGAAGCGCGGGATCAGTCGAAGCCTGCATCTCTACCTCCACCTCGGCCGTTGGCTGAAGGAGTTGCGTCAGACAGCGCGTCATCGCTTCACGCCAAGGCGGTAAGCGCACCCCTAAGACCCGCTGCAAGCGATCGGTATTGAGCCTGGAGTTGAGTGGGCGCTGGGCAGCCGTCGGATAGGCGCTTGAGGGGACTTGCTCTAAATGCTCCAGCAGCAGGGACGGGTGGCCAAGCTGGCGAGCCTCTTGAAACAGCGCCTCGGCAAACCCCCACCAGTGGGTGGTTCCTTGGTTACAGCAGTGATAAACTCCCGAAGGGAAGGCGCCGTCTAACGCTTTGGCACTGTCTAGCGCGCTGAATGACGCTTCAGCCAAATCTGCAGCAAAGGTGGGTGCCCCCCACTGATCAGCCACCACTTTCAGCGCTTTTTGCTGCCGCCCCAGACGCAGCATGGTGGTGAGGAAGTTCTTGCCCGTGGCGTCATAGACCCAAGAGGTACGAAAAATCAGGAACCGGCTGCAGTTCTCGCTCACCCGTTGTTCGCCCAGCAGTTTGCTGCGACCATAGGCGTTCAGCGGCTGGGTAGCGTCGGTTTCTTGCCACGGCTGCTCGCCTGAGCCATTAAACACGTAATCACTGGAAAAATAAACGCAAGGCAGCTTTTGGCGCTCGCACC
This sequence comes from Oligoflexia bacterium, assembly GCA_043732485.1. Lineage (GTDB taxonomy): Bacteria > Bdellovibrionota > UBA1018 > UBA1018 > UBA1018 > JAYTHP01. The sequence goes on from JAYTHP010000193.1 coordinate 23,868, forward strand.
ACTGCGCAATCAGCCCGGGCGTTTCCGCGTTAATGGTGGTGGCTAAAGCGACCTGAGTTTCCGCTAAATCCACCTGCGTGTAGGCTGCCGCAATGAAAACCGCCTCAAGCGGCTGCACCTGGCAGGCGGCGAGCTGGTCGAGTGCGGCAATCACTTGCTGCGGCTGGGAGAAATCTGCCTGGCTGCGACTCAAGCTCAGCACTCGCCCCTGGTCACCGCTAACTCCTCCCCCTAAGCGCTGAAGGAGGGCCTTACCCAGCTGCCCGGTGGTGCCTAAGACCACGATTTTTGGGGTGTGAGGGGCGACGGCGTGGGTGGTCGCGGCCGGTGGCTGGTGCGAGAGGGATGACGGGAGGCTTGCGGTCAGTGGCACTCAGGTGCTCCTTTTGTTTTGAGGACAGGGGTCGGGGGGGGGGTGATGGTTGGGGAGTTTTTAGGTGGTGGTGGGGTTTTTGGACTCTTTTAAGACCTGAAACAAGTATTGACCGTAACTGCTTTTGGCCAGTTTATAGGCCTGCCTGGCTAATTGCTCGTAGGTGATAAAGCCCTTTTCAAAGGCAATTTCCTCAAGACACGCAATTTTTAACCCCTGCCTGGTCTCAAGCGTTTGCACAAATTGCGCCGAAGCGAGCAAGGAATCATAGGTGCCCGTATCAAGCCAGGCAATTCCGCGGTTGAGCAGCTCGACGTGCAGTTGCTCTTTTTGCAGGTAAATTAAATTTAAGTCGGTGATTTCGAGCTCTCCGCGAGGGGAAGGCTTCAGTTCCTTGACGTAATCCGTCACGCAAGCGTCGTAGAAGTACAGCCCCGTGACCGCCCAGTTGGATTTCGGGTGGAGAGGTTTTTCCTCCAAGCTCACGGCAATCCCAGCTGAGTTAAATTCCACCACCCCGTAACGCTCCGGATCAATCACGTGATAGGCAAACACCCGTGCCCCTTGCTCAAGTTGGGTCGCTTTTTCAAGCAGTCTCGAGAAGGAATTGCCATAAAACAAGTTGTCGCCGAGGATCAAGGCCACCGAGCTTTGACCGATAAAGTTGCGACCAATCACGAACGCCTCAGCAATGCCGTTGGCTTCCACTTGCTCCGCGTAAGAGAGCGCAATGCCAAACGACTCACCGTTGCCCAGTAAGGATTGAATGAGCGGCAAATCGCGCGGGGTGCTGATGATCAAGATCTCCCTGATCCCTGCCATCATGAGGTTAGCGAGCGGATAGTAAATCGTCGGCTTATCGTAAATCGGGAGCAGTTGCTTGCTAATGGCAAGCGTCAGGGGATAAAGACGCGTGCCGTTACCGCCCGCCAGAATGATGCCTTTCACGCTAGGACTCCTTGGTTCATATTTGTTCCCGATTTCTTCATCACCGCCTCGACCCACTGGGGGTGTTGCAAGTACCACTCAATGGTTTCTCGCAGCCCGCTTGCAAAGCTAAATTTTCGCGCAAACTGCAAATCGCGTTGGGCCAAGCGATCGTCAATGGCGTAACGCAGGTCGTGGCCCAGGCGGTCGCTCACAAAAGCAATCGCCCGAGCGTGCGGCACACCATCTTGCCGCGGCTGAATTTCATCCAGGATGCTACAAAGCTGATGCGCAACCTCGGTGTTGGTGTGCTCGGCGTCGCCACCAAAGCAGTAACTGGCGCCAGGCTTGCCGCGTGCTAAGGCCAGTAAGATGCCGTGACAATGGTCTTGCACGTGGATCCAATCGCGTACGTGTTCGCCGTTGCCGTAAATCGGCAGCGGCTGCTGCTTGAGGGCTTTAAAAATCAGGGTGGGGATGAGTTTTTCTGGGAACTGCTTGGGCCCATAATTATTCGAACAGTGAGTGGTGAGCGTCGGCAGCCCATAGGTGTGATGCCAAGCCCGGACCAAGTGATCGCTGGCTGCTTTGGAAGCAGAGTAAGGGGAATTCGGGGCGTAGGCCGTGGTTTCACTAAATTTCCCACTTGCGCCCAGCGAACCGTAGACTTCATCCGTGGAGACGTGTAGGTAACGAAAACTGACTTTTTGGGGAGCAGGCAGCTGTTGCCAGTACTCTAAGACGCTGCCTAGCAACTGAAAAGTCCCCACAATATTGGTGGCAATAAATGCTTCCGGTCTAGCAATCGAGCGATCAACGTGGGACTCTGCCGCAAAATGGACGACGGCATCTACCTGATGCTGCTGCAGCAGGTGCGCGGTCAGCACCTGATTGCCAATATCGCCTACCACCAGCTCAGCGTTTGCGATGCCTTCGAGGTTTTCGCGGTGTCCGGCATAGGTCAAAGCATCCAGCACCGTGACGCGAATACCTTGTTTGACGGCTAGGCTCACAAAATTGCTGCCAATAAAGCCTGCGCCCCCCGTGACTAAGAGAGATTGTACGCTAGATAGGTCCACGCGGCGAGAGGCATTCATATCGGGCAGCGCGTTTGGCGCAGAGTTCATTTTTTCGTCCTTCCCAGGGATTCAGCCTTGGGCGATTTGAGAGGCCTTGAGATTAAAACCGGTTGCGGCCGAAGCGTTTGACTCAAGGGGTTCAAGGACTGAAGGAGTCCACGCTTGAGCAGTGACTGCCTGCGCCTGCAAGCACTCGATGAGTGCAATCGCCGACGCTCTCACTTATCAAGGGAGGGGGCTTCCTCTCCCGATCGATCGACTCCGACCTTAATCTCCACCTATAACGAATCTGCCCGTCG
>JAYTHP010000194.1:0-3066 GCA_043732485.1 Oligoflexia bacterium
GACAAGGGACCCTGTGGGTCGCCCTGAATGCCTGACAGCAACGCCTGACAGCGATGATCAATGGACAGCCCTCCTTGTCACAGCTCTCCTCGGGCTGCCTTAGCCTCAGATCTGCCCACCAGGGGGAGGAAAAAGAAACAATTTTTTTAATTACATTTATTAAATAATCATGATAAGACTCCCTCATCTGTTTTTTCACACCCTCGTTTTTTTATGATCCTCAGTCGACTTTAAAGTCGAAGCCCCGCCGTCGCCACAGCCCAATAAAATCGCCTGAAGAGGCAAAGCCGAAAAGACCTACGGACGCACCGAGCACAAGAGAGTCCAGAGGAGAGCTCAAAAAACTAGCCCAAAGGACCCATAGCAATGATAATCGCAGCGATCACGCCTCAAAAGAAGATCGCCCCACAGGCAACTTGAGCCATGAAGGAATTGACATGATCAGCTTTCCCCGTCTCCACACCTCGTCAACCGCACCTTTTTGCGTGCACGCTCTTCCCGCCTTTTCCTTACGGCGCACTTTGCAAGCGTCCTGGGTCTCCCTGCTGACGCTCACCGCCGTGCTATGGCTTTTGAGTGGGCTGAACTCGCTTGCGGTAGCCGACTCGTCTGACTTTGACCCACTTTACGATCAACCGATGGTGCACGAGCGTTACTTTAAATCTCTAGAAGCTGAAGAGCAAAACAAGATCCTGATTGAGCACTTCCATCTCAACAAGGAGTTACTGCAAAAGAGCTCCAAAAAATCTTTTGCCACTTTTAAGCGGAGAATGGTCCAAGCCGGAGGACTGTTTGCAGTCGGCACAGGCTTGACGCTGCGCTTTTGGTCGCAAATCCCCCCCTTGGGGCAGAATTTCCTGAGAACCATCGGATCTTTTGCCACCCTCTTAGCCCCACCCCTCGTTCACGAGGCCTTCCAGCATCACCAGGAGGTCATCGACAGCCGGTCCGAGTTTTTCGAGCCCTATGAGCTGGATTACGTGGTCAAGAAGCGTTATCTACCAGAGCCGCTGCAAATCAACATCGAGCAACAGTTGCGCTTAGCCAAACATCAACCCGACTCCTCAAGCAGCACGCTTGAATTAGTCCGCACCGCGCTTGCTCTGCCACTCAAGAGTCGTGAAATCAGCTATCGCCCAGAGAAAATTAAGATCCTTTTTGATGGCTATCCCGATGACATTCGTCAGCGCATCGAATCGTTTTGCCTCAGACAGGTTATGAATCAAGCGCCAGGCGGCACACAAGCGACCAGCGGTAAAAAGATTGCAGCCTACTTTTACGGATTGCCAGGCAGCGGTAAGTCCCGCTTTGCTGAGAAAATCGCCCAAGCTCTCGACCTACCGTTTGCCAAAATTTCTCTTGCTGGCGCCAGCATTAGTGACTTAACCGGCCGTGAGATCAACTCAGGCCAACCCACCCCCGGGCTGATCGTCCGGGCCCTTGAGCGCGCCAAAGTCGAGGTCACGCAATCGCGCAACATGGTGCTTTTTATTGATGAAGCCGACCGGGTGATTAACAACAAACAAGCCAATGCAGGCGAGTTACTGCCCTTTATGTTGACGCTGCTTGATCCGGAAACGAAAAACTTCTACAACCCCTTCCTGAAATCACCGGTGGACATCAGTGGATTGGTCATCATCATGGCAGGCAACTATCCGATTGAAGATGAAGCGCTCCGAAAAAGACTTTTCTTAGTGAAATTCAAGGGTTTTGATGCGGGGTTCAAGAAAAAGATCATCTGGGAATCCACCCTCCCGGCACTCTGCGCGCAGTATTCGCAAAACGGCAAAATGCAACTCACCTTAGCAGACCTGACCGAAACCGACCGTCAGAAGATCGACCAGCTAGTGGAGTGCGATCAAGACCCGGGCTTTCGCACGATTGAGCATGTTTTGATGAACTTTCTGGACTTTAAGTCTAAACAGAAATACTTCAACCAACAGGAACTAGAACCGGATTGGCTGAGCCTGCTGACGGAAAATCAAGACGGCTAGCTCAGCCACCCAAAACTTCAGCCGAACCAGCGGGAGAGAAGGCGGAGCAGGACAGCTGCGGCACCTGTGCGGGGCTCACGACTGCACCCGCCCCCCCATTCACCTCCTTGTCAGCCGCGCGCTCAGCCAAAGGAGTGCGAGCCAGTAAAGGGTAATCACTCCGTAGCCGTGCAATTGCGTCCAGTGCTGATAACCCAAAAGCCTGACCAAGGGATTTTGCTGCAAGGCCAGCAGCAGACTAGCTGCAACCCACGCAGGACAGGCTCCAGCAAAAGACTTGTGCCGCCGCACCCTTGAGTAGGTAAAAGGCACCCCCACGAGCAGCAAACTGCCCCAGCGCCAAGAGAGTGGGTTGAGCAATTGCATGACGATCAGCCAGGGCGTCACCCACGCTAAAGCACCAGGCCAGGCATCAGGAGCAGGCGCAAGGGGGAATACCGTCACGCGCCGCGCCGCATGCGCCACCGTTGCGTGCGCAAAGAGGCTGACTGCAATCCCCGCCAAAGCCACCAGCAAACCCACGCTCCCTGCTACCCCCGCAAGCGCTGCTAAAAACTTTCCCCAAGACGCGCCGCTTGCCCCACCCTCAAAGACCTGCCAAGCCGGTAACAGCCAGCGCCCAGCTGTACTCCAGACACTTTGATTGATGTCCGACCAAAACAACTCTGGCGGCTGCGCTCGCAGTAATCCCCCCCAGGCTTGCGTGAGCTCCCAGGCCCTCTGCCCCCCTAACCACCCTCCTGGTAACAGCACCCCCATGCAAAAACTCCCCAAGCCCACACCCCAACCATAGCGCCTCAACCCACCTGCAGCCCAGGCCTGCAGCAAAAATGGCAGCAGCAAAAAGCCCCACGGCAGCTTAAACCAAGGCAAGAGCCCTAAAAGAAAGCCACTCACCCCATGCCAGCCTCGATGCTGCAGACCCGCGGCAAACACGATTGCTACCAGCACCAGAAACTCGATCTGCCCATAATACAAGGTCTCAAGCAGGCCTTTCCAGCTAAGCGCTAGACCCAAAAGCAGCAGCCCCACCTCCTGCCAGCCGTCAAAGCGCACCCCCGCCAGCAACGCC
>JAYTHP010000195.1:0-26359 GCA_043732485.1 Oligoflexia bacterium
GTATTTAGCAAGCAAGCAAGTGCTAAGAGCTATTCTTTGAAAGTCGAATAAAAAAAAGAGCGCTTTGCTGGCGTTGTATCAATCAGCGCTACTTTGGACAATTGCAGGCAGCTTTTAAATTTTTTTACACTTAAAGAAAAAGTGTAACGTGCGGTAGCCATCGTATTAAGCGGCGGCAGCGGGGAGGTCGCGGGTTGTTGAGACTTTCGTTCCTTCTGCCAGTAGGACTCGCTAAAATTGAAAGGTACACTGCGTAGCCGCTTTCTTGAGTATCATTTGGATAGCCCATCCAATGGCGTTGCCCCTGAGGTCAATGGAGACGGGGCGGGAGTGGAGTGGTTCAGCAATCTGGTTGAGCTCGAACGCCAGGATCCTTGCGCCAGCGTCTTGGCTGTCGGTTAAGCGCGCAGTAGCTCTGGCCTGAGGTCTGCTGCCCGCTTGTTATTCGAAGGGGATGGGCTGCTGCATGGCTCGTGCCTTGCAGGCGTTGCCGGTTTTCCAGCACTCCAGGAGACCGAAGGGGACTAAAAAATAAGCGGATCGCAGGCGCGAGGGTGGGTGGAAAGGTGGGTGCAGGGACGACGAAGGCTGAAGCAAGTTGTCTGGTATGAGAGGAAAGATAATCGCTTCGACTTCAAAAAACGAGAGCAATTCAAGGAGGGGGGAGAGGTGCGATGAGTGCTTGGGTGTGTGGCAGGCATGGCTGCCTATGAGGGTTAAGACGCCGAAATCTCCCTGCGGTCAGCCACGCCTGAGCTACGCTTGAAATGATAAGCAAGCCCTGAGGACGCTCCGCAGGTATATGCGTACCAATGAGGCTGCGGCGACAGCTGGAACGGAAACAGGCGAACAGGATATTAAAAGTGGCAATAAAAAAGTGATGTTTGCTGAACTTCGGATCAAAGTCGTTAAAATAATTAAAAAAAATAGATTCCTTAAGTGAGTACCCTTTTCTATTGAAAGGATGCCTAATAGTTTAGTTGAAAAAAAACGAAGGGGCTTCTCAGTCAATGACTTACCCAAAAACGACTCTCTCAAGGTATGGGCTGCTGGTGGATGGCGCAAAGAGCGTCATTTTAAGCGTGTCATCAGGTTTGTTATCAAGCCTATGCGTTTTTCTGATCAGCGCTTTTCTTTCAGGCTGCGGTAAAGGTGGGAATACTGCTGGGGCGATTGCTGGCAGTTACGACGTTCAAAGTCTTTCATGTTCCTCAGGCAAGCTGGAGCCCGAGGCTAGTTTTTTAGTGGGAGGGATAGCGACCTTCTCAGGAACTACGCTGACCGTTACCTATGGCCCGTCTGTCAGGCATTCCCCTGCTGGATGTCAAATCGCAAGTGCTTATACCTTGGTCTACGGGGATCAAAATACTTTTACTGAAAGTGGTGCTTCTTTTGTCTACTCCGGTTACCCTGGGGTGGGTCTCTGCGGGACCACGTTGCCAAATGTTAATGCTTATTTCAGCTATTCTCAAAGTGGATCAGTCCTGGTCTTAAACCACTTGCCAGGCAGCCTGACGGGTTGCTCTGATGCAGGTGCAACGCTTACCTTCCCTCTTATCGAGAGTTCCACCCTTACTGCCGGACCGAGCAATGCCCCGAGCAGCACTTTCTCCAGTAGCAATGCTGCTTCTGGAACAACTTCCGGCGCTTCGGTTTTGAGTGGCAATTATGTCGTTAGCGCTGTGCGCTGCTCGTCAGGGATTCCGAGTGGCGTCGATGCTCCAGTTGTGGGATCTCGTGCGAGTTTTGTTGGAAATAATCTTACTGTTACTGCGAGCCTACCTGGTCCTACCAGCGGGCTTACTTCTAGCTGCAACCTTGTCGAAGTTTTCTCGCTCACCTACACCGCACCCAACAGCTTTACCGAGAGTGCGTTTTCCGTGAGCTGCACCGGTTGTCCCACTACTCATGCTCCTTGCGGAACCACCGTATCGAACTTAAATGCTGTTTATAGCTATTCGCAAAATGGATCAAGTGTGGTCTTAAAGCGGCTATCAGGTAGCCAAGCTGATTGTAGTGAACCGACTGCAACGCTTACGGTCACCTTGACTGCCGCTTAGTCGGCTGAGGGGCAGTCGGCCTGCGTCTTGAGAAAACATCTCGAGATACGGTGGGCTCGGGGAAGAAGCATCTGGTTTTGCTTTAGCCTCCTAGCCCCCTCTTACCCTCAGTCTTGGCGCCGCGATTCCAGAAGTGCAAAGGGTGTACCCTCCCGTCGTGCCTGCTTCTTCTCATGATTTTCCAAGAACCTTTGAAAGTAGGAGCGATCTGTTGTGAGAGCGAGATCTTAGCCCCTGAGTCTTCCCCTGCTTGGCTTGAGATTAGCAGAGGTGGGCCTAGTTCATTTAGGATTTTTTTTTGCTTTGATTTTTTTTGGAAGTGTCGGCCGTTTGGGGCGGTATTGGAACTTGCGGTGAATCATATAGCGCTTGATGGCTTCCCTGAGGTATTCGCTGAGGGTTAGTTGTTCTGTCTTCACGTGCTGTCTGATTTCGTTGGCAAGCTCGGGGGGGACTGAAAAAGCTAAAACTTTAGTGGTGCGCATCGATTTTTCTCCTCGCACGAGTATGCCTAAGTTACACCTGATTTGCCTAGGAGAAAATGCTAAGGGGTCAGAGCGCTCATGGAGGCGGTCTTAAGAGACGGGGGGTTGGCTGGGTGGTGGTGGTGACCGCATTTTTGTTTACTCCCACCAGCCTGTGAGGGGCTTTTCGTCTCAGGTTCAGCCTCATGCTATGCCTGACGAGAAGAGCCTTGGGTGGCAAGCGGCAGCCAGGTGGATCCCAAGCTATGGATGTTCCACAAGGGCTCGGCGTGGTCGCGGTCAAGCAGGATTTGATTACCCGCAAGCGGGGGGTCTTGCGGGAAGCAGGGCACGGCGTAGCAGTTGCGGTTGATTTCTCGGGCCCAGCGGGCGGTATTTAGTGCACCTGATCGAAATCCGGCCTCAATGACGCAAGTGGCCAAGCTCCAGCCTGCGATAATACGATTTCGGGCCAGGAAGTAAGCCGGTTTGGCGTGGGTGTCTAGCGGATACTCGCTCACCACCAGTCCTCCTTCAGCGAGGATGCGCTCTTTGAGCTGGAGATTTTCTGGTGGGTATTGTCGGTTCAGGCCGGTGGCAATCACCGCAATGGTGGGGAGCTCCACCTCGAGCGCCGTTTCATGGGCAACGGCATCAATGCCGCTTGCAAGGCCTGAGAGAATGATCAGGCCTGATTGCTTCAGGCCCCGCACAAAATTGACGGTAAATTGCTTGGAGCGTTCTTGTGGTTTACGCGAGCCCACGATGGCAAGGCCCTGATGCGGCAGGCGATCCAGAAGCCTGAAGGACTCAGGCAGTCCTTGCACGTAGAGCTGGCTGGGCTTAGGGTAAAGCGCCTGCCAGCCCTCCCACATCAGGTCAGGTTTGCCGTCTTGCTGCTGAAATAAAAACGAACGAATGATGGTTTCGGTGGTCATAGGAACTAACTGAGTAGCAAAAAAAATGCCAGTTCCAGCCCCTGAGTCTCGGAAAAAGAAGAAAAAAAGCAGGGGGGCGCATTTTTTACTGAGTGAGTCGGGAATTGTTTTTGGTCTCGTAGGGACCCCCTGCTTTCACAAGCTGACTCAAAACTATACAAAGCACTACAAGACCTAATTTGAGATTAAAATCCAAGTACTTGTCGGTAGAATGGGAGTAGGTAGCGCCAGCCATACTGCAGGAGCGAGGAAACGATTCGATTTTTGCGGAACTTCAAAACTAGGTCCAAAAACGTTACCTTAAAGACTGACTGGATCGGTCGACTTAATAGATCAAGCGACACCAGGTGAGAGGAAATTTCCGAAAAAACGGTCCTGGGGCTTAATTTATTTAATAAATTTCGACAGCCTACCTCTATCCTAGTCTGTTGAAATGGTGGCGTTTAGCCGGTCCCGCGTGAAGACCGCAAAGAAGGGCCCTAATTTTTTACTTATTTAGTCGGGTATTGGTTTTGGCCCCTTGTAAGGACGAAAATCGCGTTAAGTCATTAAAATAAGCCTAAAAGTCCAAAATTGTAATTAAGATCGGCTGGAAAGAGGGCGGCAGCTTATGAGTCGATTTTCTAAAATGAAATCCAGTAGAGATAAGTTGAAGGCGGGGAACAAGGAAAAGCAAAAGCGAATCAGTCAACTGGTGCGATCCGATGGCTTGAAGGCAATAAAAATCAAGAAATTGGAGCAGGAGGTGTGAAGACTGAGACAGCAATCCACAACAAGCTTCCAGCGATTGCTAGTCCAGGCCTCGGCCTCCGACTTTGAAGAGATACGAAAAAGGCTACAGGAAACCGCAGAGGAGCTTGCGCAGCAAAAAAAGATGCTGAAAAAGACAGAAAGCAACTAGATCAGATCAAAAAAGACAATGATTATCATCTGTTAGAGATCGCAAAGCTGCACCGGGATAAAAGGCGCAAGCAACTTGAAATCGAAAAGCTCCTTGAAGACCGCGAACGCAGGCGACTCGAGGTCGAGAAGCTGCAGAAAGATAAGCAGCAGCAGCAGAACGATCAAAAGAAGCTTCGCGAAGAGACTGAACGAAAGACGAAAGAACTCGATAAGGTCAAGAGGGAACTAGGCGAAAAGTCAAGCCTGCTAGGCCTGGACGACCCACAGGCGGTGCGTACTCTTTGTGTTTTTCTGGTGGTTCATTGTGGGGTTCACTTTCGTGCAGTGCCAAGGATTTTACAGGCACTGGTGAATCAGAAGATCATTCTACCGGTATGGGTCCCCCACTTTACGTCGGTGATAAACTGGAGTTTGCGAGTGGGCGTGGATTTGCTGGCTCAGGTAAGGGTTAGTCGAGAGCCTTGGATTGCGATTATTGACACCTCAATTGACGTCGGTGTGCGCAAGGCGATTGTTATTTTGCGAGTACTGGCGTCAGCGCTGGAAGCACGAGGGAGTGCTATGACGCTTGAGGACTGCGAGGTTTTTTTCCTCAAAATCGTAGAAAGCTCAACCGGAGAGGTGATTACCAAAAGTTTAGAATCAGCGTTTCAGGTTACCGGACAGCCTATGGCGGTATTGAAGGATGGAGGAGGCGACTTAATGAAAGGAACCCGAGTTTATATTCAGGAAAATAAGGACTGTGAGCCGATCACAGTGCTTGCTGATCTCGGGCACTATGTTGGCAACCTTCTGAAAGCGCAATTCTCTAAAAGGTCCTCTTTTAAGAGACTCCTAACGCTCGCCTATGGCGGACAAAGACGGCTGCGGCAAACCAAGGCTGCCTTATTTTTACCGCCCAAGCTACGCAGTAAAGGACGCTTTCAAGGGATCAGTCACTTAGCCGATTGGGGTCTTTGGGTTCTGGATCTTATGGCCTTTCCAGGGGCGGCTGCGGAGGGCTCAACGCTGGCTGCTTTGAGAAAGGGTTTCTCTAAGCTGACCCGTAGCCGAGGCTTTATCGAAGAACTGTCGTTTACATGCAAGGTTACAAACCAATTTCAAGAGTTGCTGAAAAATCGAGGACTTAATGATGCAAGCTATGCCGAGGGCTTGTCGATTCTTGCGCAGTTGCCGGTCTCCTCTCCCACAAGGCAGGGGCTCCAGGTCTGGCTAACCCGCCATCTGGGGCTGCAGTGCAAATTAAAAATGGGCAAGACACCCCTACTCGTTAGCAGTGACCCGGTTGAGTCCTTGACGGGAAAGCTCAAAGCGGTCGTGGGTCTCTCTTCCAGCCAGGAGCTGAATCGCATGACGTTTATTTTACCGACAGCCTGCGGTCATTTAACATCAGAAGCAATCACACGAGGTCTAGAGAAGACCTCAGACACTCGATTAAAGCTGGTGGAACGAGAGCAGGTCCCCCCAACGATGCTACAGCAACGAAGAAACAATCCAGTTTTTGCAAGGCCTTTAAAAATAGGTCCAAAAACGTTACCTCAAAGACTGACTGGATAGGTCGACTTTATAGGTCAAATGGCACTAGACTAGAGGAAGTTTTCGAAAAACTAATCCTAAAGCGTCCATTTATTAAATCTATTTCGACAGCCTACCTGTGTGCTACCCCCAGAGCTGCGCCTTTAAGCAGGCGGCAAAGGAGGGAGCGGCGGGAAGTCCTCCGTGGCAGCCTTGGTGGCTGGCACGGCAGGCGGCGCTACCGGGGCGTCAACGACCGAGGTGGCGACAGGCGGCGGAGGAGCTAAGCTGCTGCTCTCGGCAACGCCACCGCTCGTGGTGGTCTTTGGTCCGGGCGGCTTGAGATAGTCGCCTGAGGCGAGGCTCTCAAGGGCCGCAGCTGGCTGGTCTGGGATCGAGGGGAGTGCCGGAGGCGGCAGAAAAGCGCTGGTGTCGTTGCCGCTTGTTACGGCAGCAGGCGATGACGTTGACGAAGACGACGCCCCGGTGGGCGCATCAAGTTCCGCGTCCATGGAGGATACTGGCGATGATGCTGGTGACGATGCCGGTGATGACGCTGGTGATGACGCCGGAGCATTCTTTATGCTTGGGCTAGTGGTGGTGCCTGGGGGAGGTGGCAGGATCGCAGTTTCGTTTTTGGGGCCTTGACTGTTGCTGGTATCAAAATAATTGATGCTTGCAGCCGTATCAGGCAATTCCAAGGGCGGCGGATCCAAGGGATTAAAGGCTTTGGAGATGACGGCTTGCTCCGGCGGAGCGTTTCCCAGGGCTGCTGAAGGCGACGGCGAGCCTGAGGCAAGAGCAGCAGGCGGCGAAGACGGCGTTGGTGAGGGTGGTGGCGTGAGGGTCACAGCCGCGCTGTGTGTGGGCGTGGGTTTTTGCTGGGCTTGAGGCTTGGCGGGGGGCTTTGCGGCCCCGGGTTGCTCTGCCGGGGTCTCGTCTAAGCGGAAGTCAGGTTTTGCCAACGCTAGTTTGTGTTTCACGTCGGCAACGTCGGTGAGCAAAATGGCCTGGGCGTGTTCGTTGATAATGGTAAAGCTTGAGAGCACGACTGCGGTTGAGAAATAGGGGCTCGCTTGCAAGACCATCAAATCGGCGTCGCTTAAGAGCGGCAGCTCGGTAATTTGTTTCTTATTTTGCGGATCCACTTGGTTATAGACCCGAAACACCATGCCGGGATGGACGCCGTCTTCTGAACCGCGGTCTAAAAAGACTTGTTTATGCTGGGCAATGGCAAAGGTCGACTCATTATGATCGAGCATCAAGGTGGCGTCAAAATTTTGCGGTCCTGCGATCGGTTGCAAGTCTTTGAGCTTGGCAGGCAGAGGGATCAGTATGGCACCTCGGCTAATGGGATTACTAGCCTGGAAGATTTCACCTAAGAAAAGCTTATCTACTTTGGTCACCACCTTGATCTTACCCAGGATGTGGTAGGAAAAGCCGATCCGATTGGATTGGGTGGATTTTAAGATCAAAGGGTCTTGGGCAATGGCATAGCTTTCACCCACCTGCAGCGCTCCTTCGCGCTCGGCATGCAAGTACACGGTGTCGCCCGCCGTGAGCGAAATGCCTTCCGAGCGACCGGCAATGATCTGGCCCTTGGGTGGGATCAGTTCGTTACTCGCCAGAGCTTGCAAGTCGATGCCCCGATTTTCCCGAAAATTAACCTTTGTCGACAAGCTTAAGCGAATGCGCGCGGAGTCATTCGCGTTAAGATCGGTGAGGTCATCTAGCTTTTCCCAACTCTGTTTGGGCAGTTTTTTCCATTGCCGGGAGCGGGGCTTTTTGGGAGGGTAGAGCGCTTCTTTTTGCTTGGGATCAAGCGGTAACAGCGCCGCGTGACTCACCAGGACTGACGCGGTGAGTGAGGCCGCTAAGCCGCCGCCGCCGCCCAGCAGTGCCAGGCAAAGTGCTTGCAAGCGTGGCTGCTTTTGATCTTTCATGATTTGCCGTCCTCAGGCATGGCTTGCAGTGGCAGGGTAGGAGGAGGGCGCTCCTCGAGCGGGTGAGCGGCAGCGGGGTTGAGGGCGGGAGGCATAGCGGACGGCATCGATGAAGGCAAGGGAGAGGCGGAGGCGGCAGCCTGTAAGACGGCAGCCGTCTGGCTTTGCGCTCCTTGTTGCCTCAGCCACGCTCCGGCTGGTGATTGGGGGTAAAAAAGAGTTAACTGCTCAGCGTGCTCGCGGGCTTCCTCCGTGAGCCCGAGTGCGCGCTCAGCCAGGATGAGATCCTTGAGGGTGAGACTGGCGGCGTGCGAGCGAGGGTAACGCTCTAGTCCTTGTTGCAGTTCGCGAATCGCTAGCCGGTATTCTTTGAGATGGAGATAGCCATCACCTAAGTAAAACTGGGCACTGCCTGCAAGCGTATGATCGGGATACTTCTCAACAAAGGCTGCGAACTCCAGCATGGCTTCTGGAGTTTTTTCCCCGCGGTACAGCAGCATCGCCTGCCTGAAATGCTGCACGGCTGCGTCGTCGATAAAGCCGCCGGGCTCCAGTCTGGCTGGCTCCTTGGCGTGCCCTAGGAAGGCGCCAGAAGACGAGGCACGGCTGTGTTCAGAGCCGCCCCCTCCCAATTTTTTCATTCCGCCTGCCATGATCCCGCCACTGGCGCCACCCCAGCGGGCCATGCTACTTTCTGATTCCTCCTCAGGCTTAAGCCGGGCGCTGGGGGTGTCTAGGTCTTCGCCTTCTAAGGTGGTTTGCAAGGAGCGCACCTGGGAGCTTAGGTGGGTGAGCTGTTTTTCGACGGTGTTGAGGGCCAAGAACATCTCAGAGAGCATCGTGCTTAAGGCCTCAGGCTGATTCAAGCTGTTCCAGTCGGTGGCCTTCTTGATCAGCGTTTTTTCTTCTTCTGGGCTGAGCTTCACGGGCAAGCGGGGAGCGCCGCCACTGCTCACGGCTGGCATTTTTTCTGATTCCGGCCACACCGTAGCGGAAGGTTCTCCTGAGGGAAAAAAAGACAGCGGTAGGGGTGAGGGTAGCTCACCACTCGGGTTTTTTTTGGGGTGAGTGCTGCAGGCGGCAAGCCAAAGCGCCACAAGCGTGAGGGCGTAAACGTGGCTGCCAAAGGAGGGGGACGTAGACTTTGTGTTTGTGCTTTGGCTCGTGATGCGGCCTACGACGGGGTTAGAGATTTTTCCTAATAATTTCATGCCTTCACCTTCAAACTTTTTTTTCGATCTTTTGTGAGGCAGGGGGGTGCCTGGATCCCCCACGCAAGGGTGCGTTTCTTGACTTTGGAGCAAAACAAGGGTGGGAACGGCTACGGCTTGCGGGGTCCGCCTAAGTCCCCCTTGAACTCCCCTCCCTTCCATGATAGTGGGAGTTTGGCAATTGGGCAAGATTTCTTCTTGGCGGCTTTTTTCGCTGCGTCCCCGCAAGTGACCCCCCACCAAAAGCTGGCACTGGCAATCGGTCAGCGGGAGGAGGTGGGGGGAGAGCCAAGTGAGTGGGTGTGAAGCGTGTTTTAAAAAACGAGGGAGGGTGCGATGAGCAACTTAAAAACCGGCTTTTTTTCTGAGCGCAAGGTGATCCGCGTGAAAAAGCAAGACGCCGCTTTCGTTTACTTTATTCTCGAGTCGCAAGAGGGCTTAACGAGTTATTCCACCCTCCCGCAGGCAAGCGTTCACGACCTGGACCGCCTACTTGAGCTGCGGATTTCTCCTGATTTCCTGGGCGAAATGCAAGAAGTCTTACTCGATTTGAGTCCGTGGGTGGAGGTGGTACGACAACCAAAGGCGGCCTTTTTCGGGGAAATACCAGACCTTGCCGCCGGCAAGCAAGCTAAAGAATAACACGGCAATCACCCAGTGCAGCAGGTTTTTACAAAAAGCCTCTAAGTCCACCGGGCGTGCTCTTGGTGAGAAGGAAAAAAGTCAACGTTTTGTGGGCCGCAGCTTGGATGCCGCTGCGTGGAGGCGGATTCCTCGCTCGAGAGATCGAGCTGGTCGATTGTGCCTAGATAAATACCGTAGCCCAGCAGCCCAATGATCGAGGGGGCAAACCAGATCATCAGTGGCTTTAACGCGCGCGTAGAGAGCAGTGCTAGTTCTTGCTCGATGTGGGCCGCCAGACTTTGGCGCAAGGATTGCAAAACCATGTCGATGCGACTCAGGCAGGGGTGACCTTCCATCAAGCTGATTTGAATCGCTTTTTTTAAGGCTGCGCCGGTTTTTAAGATGGCGTGTTGCGCCGTTTCCTGCCTGGAGGCAGCCAGGCGGCTATCATCGGCTTGCCACAGGGTCAAGCCCCAAGCCAGCGCCAAGTCTGGACAGATTTGCTTGAGGCTTTCCATACTTTGAAACCAGGCTAAATCAGGCGGCGAACCGGTGCGAACCAGTGCCAGCAGCCGTTCTCCTGCGCATTGCGAAGCCATCATCCAGAGGCGGCGGTGGTGGGGTAAGCCTGCCCACCTGGCGTTTTGCGTCATTTGTAGCAGCCAAAGACTGCCAATACTTGAGGTCCCCAGCGCACCCAGGCAGGCTCTACCCCAGGCCGCTTGCTGGTCGGCCAGTTCCGGCAAAATGACCAACAGTGCGGCCCCTAGGATCGGGATCAGCGCCAAAAAAAACGAGGCCTGGAAGACGGCCTGTGAGGACTTGGCGCGGGCTTGCTGTAAGGCGACTTGCTGTTCGCGGGTAAAATTTCGTAGCCGGAGCAGCGTAGGGGTTAAGGCCGCTCCCTGGTTGCGTAATTCCATCAAGCTGCAATAAATCAGGGTCTTCCAGGGTTCCGGCAAGGCTTGCAGTTGCTGCCACAGGGCGTCGGGAATGGTGGCGCCACTGATGAGCTGATTTTCAATTTCAATCAGCAGCGTCTCGATGCGAGCGAGCAGCTGGATGGGTTGGCGCTCAGCGAGGGTTTTTTGCAAAATGCGCAGCGTTGGCCAAAAGCAATGGCAAGCCAAGAAGAGGCAAAAAAAGCTTAAAATCCACAAGATCATAAAGAATTATTGTTAAAAATCAATAGTTTAAGAGTTAAAGGTGACTTGCCAGTCAGAGCACCGCACTGACGTAAGGATTAGGATTGCGATCGACCTGCTCAAAGTAAGCGTTACCGTTGGCATAGACGGTGGTTTCTAGTTTGCCTGAGCGATAAATGTAGAGTGTCAGGTCGGCAAGTGCCGTGCTGGCACAATAGAGTAACGAGCCATCGGTATCTTCCAGCGTCAGCCCGGCAAAATCGCGGTGTTCGGCTTGGACGGTGCCGCGAAAAGAGAGTTCTTTGCGGTCGACCTTAAATTCCCAAGAATTTAAGGTCGTGGTCGATTGTAAGGAGAAATGGTCGCGCAAGTGATTAAAAAAGTAATGTTGTCCTTGGTAGAAGAAATAAAAAGCCGAAAACGCCGGCAGCCTGAGCGGACCGAGTCGACTTTTTAGTCTAAGTGCGTCAAAGATGAACGGCACGCGTTGCTGCTGCTGACCACCACCGGGTGCGTCATAAAAGCAATTGCAGTGGCTAGCCACCCAAGAATGGCTGGCGCGGGCTCCCGCAAAATCACTCTGGCTGCCTGGCGCCTTGCTCCACTGGAGCGTCTGATCGTCGAGCTGGGTGGTGCCTGTGGCTTGCAGCTCCTCGCACAAGGTGCGAGCCGAGTGGCGCACCGCCTGGAAACGGCTCAAAATCTCAGGAATGCAATTAAAGCTCTCAGGCTGGGTCGGTGCAAAGTGCAAGTTCCAGCTGAAGCGATGGTTTTTTGATTGAATCACGCCTGCGCTGTGGCTTTGCGTCAGTTGGCACTCACCGATGGTCAAGTCGCTTGCGGAGCTGGAAGCCGTGAGCCTAGGCAGCGGCAACGCTCCCGGGCTTAAGGGGGTGGTTTGCTTGAGCGCCGTTTTTTTCATCCGTCGCTCGCCATCACGCTCGTAGAAAATGGCAGCCACCTCAGCGAGCCTCCGAAAACCATTGGTGCTCGTCAGCAAGGTGAAGCGTAACCACAGGGCTTGCTGTTTCTTTGGTTCTAAAATGCGTAGGGTGCGGTAACGAAAAAACGGGCGACCGCGGGGCTCGAAAGCTTGAAGCCCGGGGCGAGCATTGAGAGGCGAGGCGTGAGTTGCGGCGGTGTAGGATCGTGGTGGAGTTTTTTGCGTCATAAGGGAAAAGAGTAGCAGTGACAAAAAGCAGTGACAACGAGTGGTGAAAAAGACCCAAACGAAAGCGGCTGCGCGCACTTGCACAACGCGCTCCTCTCCGCCAAGCCTCCCGGGGCTAAACGACACAGGTACTGGGAGGGGGGGCGCTTAAGAAAACGGGTTTGTAATCAATGACTTCACGTTGCGCCTGGTGAGTGGACAGCTATCATGATGGCGGCTGCAAGGCAAGCGGGATCTTACCCAGGGGCTGAGGGGAGCGTGCTTGAAAGTGGGATGGAGCGCAGTAGGATGTTGTCACCTTCCCGACCTTCCACCCGGCTGATCTCACTGATCACCCGCTTGCCATGGTGCCGTTGCAGCTGGACCACCCACTGCAGACCGTGACTGAGGAGGTCTTTTAAGGCGCTAAGCGGTAGATGCCCTTGGCTGGAGAGTAAGCACAGCAGTTCCAGACGTCTTAAGGCATCGCGCGGGGAGTTGGCGTGCAAGGTGGTCAGGGTGCCGCGGTGTCCGGTATTGAGGGCTTGCAGTAGATCGAGGACTTCCTCGCCGCGGCACTCGCCTAAGATGATGCGATCGGGTCGCATGCGTAGGGTTTGTTTTAAGAGCGTTCTGAGAGTGATTTCACCAAAGCCATCGGCGTTAGGGGGTCTGCTGATTAGTTTGAGAAAGTGGGGATGCTGGGGGAAGAGCTCTGAGGTGTCTTCCAGCGCAATGATCCGCTCGAGCGGTGAGAGGGAGCTGATCAGTTCGGCAATGAAGGTGGTTTTGCCGCTGCCGGTGGCGCCTGAGATGAGAATCGAGTCACCGTTTTGTGCGGCTTGTGCGAGCTGCCCGAAGGCCGGGTGTTGTTTCCAGTAACTGAGTTTTTGGTGCATGCCTAGCCGTCGCAGGGAAATTAAAATCCCTTGCGGTGAGAGAGGGGGAAAAGAGACGTGCACGCGGTGACCTGAGACTAAGGTGGCATCGACGAAGGGGTGTTGGGCATCCCAGGTTTTCCCCACGAGTGAGAGTTGGCTCAGGATCCATTGCAGCAAATCGCTTTCGTTTTTCCAAGGCAGGGCGTCAGTGGGCAGGGCTTGAAAGCCCTGGCCTGCGTCCCAGTAAAGCGCCGTGACTCCGTTTAAGCAAATATCGGTGATCCCAGGATGGGAGAGGAGCTGCTCGAGCACGGGCGCCGCGCCGGGGGTGGTCAGCGGAAAGGCCACAGGAGAGGGAGAAGGCGAAGGAAGGTCCTGCTCAGAGAGCAGCTCATAGCCAGTAGGCGGTGAGCCACCGCCACCGCTTGCGTCGTCGTTATCGTCGTCGTCGTCGTTGTCGCCGTCGTCGCCGTCGGGTAAGGTGTTGGCGGTTTTGCGGGGTGAGTTAAAAAAGTTTAAGGAAAAGCGTTCCATGGGTATTCGTCCGAGTTTTTGAGGCGGCTTTCTTCTGTGAGATCCAGCCAGTTACGGGGTGGAGGCAGGGGGCCTTTGGGGAGGATGGGGATGAAGGAGGCGAGACTGGGCGGTGACTTTGGGAGGGTGAGGGGGTAAAGAATGGCGACCAGCTCGGAGCGGGCATTGAGGTAGTCTTCTGAGCCAAATAAGCTGCCTAAGACCGGTAGGTGACGCAAAAACGGCAAACCCTTGGCCTGTTCCCGCAAATCTTGCTGGAGCAGGCCTGACAAGAGCAGTGGTACCCCCAAAGAGGCGTCGACTTGGGTGTTGAGGCAGTTTTTTTGGATGCCAGGGATTTCATTTTGCGACAAGGAGGGATCGAGATGGCTGACTTCGGCAAAAACCTCTAAGCGAATACGATCGCCAATCGAATGCAAGATCTTGAGTTTGAGGGTGAGGCCAAATTTCTTCCATGTGACGTTGGAGTAGAGCCGATTGGACAGTTGAATGGGGATCTCACCCCCTGCAAATAGCTCTGCGGTGCCTGGCGCGCGCACGGCTAGTTCCGGGTTCGAAAGCACCCGGGCATGTCCGTGCCCCTCTAGCTCGGAAATGGCCAAGTCTAAATTAATCGGCTGATTAAAAAGTGGACCGCCGAGCTGGAGGGGGAGGGCGGTAAGTTTCGACCACTGGATGCCCAGCGAGGAGAATTGTTTTTTTTTCAGCTCGAGTAAGAAAACTTTAAAGATCAGGGTTGGGGCTTGATCCGGCAGGGTATCGAGCTCAAACAACAGTAGGGGGTAGAGCCCGCGCAGTTGGGTTTTGAGGGAGTCGAGATTTTTCGGGTTATCAACCACGCCGCGCACCCACAGGGTTTGCCCGAGTCGCTCAAGTTTGAGCTTTTCTAGCTGATTTTTCTTCAGAAATTGGGCCAGGGCGGTTTGCCCTTTTTGCAAAAAGCGCTCAGACGGGGTGGTTTCATTATGGACTTGCTCGGGAAAAGCCTGAACGAGGGCTGCAATGCGCGCCGCCTCGCCTGGCTGATCCACCGGACCGCGTAAAATCACCCCCGGGCCAGTAAGAATGATTTCCGTGGCCTGCAGCAGGCCCAAGGCATGCTGCAACTCCGAGTTTTTCTCCTGGGGGAGCGGGCTGGTTTTTTCCACTTGGAGAGTCCGATTTTCAACCGTGCCGTCTTTTTTCCAGACCCAAAGGTCGGTGCGGCCAGCACTGACGCCTTTGAGGAGGAGATAGTCGCTGGCTTTGCCATGAAAGGAGCCTGCCGGTAAGGGCAGGGCGCGAACCGCCGGGCCTCCCAGTGAGAACTTGGCTAGGCCTGTGAATTGAAAAAGCCGTTGCTCGCCTTCACCGAGGAAAAGCGGCGGCTTTTGCAGCAGTTGCAGGTCGTCGTCGTGCTCGTCGACCTGCTGGTCGAGAGACCCCGCGTGGGAAGCCGCTTGCAGCAGCTGCACCGCCTGTGCGAGGCGAGGCTCGCTAGGGTGTGAGGAGGAGGTCGGGGTTGCAGGAAACGGAGGGGAAGCCTGCGCGGGGGTGGCAGCTGACAGCTGAAACAGTAGCAGCGCGACTACCGCGGTGAGGGCGGTGACTGTGTTGAGAAGATAAGCCATAGGCCTTGCTCGCCAGAGCTGGTGCTGACGATGGACGGCAACGGGTGGAGAGGCCCCAGGCAAAGGGGGGAAGAGTGCAAGAGGCGTCATGGGTCAATCCTAGTAGCAAGATTGAGGCCAGGTGGCAAGCCGGGGGACTCTTTGGGGGGGGAGCATTTGGGCTAGCGGAAGGTTTTCTTCCAGTTCATCTTGCGGCGCCAGGCTTGGTAGGAGTGCCGTAATCGCGAGCCAAAAAATAGTAGAAAATAATAGAAAATTGCAGCTAAAAAAAGTTTGCCTGCAATCTGATCACGACTGAAAAATGCGCTCAGCACTTGGGATGGCAGAAATTATGGCTAAGTACTTCAATTTAATTGGGATTACGAAGTCATTCTTAATCAGATCCTCTAGCTTTAAGGTGGCTGCAGCGAGAAAGAGTGTGGAAACGAGCAAGTCCATGCCTGAGACGGGGTGGTGGAGAGCGTGAGTGACAAGACCATCGTCAGCCGTAGTTTGCTCAAGACGTAGCAATTGGTTTTAAACTCACCCCAGAGTAGGAAATGAGCGTGACTAGAACGCGGTATTGAGAGGCCAAGTAAAAAAACAATCCCACGGGATGGAGAGTAGCAGGCAGGAGGCAAAAAGGGCACAGGCGCCACAGCTCCTCTGCCATCACCCGCTTGGGCTTGCGGTTTGCAGCTGACGAGCACAAGGCCTGAGATTTGCAGCTAGACGACGTCAATCTACAACTCAAAGAGGCGGTAGCGGAGAAATTTTTTTCGCTAAAAAAAGCAGCCACTGCGGGTCAGGATCGCAGGAGTAGACGGGGCCGGGTTCAGCGGCGGTCTGATCCTGGTCCGGCTCGCGCGCAGTCTGAGGAGGGTTGTTGTGAGGGGGGGGGTCCATGAGTCAATTTTCTGACTAAGTTTATAAAAGCATTTCTAAGGTTTAGGGTTCCAATGATTCTGGTAGTTGCGATACAAGGAGACAGCTCTCGCCCCACGCCCCCCACCACCTCTTCTCTTGCTCTCGTGTTCCGACTTGAGGCGGTGGGGGATCGTTGTGGGGGTTTGTGCTCCTGAGCCTTTTTCTCTAGGGATTTTCTCCGAAGGGTTGAAGGGTTCTAAGGTTCTAAGGTTCTAAGGATACTCATGACTCTCAGCCCAAAGTTCACTCTCTGAGGTATCAGTCCTTAGCAGGCCCTTAATAAGGGGGTGTTGGTGGGCTTGGCCGCCCTAGGTTTTGCCCGCGCTCTCATGGTGGCAAGCTCATGCTGAAGTCCTCACCGCTTGTGAACTCACGGGGTGATAGCCGCTTCAGTGAGCTCTGTTGAGTCGGCGCGGATAACCTGGACGCTTGTCGGCATTCGGGCAGGCCGCTGAGCGGCTGGTACTTTTGCACGGGTCTGGCGTGCAGAGGTTGGGCCCGAGTGTGAGTGGCCGTCCAGAGCTCACTGGGCCGTTCACTGGGATGCACGCGCTCAGGGTCACTGACGCGGCGCTTGTTCTTGAGCTTTTTATAAGAAAGCGGAAACAGCGGCGCCAGGGGCGGGGCTCCTCCTGGCTGAAGGATTTGGGGGAGGGTGCGCAATCGACTGGAGATGAAGTCTTGATGAGATGAATGCAACATAAAAGAGATCCTTTCTTGATCAGTTCGCAAAGGTCACGCATTCTTTGAGTGACCTTTTTTTGAGGGGGTGGGGTAGCCCCGGGCTTTGTTCAGGTCACTTTTTTCAAAAGTGGGCGAAACCTGAACCCACTCAAGGTGAGGGGGGCTTACCAAGCCCTGTGATGATCGACCTTCTTTCAGCTTAAGCGATTTGAGAAAAAATAAAATTGTGTCAAATCGGCGCGAAAATCAGCAAAAACGAGCTTGTCGTGCGGGGTTGCAGGGGGTGAGGGGGGGCTGCGACCTAGGTCATCACTGGGGGTTTTATGAGGGGCTTAAGGGACAAAGAGAAAGAGAGCGCGTGCGCCGCCTCGTAGTAGGCTCTAGGATTGTTTTTGCCTTTCAGGGAGCCTTTCAGTTAAGGTGAGGGCTGTGTTCCAGGCAATGACCTTGCTGAGAGCGGCAAACGAGCGGGTGTCAGCAGCCAGTGCTTGCACTAGGTGTTTATTTTAACGTTTTTTCGAAAGGAATTTGAGTCTCATGAACGTAACAAGCCAATTAGGTAACAGCATCAAGGCAGCAGGAGGGTTCGCTGCCAACCCCCTCACGCTAAAACCCGCACGCCAAACCAGGATCGCAGCGCTGCTGCTGGCGGTGGTGGTGGGTTCGGGTGTCGTGGCTTGCTCAACGGGCGAGCGCGCGCGTAATCATGCCAAAGAATCGGCTGCGCACTACTGGCAAGACAAGGCCTATCCCGGGAAAGGCCTTGATATTCAAGTCGTCGACGCTGAGCCTGCCGAGGGGGACACCTGGAGAGTGAAGGGCATCGTGGACGGGGAAACTCGGGTAGGGGTTTTTAGCCCGACGACTGAGACTTTTAGCGAAGGGTATTATTCGCTTGCTAGCGAAAGAAATAAGAAAATCGCTGAGTTAGAGCAAGAGCTGAAGTATTGGAAGGAAAAGTACGATTCCCTGGAAAAAGAGAATTATAAGCTAAAAGTCAAGCTGGAGATGGACGCCTCACCGAGCGTCGGCGTCCAGGCACCAAAGATCCGGAAACAGTAAGGGTTTGGGGGGTTCGCTGTTAGGTAAGGGTCAAAGCTGATTTATTGATTAAAATTTATATATATTTTCTTTGACGATTTGCTGAGTAAGCGCTAAGCCTAGCGGATGAGGTTGATTATGAGGAAGATTTTCCCTGCCAAGCTCCAGGCTTGTTGTCAGAGAGGTTCGCATTAAAAAACAGTTCGCGGTTGCTCGCTTTGAAAAAGCAGGTCAGATGGGCAAGCGGGTTGCGCTGTTCGATTGGGCGCAAACGCCGCTGTGTGACATTGAAGCTTGGCCGCAAACCCAGATCAATGCCATTAGCCTCTGCCTCCATTCGCCTTCTCCGATGCTGATGGTGTGGGGGGAACAATCGGTCACGCTGTTTAACGATGCTTTTTTAGCGCTAGCCGCTGCGCAAAACACCCAAAGTTTTTTGCAATCATTGGGTCAGACAGGCGACCGGGTGTGGTCTGAATGGTGGTCCAGCCTAGGGCCTTGCTTTGCCACCGCGCTTGCGACTTGCAACACCTCAGGATTAGATGACGGCTTGTCGTTGTGGTTTCGTCAGGCTTGGGGGGCTAAGCGGTATCTGCACGAGCCGTTGCGTTTCTCTAGTCACCCACTTTTTGATGAAGCCGGTTGTCCTCGAGGGGTTTTGGTAGGGGTTTTGGAGGGCCAAGCGCTGTCCGCTTGCCAGGTTTCACACTCCGTCCAGCGCTTTGCAGGCACTGAGGCCCTGGCGACGTCTGAGCCTGAGCCGGCTCTAAGGGAAGCTTCGTTGCAGCGGGAGCCTGAAGCCAGCAGCGCGTCGTCAGCATCAGCATCAGCATCAGCGTCAGCGTCAGCGTCAGCGTCAGCATCGTCGTCAGCATCGTCAGCGTCAGCGTCAGCATTGGCATCGGCATCGTCAGCATCGTCGCCTGCTGCGGGTGGGCCTGGTGGTTTGCCGTGGTTGCCGGAAGTGGACTCGCAATTGAAACTTAAGGTTGATTTTTTCACCAGTAACAAGCCACAGGCGTTACCCGGCGCAGGCGCGCAGCCGCTTGCTGCAAGCTCCGCCGCCAGCTTGCGCCCTTGCGAAAAAGTGTTGCTACTGGACTGCAGTGAGTCGCTCAGATTGCTGCTGCTGGGGCTGAAGCTTGAGGGTGAGCTTGACGTGGTGGTGTTGACGGCGGCTGAGCTGGGTGCTTTTGCAGGTGGAGAAGCAAATCGGGAGCAGGAGCTGATGGCTTGGACCGAGCGGGAGGCGCCTTGGCTGATCGTGCAAGGTCTCAACGCTTGCGGCGCGGTTGAGCGAATCCAGGCTTTGAAACAGCAGGAAAAAACGGGAAAGATTCCGGTGATCGCAATCAGCTTGCGGGCGGCTGTGGCTCAGCGACTGGCAGCGGTGCGGGCAGGTGCAGACGAACTTTGGATGGAGGAAGAGGAGGGGGTTTTTCATGAGCTTGCCGCAGCCCGGCTCAACTTACATTTGCGGGTGGGTGTGCATCGTCGGGCGGCGCAAGGAGATGACAAGATTGATCTTTTTTTCAAGCAGGCGCCTTTTGCGCTGGTGCTGCTTGACGGCCCAAACCATGTTTTAAAAATGGCCAATACCCGGTTTAGCAACCTGTTTTTGAGTAAAAAACAGGACTTTTTAGGAAAACCGCTGGTCAGTCTTTTTCCCGAGTTTGTGGATCAAGTGTTTTTAGAGGTGCTCAATCAAACCTACCTGTCAGGTGAGGCTTACACGCGCAAAGAGCTGCAGTTATTCTGGACGCAAGGCGATGGCAGGAAAGCCAAATGTGTGCGGGATGTGATTTGCGTGCCGCTGCGAGAGGCCAATGAAGCCAAGGCGGAGAAGGTTTACGGTCTCTTCGTGCTGATCCAAGAGTTTCACGACCGGGTAAGTGCCAGGCTTGCGCTCGATCGCAGTGAAGCGAAATACCAATCGCTAATTGAAAACCTACCGCAGCTCGTCTGGACCTGTTTGCCGAGTGGACAAAACAATTACTTGAGTCGGCAGTGGTTAGAGTACACGGGGGTGTCGGAGCAAGCACAGCTGGGCACGGGTTGGCTGGACACGGTGATTCATCCGGCTGACCGCGAGCAGGTGTGGAGTCGTTGGATGCAAGCGGTGCGAATCGAGCTGGAATTTGACATGCAATTCCGGATCAGAAGATTTGATGGCGTCTACCGCTGGTTTAAGGCGCGTGGGCGCTCGATGCGCGATTCTGAGGGAGCGGTGAGCTTGTGGTTTGGGACGTGTACTGATATTGAGGACCGGATTGAGATCGAGAGTCGGTTGCAGTTTCAAAGAAATCAGTTGGAAACGATTTTTCAGCAATCACCGGCTTCAATGGTTTTATGGCGGGGAGTTGATTTTATCTTTGAGAAAGTCAATCCACGTATTCAGGAAGTTTTTCACGGCCGGGAGCTGCTGGGTCGGCCGCTGCTTGAGGCTTGTCCGGAGTTTCGCGGGCAACCGTTTGAGCACATCTTGCAGCAGGTTTTTAAGACCGGCCAACCCTTTAAGGGTGAAGATTTTTTGTCATTTCACGCCGATGACTTAGGTGGTCCGCTGGTGGAGCATTACTACGATTTTACCTTTGTTCAGGTGCAAGATGCTGAAGGCAAACCTTACGGGGTTTACAACCACGCGGTCGATGTCACCGGGCGGGTGAATGCGGCCAAGAAATTAGAATTGGCGAAACAAGAAGCCGAGCGCACGAACGCGACGAAAAGTATTTTTTTAGCGAACATGAGTCACGAGATTCGCACGCCGATGACGGCGGTCTTAGGATTTACTGAGATTTTAAAAGATCCTCACCTCACCCCTGCGCAACGCGACGACGCCTTGGCGCGTATCGAGCGCAGCGGGCATGCGTTGCTCAAGCTGATTGACGACGTACTGGATCTGTCCAAGGTGGAAGCAGGGAAGCTTGCCATTGACAAGAAGCGATTTTCTCCGCGAGCTTTGCTGCAAGACCTGGCCGCCTCGCTGCGCTTAGTGGCGCAGCAAAAGGGGTTAAGCTTAACGGCCGAGCTTGCAGCCTCAATACCCGAAACCGCTTTTTCTGATCCGGGGCTGATCCAGCAGATCTTGAGTAATTTGATCGGCAATGCGATTAAGTTCACTTTAGCAGGCGGGGTGCGGGTGCGAGTCAGTGCTGAGGCCACTAATGACGGTGAGCAGAATTTGATTTTTGATCTCTTTGATACCGGCATTGGGATCAGCGAGCTGGACCGCGAGAAGTTATTTCGCCCGTTTGTGCAAGCCGATGGCTCTATTTTTGGCAAATTTGGCGGAACCGGCCTGGGCTTAGCTTTATCCAAGCGCATGGCCGAGCATTTAGGGGGAGGCCTGTTTTTACTCGAGTCGCACCCCGGTCAGGGCAGTCATTTTCAAGTCAGGCTGGAAGCGGGGCCGTTTGAGTACCCGGCGTTGCAGCCCGTCACTCACCTTGTGCCTGCTTCCTTGAGCGTGCCAAAGGGGGAGGGTGCTGTACCGTTGGGATTTTTAGTGGGGCGTCGCATTTTACTGGCTGATGATGTGGTCGATAACCAAGTGCTGATGCGCTATTACTTGGAGCGCGAAGGGGCGCTGGTTGAGGTGGCAAGCGACGGGCGGGAAGTGATCGCTAAAGCCTTACAGTCGCCTTATGATCTGATTCTCATGGATGTGCAAATGCCTTGGTTAGATGGCTTGCAAGCCACCCGGCAGCTGCGGGCCAAGGGTTATCCAGGCCCAATTTTAGCGCTGACGGCGCATGCCATGAATGAGGAAGTGGTTAATATTCGGGCAGCCGGTTGCAACGAGCATATTAGCAAGCCCGTGGCCAGACAGGCGCTGATTGCAGCCATCTTACGCTTTGTGGGAACTAAGGTCTAGGTCAAGGGCGGGCCCAAAAACGTGGCGGCTGAGCTGGCTGCAGCTGATTAGCGCCATTCTTGATCTTGATCATCGCGTAGATCCCGTCTCAGCGAGTGTGCCAAGGTGAGATCTCTTGAGGCAAGACGTTTTAAGAGTGATTCGCGAAACTGTGGGTCGGCCACCCGCAAGAGCTCAAGCACTTGGGAGAAGCCATTGACCGCAATTTTTTCATGGTCCGCCAGCTGCTGGCTTGGATTAAAATCAGGGATCATTTGAGGAGAGTTCCTTCCTTTTTAGCGGATTTCTTGGCCTGTTCGTGCAATGTGGCTGAGGCCTGTTGCATTTCCTTTTGGAGGTGCGTTAGTTTTTGCTCCGAGTTTTTCTGATACTCAGCCATTTGTTTTTTTTGTGCCATTTTCAGTTGTTCAAGCTGTTCTTGGCCGATTTGTTGTTGCTGCGAGAGCTGGGTGTGATGATTTCTTTGCGTTTCCTCTAACTGGGCTTCTAAGGCTTGCGCTTCCAACGAAATTTTGACTTGATAGGCCTGACGTAGGTCACTCAGTCTGCTTTGCTGCCGTTCTTCTTCCTTAATCAACTCCTGCCGATGCTCAAACGTCAGCTGATCGGTGTCGATTTGATTCTTGTGCTCGGTGTACGCTCGTAGATTTCGTCGCTGGATTTCGTCGCTTGCGCCTGATGAAGTGTTGATGAGGCTTGCCGTGGTCATCGTACTTTTGATTATAGCTTGGCTTTTTTTGTTTAACAATTGGGTAAAAAATTCCTAGGCTACCACGTCCCACCCACTGTCACCCGTCATAGGTGGGGGGGGGGCTGCGTACGGTGTCATGGGTGAGGTGTTGGGGTGAAAGCAGTTGTTAAAAAGCCCGAATCAGTGTAGTCTTTTGGTCAGGTGATTGCCGGACTGCTGCCAAGCATTCGCGGGTAGGCGGTCGGGTAGGGACAGGGCGGTAAGGTCGATGGCTCAGCAAGACGATTTCCAAGCACAACAGTTCAGGCAGCGGCAGCAAGGTTTACGGTGGGTGCGCTCCCTACCGCCTCAGGAGCGGAGTGCCAAAAGTCACTTAGTGGCTGTCCGTTTAGCTGAGTATTTGACAGGCGCGCTGCCAGGCTCTTGGCAAAATCTTGCTCTGGGAAGGGAAGAAAAGCCCTTGATATTGGGGAGTTACCAGGCGATGCCGGATGAGGTGTTGATGGAGGTGATTTTAACCACCGCGTTACAGTTGCTGCCTGCTGAGCTTCCAGTTGTGGTCTGTTTGCCGCTTGCGTGTTGGGGGCAAGCGCTGCGGCCAGGAAGGAAGCGCACGACAGCCGACTCGGGTGGTGCGGGTGAAGAGGGTGGTGACGGTGCTGGCGCAATGGAGTTTTTTGTGCAAAGGGGAGAGGGTGCGGCTGCGCGGGTGGACCCTCAGGATTTAGATTTACTTTTCGTGCCGGGGGTGGCGTTTGGCAGCGAGGGTGAGCGTTTAGGACGAGGCCAGGGTTTTTACGATCGTTATCTCAAGCGGGCCTGGAGGGCGAAGCGCATTGCCTTAGCCTTTGAGGGTCAGTGGCAAGACGGCGCTAGGTTACCGCAACACCCAGGCGATCAGCGGATGGATGTGATTGTCACGGAAGCGAGGATCTGGGTGGGTAAGCCCCGCACGCGTGGGGATGGTTTTTAGCGGTGAGTACAAGCGCAGTAGAGAGAGAGAAAGAGAGCGTCCAATGACACAAAAATCACTCAAGCAAGCTGCTGCGTACGACGCTGAGCAAGAAGCCAAGCGGATCTTAACGATTGTCATGGCACGCCAGGCCACTTCCTGGGTATCGCACGTCACCACCGCGCGCGTGGCTTTAACCGCAGAACAGCTCAGTGCTGGGATGAAAGGGAAAATTGTCGGCAAAGAGGGGCGTAATGCGAGGCACTTTCAGGAGAAAGCCGGGGTGGATTTGCTGCTGAACGACGAGCCGCAGGCCATCGTGATTGCTAGTTTTGATCCTTTTCGCAGGGAAGTGGCGCGCGTGGCTTTGGTGGACCTGATTAGGGATGGGCGCATTCATCCGGGCCGGATTGAGGAGTTTTTAAGCGATGCCAGAGTGAAGGTCGACCAAGCGGCGCGCGATGCCGGCTTGGCTGCGACCCAAGGCTTAGGTTTGCGGGATTTTCATCCTGCGGTCTTGCGGGTCTTAGGTACTTTGCAATTTCGCACGAGTTTTGGGCAAAATCAGTTGGATCACTCGATTGAGTCGGCTTGGCTTTGCGGCAGTATGGCAGCCGAGTTAGGTTTTGATGTGATGCTTGCGAGGCGGGCGGGTTTATTGCATGATTTGGGGAAGGCTCTCGATCAAACGCATGACGGCGGGCATGCCCAGTCGGGCGCGGATTTTGCCTTAGCCTACGGTGAGGCGCCTGAGATTGTGGCGGCCTTAGCCTCGCATCATGAGGAAGTGCGGCCGCAATCGTGGTTAGATCACTTGGTGATCACGGCGGATGCGCTGTCGGCGGCTCGTCCAGGGGCGAGGCATGGCTCGACTGCGGTGGTGCAAGAGCGGGTGCAAGCGATGGAGCAGATCGCCTCGTCGATGCCTGGGGTGTCGCAGGCTTACGCGGTGCAAGCCGGGCGCGAGTTGCGGATATTGGTGGAAAGTGAGCAAGTCAGTGAAACGGCGCTTGAGGGTTTAGCGCAAACGGTGGGGGATCGTTTGCGTGAGGAGTTGCGTTTTCCCGGGCAACTCACCGTCACCGTGCTCAGGGAATCGCGGGTAACACGAAAGGTGATGCAGTGAAGCTGCTTTATTTTGGTGACGTTTTTGGTCAGCCCGGTCGGGCGGCGGTGAAGTTGGCCATGAGTCGGATTATCCCGGCCCATAAGATTGATTTCGTGGTGGTGAACGGCGAGAATATGGCCCATGGCAACGGGATTTTGCCTGAGATGGCCGACGAATTTATTGCCTTAGGAGTGGACGTCATTACCACTGGCAATCATGCCTGGGATAAGAAGCAAATTATCCCTTATATGGCCTCAAGCACCAGGGTCATTCGCCCCAGCAATTATCCCGATCACCCACGTTTCCGGGCGCCGGGGCGCGGCATGACGGTCGTGCAGTCGCGCAGAAATCCCGAACTGCAGCTGGCGGTCTTACAAGTCATGGGGCGGGTCTTCATGGACGCGCTGGATTGTCCCTTTCGTGCCGCGGAAAGAGAATTAGAGCGTTTGGAGCAAGTGGGGGTTCACTGTATTTTAGTCGATTTTCACGGGGAAGCGTCTTCAGAAAAGCAGGCGTTTGCCCACTTTCTGGACGGTCGGGTGAGCGCCGTGGTCGGCAGCCACTCGCATGTCCAGACTGCCGATGAGCGAATTTTACCTGGCGGAACCGCGGCTATTACCGATGTCGGGATGTGCGGCTGTTTTGATTCCGTGATTGGGGTGAAAAAGGAAATCTCCATTGAGCGCTTTATCACCAAAAGGCCACTGAAATTTGAGCCTGCGGAGGGGCCGGGCGGCTACGGCGCGGTGGTGATTGATCTGGAGGAAACCACAGGGCGCGCGCGCTCAATTCTCAGACTGCGCGAAGCCGTGGTGAGCTGACGCTTAACAAGACCCCAGCTTGCAAGCGCCTGCTTTGCCGCAATTTCCCTGATCGCACGCACCTCCCCCACAACCGCCACTGATCGGCTCAAAGCTCCAGGGACGCTTGAGGCTGGCTAAAAAGCTTAATGCCTGCTCAAGTTGGTCAAAATGCTCGTAAGAGACATAATCGCCACTCAGGTAGGCTAGCACAAACGCTGAAAAACCGGACTGATGTTGTGGCGGCAGCGGCGTGGCGGCGGCGGTAGGGTCTTGCGACGAAGGCAAGCCATGATCGACAATGCCTGCAAGCCACTCCTCATCGATTAAAAAGCCCCGAGCATAGTTGGCTGCGTTCAAGGGCTTTTGTGGGAGAGCGGCTGTGACTTCGTGTGCCTGATGAGGGGGGGTGGGAGCAAGGGGTGCAAGGTCGTTCATAGTTCTTCAGTTTAATGAGGGAAAGCCTGGAAAAGCAAGGCAAAGAGCGTGGGGGTCGGGGGATTTTAGGGTACTTGGGGGGGCTTTAGGGAGCAAAAAGCTTGGGGTGGCCCCTGCTTTTGGGTGGCGGGGTGGTCTTGCGGTAGACGCTGGCGCTAGTTTTGCGGTTTTTGCACGATTTCCAATTGCAATTGGCCTTTGATTTGCGTAATCTCTTCTTCATTGCTTAAACCGCGACGCAAAGAGCAGCCAGTGCTTTTGCTGGCGATCGTGAGGTTTAAGGAACTTTACGCTTTTTTTCAGTGAAACTGGGGGGCTGTAGCTCAATTGGTAGAGCACCTGCTTTGCAAGCAGGGGGTCGTCGGTTCGACTCCGATCAGCTCCACCACTGAAAAAAATCATCGCATCAGGCTTTTTAGCCTCGGGGCTGTACTGCCCACCTCACTTTCCCCTTTTCGTCTCTCTTCTTAGTTTCTTATCTGTGCTCGTTTGCGCTTTTCCCCCCTGGAGGGTTTCTCGTAAGCACTCCGGACCGGGTTCTTGCGGCTTCAAGCCCGTATTGAGTCATAAATAAATGGCAGTGAGACGCGGCGCGTCAAAAAGGATTTGAAGAGAAAAAAGGGTTGGATAAGAAATTTCATGCTGCCTCCTTCTGATCAGTAGAGTGATCTGGGGGTTGAGGTCGCTTTTCCACTTGGAGCCGTCTGGCTGCCTTGTAGAACTCCCCCAGTTTGAGCTCTAGGCCTCTAGCCAGCTCGAAGGGATTGAGCTGAGACTTAAGAGCCTTTAGGGCCTGCTTTTGCTGGTCCGTGTGGTTGAGTAAGCGCTCGTAGGGAGTTTGTGCTCGGTCATGCTTCTTGATGATTTTAGCTCCAACGGGTATTTTT
>JAYTHP010000196.1:0-26012 GCA_043732485.1 Oligoflexia bacterium
TTGAGCGGCTGGGGGTCAAACTTGGTCAAATCTAACCCCAAAGTCACCACCTGCACTTTTTGGCAAGCGATGGCGTGAGTGGCAAGCACATTGGCACGCAGAGCGTGACTCATGACCAGCAGAGCATCGACCCGTTGGTAAAGGAAAGCGTGCCAGCTGTTTTTTTTGAGATGCTGGTTCCAGATGTGCCGACTCACGACTAAGCCCACGCTTGGACATCCCCACAGTGCAGGCACCAGCCACTTTAACAACGAGGGCTGATGAGCGTGCACCAGGTTGACGCCAAAACGTCCAATCAGCAGGTGGAGAGCGCGAATCATGGTTACCTGCCACCCCCAACCCGGATGGATGACCCCAAGCGACGACCCTAGAGAAGGCAACGAAGGCTGCGACGCACAGCAAGCGGCCAAAAAAGGACTCCCAGCAAAGCCCATCCAGGTGACTTGTGCCGCTTCACCCTGCACAGGATCGCCAGTGCCAACCGCCGCTTGCTCTTGCAAGGCCAAGACGTCCTGGGCTGCCACCTGCTCCAGCCCGCCCCAGGAATGTGATAAGCAGACCACGAGCACTTTGAGCTTGCCCGGTAAGGCAGGCGGCGCGACGCTTGGCAGGGAGACCGTTTGCCCATCACTCATACTGCCCCCCGTCCTTCCTGACTTCCTGCTTCTTGACTTCCTGCGGCACTACGCCCTCCGTCGCTTCTGCCTGGGTGCTCTGATCTACGCGGTGTTTTTCCAAGCGTTTGCACGAAGCTTGACGCCGTCACTTGCTGAGCGCCCCGCAGGTGAGCTCCTGAAAGACGGTCTCAGCCGAGATGCCTTGCAAACAGCCCAGATACTGTGCGCCCATTTGTGCGCACTGGTTTTTCTGGCACGGCCAGCACTCGACTGGATTGAAATGAATTTGCACCTTGCCTGGACCTAGCGGTGCCGTCTTCTTAGGCTCCCCTGCCCCCCAGATGAGATGCACCGGGGAGCCACACAGGGCTGCGACATGCGCCAGCCCCGAGTCATTGCACACGGTGAACTGCGCCTGACGAAAGACCTGCCAAAAGCCCGCCACTTCCCCTTGATGGGTTAAATCCAGCCAACGGATGTGAGTCTGTTGCATCAAGAGCGCTGCCAGTTTTTGCTCAGCCTGACCACCGACGATCACCACTCTGGGGGGCTGCACACCACGTTGTTCTGCCCGCTGGGTGATTTTTTCCGTTAAACTTAAAAACTGCTCCCAAGACCAGCGGCGTGAGACGGCTGCAGCCCCAGGCGCCAGTACCCAATAAGGCTCGCTGGGTGGCACCAGCGGCACCGCCTGACTCCAGGCCTGCTCGACTGGAAAACTGAACACCGAAGGCGGGTCCTCGAGCGGCTGGATGGCTTGCCAGAAGTCTTGTGCTTTCTCTTGCACTTTCAAAGCAGTAGGCAACGCAGCCACCCGGCGGCTGCCCCCCGCTCCCACTAAAAGTCGCACATAACTCTCCGAGCGGTGTAAATAGCGTGCTGCCTTCAGCGGGATGGCCTGAGTGAGCAAGAAAGAGCGTAAATCGCTGGCATACCCCACCCGCGTGCGAACCCCTGCCCGCCACATCAGCCAGGCTGCTGAGAAGGACGGCGGTAAGACAAAGGAGAGATCCCAGGAGCCGTGACCTTTGAGGTCTTCTAGCAAGGCGGCCTCAGCCTGCCTCGCCTGGCGCCACCGCCCCATCAGCGACAGTTCTTCTTGCTTCAGCTTTACAAGCCCTGATCGCGCAGGCCGCTTGAGAACGAAAACTTCTTGCACCAGGTGTCGGTACTGCAAGGAGGCCACCCACTCGGGGCACACCACCGCAATGTGCGCGTACGGGTAAGTCTGCCTTAAGAAATAAAAAAAAGGATAGGCCATCACCTGATCCCCGATCCAATTCGGGGAGCGCACGAGAATGCGCTGGACGGCAGGCCCGGAACTGACCGCTGCGGAAGGGGACATTTTTTTACTCTCCTGACTCATCATTCCACCCACACCCACTTGAACCTATTTTTTGCCGAGAGGACAGCTCTTTTTCTGCAAAACCTTAGCCGCAAGCTAACCCCCTCAAGACGCGGGAGCAGCGGGCTTTTGTCCGGGCTCAAGCGCTTTTAGCTCGACCACCACCACGCCCACCTTGATTTTTGCTTCCAACCGCAGGGGAAAACGCCGCTCATCGTTGCTCAGCCAGAGCAATCCACCTTCATTTTTCTTCAACACCCCGTCGCGCAAGAAATCGGGATGAATCACAAAAGCCTCTTGTTCGCCCCAGGGGGTTTGCACCTTTTCTTGGCGTAACACGGTGGCAATCACCTCCCAGAACTTACCTTCTGACACCACCGGGAAGCGAATCTCTTGACCGACCCGAAGGGGCAAGAAACGCAAATAATGCAAGGCTGAGAAATTATCCTGAGGACACTCCGGGATTGCCGCCTGTTCGCGGGTGTCTTTCACCGGCTGATTCTTCGGCTGCACGTGGTTCCAGTAATGGGTCAATTGCAAACGCGAGTCATGAAGCTCAATAGATTCGCGCAGTTGCTTGGACTCATTGAGGTTAATTTGAAAGCGATGGGAATACACCCCTTGCCAGTCGACAAACGACTCGACTTGATCCTTAAAACGGTAAAAAAGACTAAAAAGCGCCGAGCTGAAGACCTGTCCCCACAAGTGGTAGACTTTGCGACCCCCTAACCGCTGAAACGGCTTGACCTCAAGCGTGATTTCCCCACCGCTGATCCCAAAACAAGAAAAATTATAGGTCAGTTTCTCCCCCACCCAAAGCGGTGAGCCCCCGTCACGCGGCAACTGGCACGGATGAAACTCCCGCGCTCCCCCGCCCCCCCCAGTGGCAAAACCCGCCAGCTGAGCCGCGGCCGGTCGCAAGGGATGTAGCAAAGAATCACGAGGACGATCGGTGTCGTGGCGGCGCAGCAGGGGCTTGAGGCGGCTGGGGGCGCTCACGGGGAGGTCGCGTTGCGCAGCTTCCAACAAAGAGTCAGACGGCCCCCTCCCCAAGGTTCCTCCTACCGCCGCAGCCTTCTGCTCCTCTTTACGAGCCGATGCGACGTGAGAGGCGCTGCTGCCACGCCCTTCTTCTTCTTGCCAAGGTGCGGCGGTAAACCGGGCTTGCAGCTCAGATCCTCCCCCCGGCAGAGCTCCCAAAAAAGAGGTCCCACCCCAGTCGTGCTCGAATTGAGGACCCGGTGCTAAAGAAGCCCCCAATAGCTGTGCAGGTGCAGGCGCAGAAGACGGCCACGAGGACGGGGACTGGGGTAAAACGGCGCCCGTCGTACAACCCCCCAACGCCAGTCCCAGCGACCATGACGACAACGACTGGCTTAGGCGTAGCCTCCTCGTCATCGACTTTGGGAGCTTTCGGTTAAGACTTGCAAACACATCCACAAAACATCCTCCACCCCTCTGCCTTAAGCTTAAGAGATGACCGCAGGAAAGTCCATCGACTTCCTGACGCGCGGCTTCTCCCACTCGTCCGCGCGCAGTGGCGAGAGGTCGCCTTTAAAGCGTCGATGCGTCCAAAGCCATTGCTCGGGATGTGCCCGGATGTGGCGCTCCAAAATAGCGGCGTAAGCTGCGGTATTGACTGCCAGTTCCCGGTGCAAATCTCCCTCACTGCTCCCGCTCCCCACCTTGATCCAAGCACAAGGCTTCTCAATCACTACCGCGAGGCGCCCATCCGGTTTGCGGTAATTACTCACCGGCAAGACCACCGCACCGGTTCTTTTAGCCAAGGTGGCTAGCGCCAAGGACGTCCCGACTGGCACACCAAAAAAAGGTACCCGCACACCCACTGGCGCTCCGGTGTACTGATCAAGCACGAAGCCCACCGCTTGGTTTTTTTTCAAAGCGCGCAAGACGTCTTTGATCGTCTTAGGCTCGTAAGTGGCACCCACCCCGTAACGGTTGCGCCCCTGCTCAATCCAAGCATGCAACCAGGAAGGCTTGAGCCGCTTGGTCACCATCAAAAGCGGCACCTTGCCCAGCACCGCGCCTACCGCCAGCATGATCTCCCAATTACCCAGATGGCTTGAGAGAAATAAAATCCCCTTACCTCCCACCTGAGCGCGCCGAATCTCCTCCCCGCCTTGCAAATCGCAATTTCGCGCAATCCAAGCAGGCATCGGACCCAGTACCAAGGGAATCTCAACGCAAAGGTGCCCTAAATGATCATAATTCTTCCGCAATAACTCCGCTTGCAAGCCAAGCTGTCCGGGAAAAGCCAGCGCAAGATTGTTGACCACCACCGACCGCCTGAAGGCTAAGCGGTAGGCCACCCAGCCAAAGATCCGCCCCCAAAAGCCTTGCAAAAAACGTGGCTGGAGATAGAAACAAAAAAGCGCTCCGCGCACCCCACGCAACGCTAAAGCCAGCAGGAAATGGCGCGGCGCATTGGTCGCTATCATCTGCGCCGCTCCCCCGTCCATTGACCGCAATTGTTGCCGCCTTCGCCTTCGTTGTGACGCAAAGCATCCGGTGCGCGGTGGCCTTGCGCCGAACTTGCTGACTCAGCAATAGCGGTTGCAGAGTGCGGCAATTTTTCATCAAACGTCTTCACCTGGACATCTTCACCCCCACCGTCACCAGGCTCGCACCCCAACTCACCCCACAACAGCCGCTCCCAAACCGCCACCGCCTCCTCCTCTTGAAAATAAAGCTCAGGCTCAATCACCCACACCCGCGCGCGCACCGCCCCCTGCTCCTCCCACTTCACCCAATCCTTCCCGCTCACCGTCACCCTTGCTCCTACTCGCTCTGCAGCCTCACACCACTGGGCAATCTGGCTGCGCGTCACGGGCGCATGATCGGGTAAAAAAACTG
Source organism: Oligoflexia bacterium (assembly GCA_043732485.1). Classification (GTDB taxonomy): domain Bacteria; phylum Bdellovibrionota; class UBA1018; order UBA1018; family UBA1018; genus JAYTHP01. Next base: position 4,837 of record JAYTHP010000196.1, read on the forward strand.
TCTGCGCAATCGTGCAGCCTAGGGCGTCTAAAAAATCCACCACCCGCTGGGGCTGAGCAATCCCCAACACCAACCATAAGGGTAGCTCAGGCCGCGTCATCTGGCTGGCCGCCGCTAACCGGGTGTAAGCCTGCAGCTGAGGCGTGTCACCGATGAACGGCTGCACCGCTTCTCGAAGCTCTGAGGCTACGCCCACTTGCGTCCAGACCACAAGCTGGCAGTACCTGAGGACGCTATAAAAATCACGAAACAACACCTTGCCAACACAACCACTCCTCCTACCACCTCGCTGCGCGTGGGTTAAGGCTACCACTTCGAGATCTTTATGAATTCGCCAGTGCTGCAGGCCATCATCGAGAATCACCAGATCAATGCGTGGGCTTTGCCCACCTAACGAGCGCGTCGCAAGGAAACGCACCGCCTGATGAAATTGCCGGACTCGGTCAGCCCCGACTGCAACCACAGCTTGCGGACAGAGTTGATGCAACAGCACGGGCTCATCGCCTGCAAGCTGGGGTGACACTTCGGGCAATCCTGGACCGAGCAAGCCGCCGCAAGCGTCATCAACGTTACTGCCCGCCCACCACGCCCTCCCCCAGCGCCCGCTCCGCCCCCACACTCCACCAAACCCGCGAGTGAGAATGATCACCTGCAAGCCGCGCGCTGCGGCTTCGCAGGCAATCTTCGCCACCAAGGGCGTTTTGCCACTGCCCCCGCTTTGCAGATTCCCGACACTCACCACCCGGCCAACCCCCGGCAGCACCTTGCCCTTCAGTACGCCACGGCTGAGCAGCCAGCGCACCCACCACGAGGCACTGGACCACAAAAATGACCCGACGAGGGTGGCCACGGCTGGCCCTTTTTTGACCCCCTGGCTTCCGGTTTGCCATCGGACTTCTGCTGCCTTCGCAAGGACCTGGGTTGCTAAAAAAAGACTCGGACTTCCGCGCTCTTCACCTGCTTGAGGCGGCACTTGCAACAGTGCCAGGCGTAAAGTCTGAAAATACTCGCGCTGCCTTGCTCGCGCTGGCTCGCTCTCCAGCAGCTGAATCAGCTCGCCCGTCAACCGCGCCTCCGTCACCTCATGCATTAAAATCTCAGGAATCGCAGGCAGCCCTAACCCCTGGCCAGGGAGCAGGGCCTGGCTTGATACCCCTGCGGTCTTTGGTAACGTCGTCACTGCGACTAGATGCGGTCCGTTGACTGCTAGATTGACCAGCCCGACCGGCCCACGGTAACGCACCAGGTGACGGAAAAGCCATCCTGTCAAGCGACTCGGACGATAGACCACGCAGTGCGGTAGATCCAAGACTCCCGCTTCAAGCGTTGCCGTGCCCGATTTGATCAGCCCGCACTCAGCGGCACGCAAGCAATCAGCGGCATTTCCGACACTTGGCACGAGCCTCACCGTCGCTTGATACCGCTCTTGCAGGCGTTGGATGGCTGGCAAAGCTGCTTGTTGTTGCGCGCGAGTTGCAAACGGCAACAACACCACCGCCTCCTGTTGGAGCTTCCCCATTGCTCCTGCCACCGCAGCCACCATCACCTCTAAATGGGCCTTCAGCTCAGCCGGACGACTCCCGGCCATCAAGACCACCCAGCGACACTGCGCAGACGGCTGAGGGAGTGAGGCGAGCGACGCCTGCGCCTCAGCCCGGGTGCGCGCCAGATCGAGCTCATCCACGAGCGGGTTTCCGACATAAGTCACCTTGCTCAGCCCAAGTTTTTGATAAAAAGCCACTTCAAAAGGAAATATACAAAACAAGTGCTGAAAGTAACGCTGCAAGAACCGCACTCGACCGGTCCGCCAGATCCAGGTTTTTGGCGGAATGTAGCAAAACACCGGGATATGGAGTTTTTTCAGGCGCTTGGCTAAGCGAAAGTGAAATTCCGGGTAATCGACCAAAACGGCAAAATCAGGGCGACGCTCGCGCGCGGCTTTTTCCAGCGCCTCTAACGCCCGAAAAATCCGGGGGAGGGCACCGAACACTTCCGTCGAGCCCATCACCGCAAGCAGAGCACTGCTTTTTGCTTGACCCCGCCCACCGACCACCGACTCAAGCCCTGCGGCCTGCAAATGCTCCCCACCCATGCCAAAAGCGGTGAGCGTGCCTGGCCGTAACGACTGCAAAGCCCTCAGCAGCTCGGCTGCATGCTGATCGCCTGAAGCCTCGCCGGCGGAGATCAGACAACACTCATGGAAACTGTGGCGGGTGACTCGTGGCACTTTTCCCCTTACTTGACGACGCCAGCCTCACTACTGCGAATAAATTGCACCAGCTGCTGCACCTCAGGCACCCCACTCCACTGGCTTTCCATGCTGACTAAACACTTTTCCTTCGTCAGCTCCGACTTACTCCAAAACTTAATCGCTTCATTGATTTTCTGGATGCGCTCCACCGCAAAGCCGCGGCGCTTCAGCCCCACAATATTCGCACCCTTTAATAGGCAAGGTCTGCCCCCCAAGGCCACACTAAACGGTGGAATGTCTTTTTCAATCCCCGACTGCCCGCCAATGTAGGAGTAGGCACCGAGCCGCACGAACTGCGAGATCCCGCACATCCCACCGACCGTCACGTAATCTTCCAAGATCACGTGCCCAGCCAGGCCGCCGTAATTGGCAATAATACAATGATTACCAATCACACAGTCATGCCCTAAATGAGTATAGGCCATGATCAAACACTCATCGCCCACCGCTGTGACCCCGCCGCCGCCTACCGTGCCGAGGTTCATCGTTACCCCTTCTCGAATCACATTTTTGCTTCCTAGGGTGAGACGCGTCGGCTCGCCCTTGTACTTAAGATCCTGCGGGATTGCGCCTAAGCTACAAAACGGAAACACCACGTTGTCTGGGCCTAACTCCGTCCAGCCCTCAATAATCACGTGGCTGCGGATTTGGCAGCGCTCCGCGATCTTCACATGGGGTCCGATGATCGTCCAAGCGCCTATCTCAACGGACGGATCAATCTGAGCATCGGGATGGATCTGGGCAGTGGGATGGATCATGAAAACGGTCCTTTCAAAAAAAACCAGGTCAAAAAAACTCAGACCTTCCAAGTCTGTCACGCCTAGGCTTCAGCCAGCGCCAGTCGAGTCGGCTAGCGGCTTGGGTGCTTAAGCCCTGTTTTGCAACGTCGCCAGATTAGAGATTAAATTAGCCAAGATCTCAGCCTCTGCCACCTTCTGCCCCGCGACCAGCACCTTGCACTGAAACGCCCACAACTTGCCACGACAACGCACCACTTCCGTTTCAATCCGCAGCTGATCTCCCGGCACCACAGGCTTACGAAAGCGCGCATGATCCACCCCCGCCAGCACGCAAGCAAAATCCTTGAGATCGGCCTCCTGATGCAAAGCAAAACTCGGGTAAACCGAAAAACTAGCCGTCTGCGCCATCGCCTCTAAAATCAGCACCCCCGGCATGATGGCAAACTCCGGAAAATGTCCTTGAAAAAAAGGCTCATTGTAACTTACATTCTTTAAAGCCACCACCTGAGTACCGACCTTGGCACTAGGCGGAGCAGCATCTTGCTCTCCCACCGGATTAATCTTTAAAACGCGGTCAATCAGTAAAAAAGGCTGACGGTGCGGTAAAAACTTGCGAACTTGATCAATATTGAGCGCGTACTTTTCTGTTTCCATAATTTTTTTTAACTGGCGAGGCCTCAGACGTCTTCAGCGCTCTTTTTTGTCTTTCTTCAGTGAGACGAAATTTTTTCTCCCCTTCCCCACAACACTCCTGCACACCACTGACTCTCTACCTACCTACCTAACTAGCTGCCTGCTAGGCCACCAAAACTCTCCCAAATTGGGTCGAACCCGCTTTTCCGGCTCTCACTCACTCAGCGGCCCCCCTCCTCTTCAGCTGGCGATTCAACCACCCATGCACCCGAAAATGATCCCGCACCGAACGCTGCGGATTCCCCACCACCTTCTCGCCTGCTGCCACATCTTTCGAGAGCAAAGTCTGGGCCCCCACCTGTGCCCCGGCTCCCACATGTACATGATTGACAATCGCCGTCATGCCACCGATATAACAAAAATCTCCAAGCTTGGCGTTCCCTGCCACACAAGTGCCGCCACACACAATCGCCCCCCTGGCCACTTGCACGTTGTGACCGAGGTGCACTAAATTATCAAGCTTAGCGTGATCACCTACCCGTGTATCAGCGATCGTCCCGCGATCAATCGTGGAATTGGCTCCCACCTCCACCTCGTCGCCCAAGACCACCCGACCAAAGTGATGAATCTTCTGGTGCCCCCCACACGGAACACCGCGATCACCGTCGCTGTCTACCGCTTTTTTTCGGGCAGCATAGCCAAAACCATCCGCCCCCAGCACACAACCCGCATGCAGCCGCACCCGCTTGCCAATCCAGGTGCCGTCGTACATCACCACCCGGGGGAAGAGCACCGATTGCTCCCCAATCTGGCAATCTTCACCCACCACGCATCCCGGATAAAGCCTCGCGCCTGCCTCAATCACAGTTCCCGCACCCACTACACAGTGCGCCTCGATTACCACGCCACTTGCGAGCTGCACCCCGTCTCCGATCACCGCACTCGCGTGAACCTGCGGGGGAGAAAGCGTCAGCGACATTGGAGAGTGGGTGGTTTGCGGGAGATGACTACTTTTGAGCTGAGCTTGCGCAAAATGCTCCGACAGCACAGCCATCGCGAGATAAGGATCGCTTGCCGCCACCACCACCGTGCGACCCCAGAAAGGGAAGGGCACTGCAAGCAGGGGCGTCACAAAATCAAAACCCGTGACCAGGATCCCTGCCCCAACACTTGCAAGTTCCGCTTGATATTTTCGGGAAAAGAAAAACACCAGATGCTCAGGCTGAGATCCCGCAAGCGGCGCGAAACGCCTGACCTGGGCTTGCTGGGGATCAGCAAAAAAACGCTGAGCGCTCTTTTGCTCGGTTTTTCCATCGCTTTTCTGGTCGCTTGGGCCCACCACCCGACAGCGAATCTGGTGCTGCTCCAAGAGCGCTAAAACTTCCGCAACAGTCACTGGCCACGACTCCTTGCTGCACTCGGCGCAACACCCTAACAAAACGCTTGCCCACCTGTGCATTTTTTAGGCACAGCTTTACAAGCAAGCGTTGTTCAATTTTTTAATGACTTCTCAGTAAGATGACTGGGTGAGGGCTAAGAGCAACCTCCGATCAAGAGACCCAGCGCTTAGGACTTCGACTCTGACTTGTTCTCTTTATCAAACTCGACAATCACGTCCGTGGTCAAGTCAGCCTTGGGATCCGAGTAAAGCACCACGTTTTGATTCTTTTCAAAAACAAATTCATAGCCACGCTTTTTCGCTTCCTTCTCAATCACCACCCTCAGGCTATTGATGATCGGCTGCGTCAGGTCAGCTTCCTTCTGCTGAATTTCATTTTGCGCCTTAGCCGCCATCTCCTGAAACTTCATGATGCGCTCTTGCAGATCGTTTTGCTTCTGGGAGCGAGCTTTTTCACTCATGGCAAGAGACTTTTTCTTAAACTCTTCGCCCTGCTTCTTAATCTCCGCTTGCTCTTCTTGCACTTCCTTATTACGGGCGCCTAGGTATTTCTCAAACTTCGCTTTGGCTTCTTTGCCCGTCGTCACGGTCTGCAAGGCGTGTTGCATGTCCACCACGCCGATCCTCGTTGGATCGCCAGCTCCGGCAGGGGCAGCCAGCAGCAAAAGAGCCAAACCGCTAGTCACACCACTCACTAAACTCACTCGAACAGGATTCCAAAAATGATTCATTTGCATATGATTCTCCCAGTAAAACAAGGAAATCATAAACTCACCCCGTCTGACAACACAAAAAATTAAAATAAATAGGGATCCCTCTACCCAAGCTCAGCGCGCTCTACCCCGCCCCCCCCGCGCCTGCACAAAACTCCGAGCCTTTCTCACGCACCGCCCGCCAACAAAAAAGAGAAGGCAAGGCAGACAAAAGAAGAGCAAGAGGGAGAGCGAGGACGCGGAGACATCCTTCTTGCAGTCTTTGGAGCAGTCTTTGGACTAAAACGGCGGTCCGATGAAAAACTGGAAGACCGGGCTGGGGTTCCCCGCCGGCGCATTGAGCGGAAAGCCCCATTCAAAGCGCAGCGGCCCAATTGGTGAAAACCAACGCAACCCGAAGCCTGCATCCATCATGAGTGGGGCGTTCAGCGGCCAGCTATTCCAGGAATTGCCGATATCATAGAACAACACTAGCTTGACGCCCGCATCTTTTAGGATCGGATACTCTAACTCAAAGAGCGAAAAAGCCTCGAAATCCCCGCCAGTCGGCTGCGGCACTGGCTGGTTCCCAATGCTTGCCGGAGGCAGCTGGGGACCGAGCTGAAACAGTTGAAAGCCCTTCATGTTATTGGGACCCCCCAGGTAAAAGCGCTGCGACGGGGGCGTTATCCCTGGGCGCAAGTTGACCAGTTGCCCCACTTCCAGGTTAGTGCGAAACACCAGATCACCGATCACGCGGTGGTAAAAACGGTTATTAAAGACCGTCTTGGCAAAAGCCAAATCGCCCCCTAACCCCGCAAACTCGGTCGAGAGACTTTGATAACTGCCGCCTGTGGTTTCAAAGCGATTATTGCGCTGATCCCTCACCACGCTCAGCACCAGGCTGGATAAAATCCCGTGATCGGCGTTCATTTGCGAAAACAAGAAGGCCTTATCCACCCCGTCAATGCCATCGATCGCTAAATCGCGGATCCCTTCAAATTTATAAGTCAAAAACACGTTGGTGTAATCGGAGATCGGATGGCCTAATTTAACGTCAGCCCCACTTTTTTGGGTGTTCCAACGGTACGGGATCGGCACCTTGACGTGATACAAGTCAGCGCCCGTGACCCAGCGCGAATCAAAGGTGTAAGGCTCGGTAAACCCTAAATTGAAGCTTTGCGAGAGTTGCGAGATCGAATACTGAGCCGCCAGACTGATGGTTTGCCCTTGCCCTAGCACGTTAATTTCAGAAATTTGGGTGGTAAAAAATGGCCCTTGCACCGAACCAAACCCTGCCCCCAGCGTCACCGTCCCAGTCGAGCGCTCCTTAACTGAGATTTCGACATTTAAGACGTGGGGATGATCTTTTTGCGGAACGGTATTAAAACTCACCTCGCCTGGCGCAAAGTAACCCAAACGCTCGACGTTCTCGCGTGAAATCCTCATCCGCGTACCATTAAACAGCTCGCCTTCGACAATTTTCAGCTCCCGGCGAATCACTCGGTCTTGGGTTTTGGTGTTATTAATGATGTTAATCTCACCTAAGTAAGCTAAATAGCCCTTTTCAAAGCCATAATCGAGGTCAATCCGCTTGCTATCCTCGTGAACATTCATCTTGGGGATGACGTTGACAAAAGCGTAACCCAAGTCCTGATACTTTTCCGTCAACGCCTGAATGTCGGCATTACGGTTGGAGATACTGAAAACCTCATCGTGCTGTAATTTCAAGTCGTGCAGCAACTCATCTTTCGGGAACAAAAGATCGCCACTGACCTCAAGCTCCCCGATGCGATAGCGCTCGCCCTCTTCGAGGTAAAGCGAAATAAAGAGCCATTTCTTGTCGTCACTCATGGTAACGACCGGATGGTCAAGCTTAAACTTAATAAACCCGTGATCCAGGTACCAGAGACTGAGCCGCTGCAAATCCTGCTTAAAAGCCGACTCCTTGAAGTTCCCCGAGCTATTGAGCGCCGAGAGCAGCCCACCTTCGCGGGTGTCAGCTAAGACACTTTTCAGCTGCTCATCGGTGAATTGGTGGTTATTCAGGAAGGTGATTTTCTTGATCTGCACCTTATCATAGTCTTGCACCCGGTAGATGAGCTCTACTTCCTCGTCACTGAGCGGCTTGATCTCGTAACTGACCCGCGCCAGGTAAAAGCCCTTTTCCTCATAATGCTTTTGAATCCGTAAAACGTCTTGCTGCACCTTGTGAATGTCAAGAATCGACCATTCTTTCAGCTTCACCACATCTCTTAAGTCATGGGTGCTAATGCGATCGTTCCCGGCAAAGTTGAGCTCAGCAATCACCGGCCGCTCCCGCACCACGATCCAAACTCGCACCCGCTGGCTTGCGGTCTTGGTCAGCTCCACCGTCACGTCATCAAAGAAACCTAAGCGAAAGACGGCGCGAATCGCCTCACGCACCGACTCAGAGGTGAGCAGCTCCCCACGCTTCAGCGGTATTTTCGCTAAAACCGCCTCCTTTTCAATGCGTTTCAGCCCGCGAACCCGCACGTCAGTAATCCTTGCATCAGTGAAAGACAAAGCAGCCGTCGTCGGTAAGGGTGAGGGTGCCACCGCCGCTGCGCTGGGTTGCAGCGTTAATTCTTGAGTAATAGACTCCGGAATTTCAGACGGCGCTTCAGCAGCCGCAGCAGGCCTGAAATAAAAACCCACCGGACTTATCGTCATCAAAAAAGCGACCAAAAGCGAAGAAACTGATTTTTGAGGAATCAGACGAGGGGGTAACGGATGGGGGTTTTGAGCAATCACTGACTTTAATCTGTAGTTTGCCGAGCAAGGCTGTGTCAAGCGATTGCTGCAAACTTTAAATTTTTGCGCCTAAGCCCTGGATTGTGTCTTCATTCCAACTGGCTTCTTGCCCCAGCAATTACTAGCGCCAAAACGAGTTGAGCAGCTGTTTTTCTTGGATAATTTGTGAATCGCGGTCTACCCGTGGCACCTCGGCGCGGCGGTGAAAGACACAACGCACATCCACCGCTTGCTCCAAAGCCGGACGTAACCGACCCTGGGCGTCACTGAGGAGCACGCCCTTAAAAGGCTCGTTTTCCTCCAAACTAGCGCTTTTGAAGAAGTCTTCGTCATCCAGACTATCCAGCGCACTCGGTTCCGACTGCCGATACCAGAAGCTTTGATCTGCCCGCGCCACGATTTCTTTTTTGGAAACTGTAAGCTGTTGTGAACTGAAGGCCTGGATTCTCATCCACTCCAAACCGCGATTCAACCACTCGACTTCCTCAAACTCCGGTAAACTGCCGCCCAAGCGCTGACAAAAATCGGCCGCTTTTTTGCCGCTTGAGGCCTGCCTTAAAACCCCGCTGATCCAAAACCGCGAAGCTGGAGCCGGCCGCCCCGCAAACGGATCACTGACTTCAAAAACCGGAATTCGCGAGCGATCCACTGCAAGCTTCAAGTAAGGCGGGTAAGCCATCGTCTCGCTCAGCCTGACCCCGTCCCCCGCTCTTTTAGCCGCACCGTGAAGACTGGCAGCGGCTGACGACGATTCCCCCACCCTTCCAGCGCGGGCCTCTTCATCCCAAAGCTGGTCGCTTGAGACCACATCAGGCATCAAGCGATGAAAAAGGTGCCCAAGCTTCTGGCGACACTCCGACTTCGGACACTTCACAGCGTGATAAGATCCTTCTTGCAGCAAGCTGCTCGCGTTGTCTAATGAGTTGCCTAATGAGCCTGCCATCAAAGCGCCCGATGCGCTGTCGCTACTGCTGCTGCTGTCGCTGTCACTACTAATTTTTTTCTTAAAAAGCCACAAATCAAAGCAGCGCTTACAAAACGAGTGTCCACACTCCCCGCTCACGAGCTCTCCTAAGCTGAAGCGATTGGTCAGCAGCGTCATGAAGCGACCCGGCGCACAATGACAAAAAAAGCACACCGATTCTGCCATCACCGCTGAGATCAAATCATCGCCTGCTCCGGCTAAAACTCTGGTCTGAGCCTGCGGCCGCAAATCAAAGAACACCGGGCGAGGCGTGGACTCAACCGAGCCCGCGCTGACCCGCCCCCTTCCCTCCGCTTCAAAAGCGGCAAGCACCGAAACCCCACTCAGCTCCGCTTGCGGCGCCTGCGAATCACACGAGGAGGCAAGCGACACCAGCCCCGAGGAGCCACTGGAACCCTGCAGGAGGCGCAAATCACGAAAAGCACTTTGCAAATTAGCCAATAAATACGACTGCTTATGATCAATAGCCATCAGTATTTCCCGTACAAAATGCTCTTCTGTTTGAAAAAGCTCGGAGCTGATCAACTGAAACACGACCCGCGGGTGCCGATTGTGGGCCGCAAGCAGCACGGGTGTATAGTTTTGATAAATCTTCAGTCCGCCCTGCAACGTTACTTGGGTGAACACCACACCTAAGTCGGCTTTTTGTCGCAGGAGCTCTTGTACCACTTCTCTCAGGCCCAGCGCTGCAGCTAGCGTGAGAGGGGCCCACTGATCTTTGCGTTTTTGATTCAAAGCAAACGGCGCCGTCCCCTCAGGCGAGGCGCGTAGCCGCTGCAAGACTTGGGCAAGCTTTTGCTGCACCTCAACGCGCGAACGCGTGAACGGCTGGACCCTCAAGGTGAGTGCCCCTAAGTCGGTGAGCTGCTCCATGAACTGCTCAAACAAATCCTGCTCTTCTCCTGACTCAGCCACTGCCCCCTGCAGTGCCCCGTTCGGTAACCCAGTCGACATGGCTTGCTGCTGAGACTGAGGCACCCCCCCCCCTTCCATCCCCGAACCAACCCGCGACGAGCGCTTGAGGTTCTCAGGCAAAAGTGCGGCAGCAAAGACTGGGTCCACAACGAGAGCAGGAGAGACACCCGAGGAAAACCCAGCGGAGAATCCACCTGACGCAGGGTGAGGCGCGGCGGCCTCGGGTGAGGCTGGCGCTGAGTGAGACGCGTGCTCCGCTAACTCCAAGAGCCTGGGCTCAGGTACACTGAGCTTGGGGGAGGCCTGAGCAGTACTCCCAAAAAAGCCTAACAAGCACTGCAGCTGAGTGGCGATCAGCAGGTGCGCAAGTCCGGCCGGTTGAGGAAACAGCTGAGCAGAACGAGTCAAACTTTTTTTCAGTTTCATAGTAAACTTTAGTCTTAGTCCTCTGTCTTAACCGCGTCAATCAATAAATTTAAAAAATAGAGAGAGAGAGAGAGAGAGAGCGCAACGCGAACAAAACGAAGAGCAGCAAAGACAAAAAAAGCCCACCCCGAAAGACCGCCAGCGCGGCCGCCCAACTTCACCGGGGTACAGCCCTTCTTTTCTCTCCGACTCCCCCAACACCCTCGTGCTGTTGCCCTTGTCCTTGGTCCGCAAAAAATGAGCCAGAGTTACAGCAGCAAAACGTGCGCTTTGCTAGCCCCTCGGGATGGCTGGTAAGCGAGATCAGGAGCCAAAAGAGAACAAGCAAAGGAGAAGGAAGTAAAGAAGGAAGAGTGGAGAGGGGGCAGTAAAACGGAAAAAGGGAAGGAAAGCTGAGTGCCAGGACCAGATGTTGCGCGGTTGAAGTCCACCCGGGAAAAACTGCGTAGTCGAGGTGGGCCCCAAGTCCCCAACCGGCCGCTTACCTGACTTTTTAGGTAAATTTTTTGGGACCAACGCACATCAGAGTGCTTTTTACTGGCAAAAAACCCCCTACCTAAGCGTCGAACTAGGGGGTCACCCCTGCTCTTCTCCCTTCTGCTGCTGCTTTTTTGTCAAAAAAGGCTTGCCAGGAGAGACCCTCACTCACTCCGCAACAAACTGACCGTCGCGCATCACCAGCGTGCGATGCATCTGGCTTGCCAGCGCCTGGTCGTGGGTGACCAGCAGGACCGAGACTCCTGTGGCTTGATTAAGTTGCCTTAACAGTTCCATGACATGGCTGCGATTGGCGGAATCCAGATTACCGGTCAGCTCGTCGGCCAGCAGCAGCTTGGGCTTTAAGATCACCGCCCTGGCAATCGCCACCCGTTGCTGCTCGCCGCCTGAGAGCTCATGCGGGCGATGACTGGCACGGTGCTTCAAGCCCACGAAGCTCAGCAGCTCGCGGGCCTGGCGCTCTGAGGTCTCACGCGGATGGCCCGCAATCCAGGTGGGCATCAGCACGTTCTCGAGCGCCGAGAACTCGGGCAAGAGATAGTGGAACTGAAAGATAAACCCGAGACAACGGTTGCGAAAAAAGGCTAGTTTTTTTTCGGAAAAAGCAAAAAGGTTTTCTTGCGGCTGACCAAAAAGCACTTCCCCGGCGCTAGGCGGCTCAAGCGTGCCTAAGATATGGAGCAGCGTGCTTTTTCCTACCCCCGAGGCCCCGGTGATTGCTACCATCTCGCCTGCCTGCAACGTGAGGTCCAGACCTCGCACCACGCCGATTTCTTTTTTTCCCTTAAAGAAAGATTTTTTAAGGCCCTTGGCCTGTAACAGCACCTTACTCATGTCGTAGTCCTTCGAGCGGCGACTGGCGCGCCACCTTGAGAGCAGGATAAACTGTCGCAGCCGCCGCAATCAAAAGGGTGACTAAAACAATCAAGATTACTTCGGAACTGCGCACCCCCACCGGCAAAAAAGTGATGTAATAGATATCCGCTGGCAACTGAATCAAATTCAACCTCGCAATCCCCCACAACGCCAGCCCCCCGCCTAATAAACCTAAAAACGTCCCTACCCCGCCTAAGCCCACGCCAATCATACAAAACAACCAGAAGCCCTGCTCCGGCCTGAGACCCATGGCTTTTAAAATCCCAATTTCTTTGGTCTTGTCGTGGATCATCATCATCAAGGTGCCCACCACATTAAAGGAGGCCACTAAAATGATCACGGTTAAAATGAGAGCAATCACGGCCTTTTCGACTTGAATGGCATAAAACAAATTGCGATTCAACTGACTCCAGTCCTTGGACTTCATCGGGTAATCAAACATTTGTCCCAGTCGATCCGAAGCGAGCCTGGCGTTTGTGCCTTTCGCCAGTTTTAGGTTAAAATGGGTGACCCGACCTTTTTGCTCTAAAAACCCCTGCACCGCCTCAAGCGTCATAAAGATGAACTTGGAATCGTACTCAAACATTCCCATCTTCACCAACCCCACCACCTTAGCCAACAGTACCTGCGGCGCGCCGTCGGCTTTCCCAGTAAAAGGGGCAATCAAACGCACCTGCTCACCCACCCGCAAGCCAAGCTTTTGGGCCAGATGAAAACCCAAGGCCACCTCATCTGAGGCCGCCGGCAAGACCCCTTCACTGAGACTTTGCGGGATCTCGGTGACTTCGCCCAAGTGCTCGACTTCGACACCCTGCAAAATCGCACCTGCAACCCCGTTAGGCCCTGCCACCATCAGCTCAGCGACAAACGAGCGCGTCAGCGCAACCACCTGTGGCAAGCCCTGCCTAAGCTCTTCTTCCACTTGGTCGGCGTCCCGCATCGGTTCGCCGCGCGAGTACAGCATGACATCGCCGTTGACGCGAGTAATCACGCGGACCAATTCCCCTTCAAAGCCATTAATCACGCTGGTGACCACCATGAGCGCCATCACGCCCAAGGCCACTCCCATGATGGAGACCCAGGAAATGAACGATAAAAAACTATCGGATGACTGCGAGAGAGTAAACCGCAGCGCTAATTGCCCAAGGAGGCTTCGCGAGCCCTGCACTAGCCAGTAGGCTCCGGTGAGGCGCTCCCAGTGCTTTCGCCTGTTACCGCACTGACACTCACCCCCGCAGGCGCGCCGTCTCGCAGTGGATGAAAGGAGTGATGCGACTGCGGACGCATCAACGGAAACAAAATCACATCGCGGATACTCGCCTGATTGGTCAGCAGCATCGCCAAACGGTCAATCCCCAACCCGCACCCAGCCGTGGGTGGCATGCCGTACTCCAAGGCCAACAAAAAATCCTCATCAACATCACAGGCCTCCAAATTGCCCTGCGCCTTAGCCACGGCCTGCCGCTCAAAGCGCTCCCGCTGATCCAACGGGTCGTTTAGCTCAGAAAAACCATTGGCAATCTCACGCCCGGCAATAAACAACTCAAAACGATCCGCCAGAAACGGGTCTTGATCGTTTTTACGCGAGAGCGGCGACACCGACAGCGGATAGTGGGTAATAAACGTCGGCTGAATCAGCAGCGGCTCGACCTTTTGATCAAAAATCGCCATCTGCATCTCACCCACCTCGCTTGCCGGATCCATCACCACCCCAAACTTTACCGCAAACTGCAGCAAAGCCGTAGGCTCCCTGACCTGCGCCGCGTCCGGAAACTGGCCAAGCTCCACTAACGACTCTTCCAAGCGCAGCCTGCGCCAACCCACCTTCAGCTCCAGCTGATGCTCCTGGTAAGTCACCAGCGTGCCGCCCCCCATTTGCTCACTCAGCCTGGCAATCAACTCCTCCAAAACCACCATCATATCATGGTCTTGGGCGTAGCTTTGATAAAACTCCAGCATCGTAAACTCTGGGTTATGGCGAACCGACAAACCTTCGTTGCGAAAGTTACGATTGATCTCAAACACCCGCTCAAATCCCCCCACCACCAAGCGTTTGAGATACAATTCTGGGGCAATCCTGAGAAAAAGTGATAAATTAAGTGCATTATGATGGGTACTAAAGGGGCGGGCCGCAGCGCCGCCTGCAATGGCTTGCATCATCGGCGTTTCGACCTCCAGGAAGTCGCGCTCTAAAAAATAAGCGCGGATGCCCTGGATCATCTGGGATCTTTTGCGAAACACCTCGCGGGTCTGAGCACTGACCATCAGATCCAGATAACGCTGCCGGTACTTAATCTCAATATCGGCCACCCCGTGAAACTTTTCAGGTAGCGGCCGCAAACCCTTGGTCAGTAATACTAACTGCTCACTTTGCAGCGATAATTCCTGGGTCTTGGTCTTAAAAATCACGCCCTCTGAGAAAATGAAATCTCCCAGATCCAGCTCCAAGTATACCGCATAGAGCGCCTCACCCAGCACAGCACGGGAAATGAACCCTTGCAGCACCCCACTGCGATCCTGGATCTTTAAGAAAGCCCCCTTACCAAAGTGACGAATCGCCATCACCCGTCCGGCCAGACTGGCGCGCGGCTTCAACCGCTCAAGCTGTTCCCGCGTCTCGTGGTCATAACGCTCATGCAGTGCGGCTGCTAAATGACTGGGCCTGGCGTTGTTTTTGTAAGCCTGCTCGCCGCGTGCCACCAGGCGTTGCAGCTTTTGCAAGCGGACTTGATACTGCTCGGGCCGTTGTTCGTTGTGCTCACCTAGACTTTCACTCACTGCAACCGCCTCCGCCACTGATCCGAGCCCAGGTTGCGGCTAAGACTCTCAGGTTTTTTTTCACCCTCCCCCCGCTTCCTCAAGTGACGTCAAGCTTCGTCGAGCGTCTCAAGGTACCGCTCAGCGTCCATTGCAGCCATACAGCCGCTCCCTGCTGCCGTAATCGCTTGGCGATAGACCGCATCGGCCACATCGCCTGCCGCAAACACCCCAGGCTTCTCCGTCCGACTGCTGCCAGCATGGACCTTCAAATAACCCTGCTCCGATTGCGCCAACTGGCCTTGAAAGGCTTTTGTGTTGGGATGGTGCCCGATGGCAACAAAAACCCCTTGCACCTCAAGCGTGCTGCTCTCGCCCGTTTCTAACTGCTTTAACTTTACGCCCGTTACCGCCTTCTCTCCTAAAATATCCTCGACCACCGAGTGATACACCATCTTAATCTTAGGGTTCTTGCGCGCCCGGTCTTGCATCGCCTGACTGGCACGCAACTGCCCACGGCGGTGAATCAGTGTCACTGAGCGGGCAAAACGGGTTAAAAACGTAGCTTCTTCTAGAGCGGTATCGCCACCGCCTACTACCGCCACGTCTAGATTACGAAAAAAGAATCCGTCGCAAGTCGCGCAGCCCGAAACACCCTTGCCCATCAAGCGCTTCTCATTCTCTAGGCCAATCCACTTCGCGGACGCACCGGTGGCAATAATGATCGCGCGGGCTTGCAGCACGCGCCCATCTGCTAAGCTGACACTGTAAGGAGGACGGGTGAGATTGACTTCCACCACGTCGCCTGCATGAAAGCGGGTGCCAAAGCGCTCCGCCTGCTTACGAAACGCCGTCATCAGATCCGGACCCATCACCGGCTCGGCAAAGCCCGGGTAGTTCTCCACTTCACTGGTGATCGTTAACTGACCCCCCGGCTGCACGCCTTCCACACAAATCGGACTCAAATTCGCTCGGGCGCAATAAATTGCCGCCGTAAGCCCCGCAGGTCCGGTGCCAAGGATAATCAGCTGCTCGATTTTTTGCTCTGGGCTTTGCTTTGAGATGAGACCCGGACTTTCTGTGCTCATGATTCTAATGCCCGCCTGACCCGGAAACGGCAGGGTCACGGTGAACGCCTGAGGTGAGATCCTGAGAAAAACTTTCCAGACTCACCCAATCAGCGTTTGCAGCATCATCGGGGAGGTTAGCAATGGCCGCTAAAGCGACTTTTTGAGCGATCACGCCCCGCTCAATGTTCCGCTCTAACAAACGAACGTCGAGTTTTTTTTCTTCTACGGCATCTTTTAAAAGTGTCATATCCCTATACTTACTTCAAATAGCCTGGGGGAACCACCCTTTTTTTCTTGTTTTGGCGAGAAATCGCGGCTAAGAGGCAGCAAAAAATCCCTGTGGCGCTTCAACCCGTGCCGAGCCTACTTGCTAATGCCAGACGTCAGGGTCGTCGGTATCCTGCGGATGCGCTCGGTCGTCCTCAAAATCTTGCTCGCCCGGGTGACGGTGGCTGACCACCAAGCGGAGGTGTTTGGGGCGTTTGGACGATGAGGGTGACGACGACGCTCCCCACTCCCACCAGCGACGAGGACGGGTCGACTGAGTGCGCCTGCCGCTCATCCCGCCCCCACCACCCACCCGCCAGACTTTCCAGGCGGCAGGCACCACCAACGTGAGCCAACCGACCAACATCCCTAAGAGATGCCCTGCGGTTGCTGCTAAGCCCCCGCTGGAGTAAAAGGTGGTCATCACCTCCATCAAGACTAGAATCCAGATGAAAACTTTGCCCTTCACCGGAAAAAGCAGCATTAAGAGCAAGATCCGCTCACCAAAAATCAAACCATAGGCGGCCAGTAACCCGTAATTCAGGACTGAGATCCCCTGCAGACTGGTCACTAACACCAGGCTTTCCCATTGTGCCTGGCGCAACGCTACTTGCAGCAGCAAGAACAACACCGCTGATCCCACCGTGACCACGCCTAAGAAGCGCAAAAAGCGCCTTGAGCCCCAAAAGCTCTCTAACTCACCGCCAATGAACAGGAGCAGCAGCAACTGAAAAAAAAGTTGACTGACATCGTCATGAATGAGGGGGTAACTGAACAACTGCCAGTAATAGCCGTGATGCAACACCCCACCCCAGCTCAGGCTCAAAGTCTGGCTCAGATGATAGCCTAAGTACTGGTCGGCGGTTTGATGAACGATAAAAAAAAGAAAAAGAGTTAACAGTAAGGATTTAAGGACCGGCGTGACCCGAAAGAAGCGGGTGATTTGAGAGAGAAGAGGTGATTGCATAGCCTAGGTCTCCAAGGTTTTGCCCAAGTTCGGGTGTCAGACGGCAGAGCGAGGACCCGCCCCTTCAGCCGCGATCAAAACCAAAACCGCATCTTTGCTTTCTTGTACGTGGGACTCACCCCACTGACTTGCAAAAAAGACTCGACAAAAAGGGACGAGGACTGCCACTACCTGTTGCTGCACCCACCGTCGTCACCCGTTGCAAATAGCGGGCTCGACAACGAGCAGGCAATAACAGTCCCCAGTCAAGTTGCCCATGCTTTGACGACCCACCAAAGTCCTCAATGCCTAGACAAGTTATCTATCGTCGTTTTGCGATCCAACTTAAATAATTCTTCGCGCATCGCCTTCGCGGCTCAATGAGACTTGTTGCTCACACCCAGCCCCCGTCAATGATCTGGCTGACACTTGCTCTTCATCCCTTTACGCACCCGCAGCTCCAAGTCGCGTGCCAACACCCCTAAGGCCTGCTGCAGTTCACGAAACAGCAACCGATGCACGAATTCCTGCAATTTGAGCGCTTCGGCCCCCGGTGACGCCACTTTTTTGACGAAAACGAACAAAAAACTCTCCACTTTCGCAAGCCCTAGGCCGCCTTCTTGCAACAACGCCGCTTCAAGAAGAGGCTGCAGCTCTGACCAAGCTAAGGTCCAGGCAAAATAGTACTCCCGCGACTGCAAGACCTCAAGCACTTGTTGCGCCTGAAGGGGCGAGAGCGGCAAGCGCAACCCTTGGGCCTTCGCTTGCGTGATCGGCACCCAGATGGCCGACTCCAGCAAGCGGGAGCGCTTTTGGTTGCTGGCTCGAATTTTTTCCAATTTATAGAAGGGCTGTGGCGCCACTCCCTTACCTAATTGCAGGGATTGTAGGGCTAAAATGCGACAAAACCCATGCATGTTGTAAATCACCGTGGCACCCGGCTGCAAGTCGTGCCCGGGTCCGGTATCGCAGTCCGGCAAAGGGGGATGGAGAGTGTCGTGAGCAACGAACGAAGTTGGCTGCGATGTTGGTGGCTGCTTGGCCGTGATTGCGTCTTGCGGCTGATAAGTCAACTTCTCCATTGCGATCATCCCCCTATTGCAGGCGCTCGTGGCTTGAGGCCGTTGTTTTGCGTTTGCCATTACCCCAGCAGCCCCGAGCCCGCCTCAAACTTTGGGGCTTTCTCCTCCGAAACTGGAGCTATTTTCACGCTAGCAGATCACTTCTAGGGGAGCAACAAGATGAAACAATTAATCGTGATCCGGAACACTGCTTCAACGCTCAAATTATTTGTTGCTAATTCCTGCTATTTATCACATCTTTAGAAAACTATGGGACGCGGAAGAAAACAAAAAGTTCAAAAAATGAAGAATCGCAAACGACAAGCAGCTAAAAAAGCCCGCGTGGCCCTGGTCAAACAGGTGCAAGCGCAAAAAAGCAAACCGGGCGTATCTCATTCAAAACATTAGGGTTTTGGTCTTAAGCCGCGTACTGATCGTGCGCACGCTCGCTCAAGAAAACGCGGCAGTCTGCTCCTCAAAGACGGCGGCCAGGTTACCCCCGCTGCTGCCCTTTAAAGACCGCTTGCCGGCAGAATTACCATCTGCGCGCAGTAGGGATTGGCGGCATTGATCGAAGTGGAAGCCAGCGCAAAGGTGCTGGTGGAGCTAGCCAAGTGCGGATTGCTACTTGCAACCGCTAAAAACACCAGTTGACTCGTCCCGTTCAGGTAAACGGGATTGATCTGCAATTGGGGCAAAATCACCTCATTACTCGCCCCTACCCCAAAGGTAAGGTCGGCTGTCACGGTGGTTCCTGGCAGAAAAAAATCGGACATGAGACTCGCGGCGTTGCAATACGGTTGACTAAACGCTTGCAGCGTCACCGTTGCCGCTTCCGGCGTTTGAGCGTGCGCGGCGCTCAGCACGACCTTGACGTTGGCCGCAAAGCTCAGTGCCGCGTTTGAGGTTGCTTGAAGCGTGGCAGGCACCCCACTCACACCACCACTCCCTGCAGCTAAGGTCGCAATGGCACCGGCGCTGAAAAAATCGAGACACGGCAACCCTCCTCCCAGCTCACTGCTTGCAAGCTCGAGACTTGCGGCGCCAACGATCGGCTGGCTGCTTGACCAGGTAACGTTCAGCTCGCTCCATTGGGGCCAAGTCGTTAAAAAACCGACAAATCCACCCACCACCGGCGACGGGGCCGAGACCACGGCGTCAGGCAGATGCGGCAAGATTTGCAGCGGCGCGGCAACTGACAGTTTCACGCCAGACAGGAGGTTTCCGGAACATCCCGATCCCGCATAAAACCCACCTGAGACGCTTTGTACGGTCGTCGCAGAGGCGTTTACTGGGTTCCCCAAGGCATCAAGAAACTGGGCTCGCAAGAAGCTCGCGCCCCCGGCTACTTGAAAGCCACTGGCACTGCTCACGTCGAGCGGACCGTTGTCATACAGCGTCATAGGAATGGGAGTCGTACTAGCTGGTTCTGCAGTGAAGGCGGCTATTTTCACAGGCGCGCCTGCCACGACCGGGAGTGGTAAGGCTGCCGTTTGCATCGGCTGATCCGCTCCCAAAAGACTAAAAATAAGCCCGGCTGTGGGGTAGTTGGGCGTGGCAAGCGTCACACTGACGCCACCGCGTCCTCCTCCCGCTAAAAAATTGACACCCTTTAAAAGCTCAGGACCAAAACTCACCGTCCTGCCGTCGGCAGTCACTCCCGTCACCAAAACGCCCGTTGGCGCGCGCGCGGTGGCCGGGAACGTGAGCGTCAGAGGCCCGTTCGCCGTGCCGCCTGCTGGCCAAGGCGGGAGCGGCGTACCTAAAACTACGTGACTTGCATCTGAGCACTGCGGCAGAGCACCCAGCGTAAGCATCACAGGCGGCGACTGCAGCACACCGCCACTGGAATTGCTTTGGGCAATGAGATAAGTCGAGCTAGGCTTTAAGCCGGAAGCCAAAACCGCGCCACTAAAGGTTAGCGTCAAGGCCCGGCTATCTAAGATCGCAGCGCTGGGTTGAGTGGCAAAAAGCGTATCGCTAACAGGCGTGCACCCTGTTGCAGTCACACTCGCAGAATCGCAGACCTGCAAACTCATCTTCTCCTCTCCCGTAAAGGGCACCGGAGAACCTGCCGCGTTAAACTGCTGGATTGCGCCAAACTCCGCAATCCCAGGGGCTTGAAGCGTCGTGCAACGGGGAGGCAAGCGCACAAACGCCAGCTGAACCGGTTGCAAGGCGACGCTAGACGAGGGACCTGCTCCCGTCTTGCCATCGCCGACGCTCCCCACGACTCCTGGGTGCCCGGGTTTGGCCGTAATCGTAAAATGCTGAGTACAAGCTACCAAAACCCAGATCAGGACACCAGGGAGAAGGCGAGCAAGCATGTGCGGTAAGAAAAGCGGTTGCAAAAAAGTTAAAAAAAGCCTGCTCACTGGTTGTCACTCCCCCGATTAAGGTTTCATTGTCACAGGGGTGGGAGTCAAAGCACGTACCCAACTTCAGCTTCAGCGGTCGACGTCTAAAACTGACCCACTCTCAGGGAAGTCATCGGCTCTCCACCAGTATTTCTAAAGCAAGCCATGTGTAATTTATGACATCGTGGCCATGTGCAACGGCTGCGGCCAGTGACGATACCTCACCTCACTGCCACAACACTATCTTCTCAAAAGAGAATAGCAAATTGAGCAATCTTTTGAGGGACTCAGGATGCACTCACATGATATTTTGGACTAGAGTGGAAAGGGAAAAAGAGAAGAGGGGAGAGAAAAAAAGAAAGCCCATCCCTAAACGATGGATTACAAAAAATTCGCTTTGTATGGAAAAAACGAGACTGAGGAGATCTGAAGAAAGAAAAAAAATTGGGGGCATCGAGCTAACTTAGCGCCGAGCTACCTCGGTACTATGATCGCCGTGGGCGGGCTTAACTTCTGAGTTCGAGATGG
>JAYTHP010000197.1:0-9880 GCA_043732485.1 Oligoflexia bacterium
AGATAACCTCTGCAGGAGGTGTTCTCAAAAAATTCTATGTACCCTGCAGCAAATACGGTGAACAGTCACGTAATTTTCAGCCTTCAGGCCAGTTTCAAGCGCTCGGGTGAGCTTGTCTTGTTCTCTGATGAGGGGACCTTGCAGGGTTGCGGGAGGGGGCGTAAAAAGAGCTGAAGAAAGTGAGTGAGCGTGCTGCTGGTTGGCTTAGGGTGTAAAGCGAGCCGCGCCGACTTCAAGACCGGTGAAGTCAAAAATCTGCACCGTGGTGCTGACAATCCTCACGGAGGCGTTCACGGGGTGGTAAACGTCCACTAGCAGGTGGCTTAAGCGCTGGTAAAAAAACTCGCTGAGTGACTCACAAGTCGGTGCTTGACGCACCGAGTCGTTCACCCAGGGTGAGTGATTGAGGTCTTGCCCCGTTAGTGGCGTCAGCACTTGTTGCTCGATTTGGGAGCGAAAATCTACTAAATCGAGTAGCTTACCCGCAACGGGCACGCCGCCTAGGCACACTTCTAAGCCCCAGAGGTGGGGGTGGAGGAGAAGTTCGCCCGGGGGGAGGGTGTGTGAGGAGGTCCATTGCAGTTTGACGATGAGTTGAGTGGGCATCGGTCAAAGATGTAGCAGAAACGGCGGGGGGAACAAAGGCGCAATTCACGCAGAAGCGCCGCATTGACTAGCATAAGGGTGAAGGGGGTTAAGTCGTGGGCAGCGTCACGTTTGGGGGGTCTTTGAGCGGGGACGCCGGGGCAGGTGTCAGGCTGGTGTCGGGAGAGGGAGAAGCAGGTGTCGCCTTGTGCGCGGGGTGCGCCGGGTCGTCACCCCCGTTGTTGTTGTCGTCCGGACTAGGCTGGGTGCTTTGACGGGTGATTTTCAGGATTTTTTGATCTTTAGCAATCGAGTGCTGGGGGTCTTCTGCCAGGACCCGGGTAAAAGTGACGTTCGCTGCCGGCGTCAGCACCTCAAGTTCGCCTGTGACGCGCCATTGCCAATCGACGATTTTCCTCAGTTTCGGGTGCTGGACGACTTGCGTCAGGGTGCCAATCGATAAAATGTCGCCGGGTTGCAAGTGATGTTCGGCGCCTAGGTTGACGGTCGCTTCGCTGAGGGCAGCAGGGGGGGGAGGGGTGCATTTTTGAGGTTGCAGCGGTCGCGCGCGAGGGAGAGAGGGGCTACGCTCCGAGTCACCTTGATCCCAGAAGATTTCTTTGGCGGTCCTACCCACTGGTAGCAAGCCGGTCTGGGGATTCCTGAGTAACTCGGCGCAAGTGGGAGGGGGGTGACCCGAGTGGGTCGCGATGCCAGCACCCGTGGGGGCAAACCCCCCGCTTTTGAGGGAGGGTTGGGGGAGGTTGCGACCCGTGATGTTGCCCAGAAAGGGAATTTGGCCAAAAAGCTGATCTAATTGCTCGGTCAGCGGTTGCCTGAGAAAGTCTTTGGCGGCCAGATTGCTTTGCGGTGGCACGGGGACGGTAAAGGCGACGCGTGCGAGCCTTTGTTGTTCTGGAAAGTGGAAGAGGTCGAGTTGCAGTTGCAGAGTCTGCGGTGGTTGGATGATGATCTGGGCGGTCAGCAGCATCTCGAGTCGGCTGGACTGGGCGGTTTTTTTGAGGATCGCCGAATCGCGCAGTAAGGAGCGGTAGGTGAGGTGAGAGTGAGTGAGGATGCGGTTTTGTGTGGAGAGGTTTTGAAACTGCAAGCGCGACTGGTGGATGAGGTAATCGTGGACAACCTCCTGAAAAAAATCATTAAAAATGTCATCGACATTGTTAGCTGGCGAGAGAAAGCCGATCGACTCGATGCGGTAGAGGCGATCGAGTGACGGGGCCGCGTGCGCCTGCGACACGACAAGCGTCAGCAAAAAAGCTGCAGGGAGCAAAAGCCTGCGGCCCGCCTTGCTTAAGGGGGCTGTGGCCCGAGGCTCGTCGGTGGCGGTAGTCGTTGCTGTCTGGGGGGGGGGCAGTGGATGGTTCATGGCACTCCTTAACTCTTGCCTTTACATTATGAATTGTATTTTCACAAATCGCAAATTCAAGTAGGTTAAAACCATGATGGAAACTGCAAAAAAACAACTCAAGCTTGCCGAGAAAAAGAAAATTGCCTTTGTTTGCAGCGGCGGAGGGACGAAAGCTGGAGCATTTCACTTGGGTGTTGCCTTAGCGCTGCGCGAGCACGGGTTTTCCTTTTTGGGGGGGAGGCACGGGGTAGCGGTAGCCCCTGTAGCAGGCGCGGAGCTGAAACCGACGGTCGCTGAGATCAGCATGTATGTTGGATCGAGCGCGGGGGCTTTGATTGCCACTTTTTTGGCGGCAGGCTATTCACTGGAAGCTATTTTTCAGTCGTTTATCGGGCAGCGGGAGGCCAAAAGCTCCTTTCAGCTGGGTGAGGGGGGCGGGCAGCAGTTTTTACCGCGACTGACGTATTCGAAAATGTTTCGCCTGGCTCCTTTAGAGAAAATGAATAATTTTAAGCAGTTAAAAAAAATCAGGGAGTTTTTTTTTGATTTAGTGGAAGGCGTCGGGCAGCGGGATCCGCTGCTGGAGTTTGCCTGGCTAAAAACCAGCGGTTTGTTTTGTACGGCGGGGATTGAGGAGTATGTCAGGCAAGAGGTGCTGAGCTCCAATCAGTTTGAGGATTACGCCGCCGAATTGTGTGTGGTGGCAACCGATTTAGACCGCGCACAGCAGGTGGTGTTTGGCAAGGCGCCTGGTCAAACGGCAGCAGACGCGACGCCGCTGCGGGACGCGGATGCCACGGCTGCCGATCGCTGGCACGCTGCCCAGAATTACGAGCAAGCCGTGGGCGTGGGCATCGCTGATGCGGTTGCTTCCAGCGTGGCCTTACCGCTGCTCTTTCAGCCGCACTGTGTGATGCGAGCGGATGGGCAAAAGCGCGCCTATATCGACGGTGAGATCCGCGATACACTCTCCACGCACGTGGCAGTCGATCGGGGGGCTGATTTAGTCATCGCCAGTTACACTCATCAGCCCTTGCACGTCTTGCCTGGAGAAAAGTCGCTCAGTGAGCAGGGCCTGTCGTCCATCGGGGTGCAGGCGATTTATGTGATGATTGAGCAGAAGATTATTAAAGACCGTCTGAGGCAGCAAAGTCATCAAAACACCTTGCAAGCGATCTTGCACTTTTGCCAAGAAATTCAGCTCTCACAGGAACAAACTGAGAAAATCGCCACGATCTTGAAAACGGAGTTGGGTTACCGGCCGGAGGTGGATTATCTCTACATTCACCCCGATCCCTATGACACCCAGCTGTTTTTAAAAGAGCATTTCAGTCTATCGCCCAGCAAGATCCCTGAAATCGTGCAAAGCGGCTTTCGTGCAGGTAAACAGGCCTTGGCCGAGCTCGCATGGGGGAGTGGCAGCCCCGCTGCCACAGGCACTCCCTAAGTCCCAGACCCACGCACCAACAACGACAACAACAGCCCCACCCCCACTCAATGAGCAGGTGACTGCGGCCACTGAAAAGCCTGCCTGGGGAAAAAAAAAGGAAAAAAGCAACCGTGTCTTGGAATTCCCCACCGACGACCCCTCACACCAGCACCACGCAGCTCATTTTGCGCAAAGAGGCTTTTAAGTTTGCAGCCGCCCACATGACCGTCTTTCCTGACGGCTCCAAAGAGCCCTTGCATGGCCATAATTTTCAAGTCGAAGTGAGGGTCGAGCTCAAAGCTGCAGCCTCCTCTGAGCAAGCGATGCTGCCGTTTGGTGGTTTGAAGCAAGCGATTTTGCAGATTTGCCAGCAGTGGGATGAAAAAGTGCTGCTCCCTGCCCGTTCGCCGTTTTTAATCCTCCTACAGGAGGACGCCGAGGGGTCATTGGCTTTTCGCTTTTGTGGTAAGCGCTATCTTTTGCCGCGCGACGAAGTGGAGTTGTTGCCGATCACTAACGGCTCAACCGAGCAGCTGAGTGTGCATTTTGGTGAGCGGTTGCTAGAAGTGTGGCGGCAAGCAGGGTGGCTTGCGGGGGTGCACGCGGTGGCAGTGCGCATCGAAGAATCGCCGCAGCAAGGGGCCGCCACCCGGTGGGTGTTATGAGTGAGCTCTCTCCCCTGCTTGTCGCAAAAAAACAGCAAGCAAGCGCCAGGCTGGAGGCACTGTATCAGCAGATTGCCCACCATGATCGCTTGTACTATGAGCAAGATGCTCCTGAACTGAGTGATACCGCCTATGACCAGTTGTTTCAGGAGTTAGAAAGTTTAGAAGCCCAGTTTCCTGTTCTCCGGGCCCTTGATTCCCCGAGCTTGCGGGTGCGAGGCAAGGCGGTGGAAGGCTTCAAGAAGCTGGCGCACCGCTTGCCTGTGCGCTCGCTTGCCAATGCCTTGTCGGCGCAAGACTTTCAAGAGTTTGATGAGCGCATGCACAAGGTCTTGCAAGTGACCCCTTCCACCGGCGACTTGGACTATTTTGCGGAATTGAAATTTGATGGCCTTTCTTTAAATTTAACCTATGAAAACGGTTATTTAAGAACTGCGGCCACCCGTGGGGATGGTCTTGTGGGGGAGGATGTCACGCATAACGTCAGGGTGTTGCGCTCGGTGCCGCTGCGGCTTCGTACGGTCCACCCACCCGGGTTGATTGAGATTCGCGGTGAGGCGCTGTTGCCGCTTGCGGCGTTTGCTGAGCTCAATCAAAAGCAGGCGGACGGGGGGTTGAAGCTTTTTGCCAACCCGCGCAATGCGGCTGCTGGTTCTTTGCGGCAGCTGGATCCCAAAGTCGCAGCCGGGCGACCACTTGAGGTGTTTGCTTACGGCTTAGGGGCAGTCGAAGGGACGGCAGGCGCGCTTGCGGGGGTGGCAACGCTTGAGCAGTATCAGCAGTTGCTTGCCCAGTGGGGGTTTCAAGTCAGTGCGCTGCGTCAGAAGGTGACAGGTGTTGCGGAAGTGATGCAGTTTTATGACAACGTGGCGCTGGCGCGTGAGGCGTTGCCCTTTGAAATTGATGGCATTGTCGTGAAGCTCAATGGTTTTGAGGCGCTTGAGGCTGCAGGTTTCATTGCCAGAACCCCGCGTGGCATGATTGCCTTCAAGTACCCGCCACAGCAAAAGCGCACTAGGATTGAAAGCATTGAGGTTCAAGTCGGTCGGACCGGGAGTTTAACGCCTGTGGCGCATGTCACCCCGGTGTGCTTAGGGGGAGCTTGGATTAGGCGAGCGAGTCTTCATAACGCCTCGGAAATGCAACGCAAAGACATCCGGGTGGGCGATCAGGTGTTGATTCAGCGGGCAGGCGAGGTGATTCCTGAAGTGGTGCAAGTCTTGCTCGAAGCGCGCTCAGGCGCTGAGCAACCCTTTGTTTTCCCCACAACCTGCCCGGAGTGCGACTCCTTGGTTGAGCAAAAGAGCGGAGAAATTGCTATCCGCTGCCTCAATCCCTTGTGTCCGGCGCAAGTGAAACAGCAGATCTTGCATTGGACGGGTCTTGAGGTCTTAAATATCGCGGATCTGGGAGAAAAAACCGTCGCTTTGCTGGTGGAAGCGGGCTGGGTGCGCGGGGTGGCCGATTTGTTTGCGCTACAATCCGAGCAGCTTTTAAGTCTCCGGGGGTTCTCAGCCAAGTCGACCAGCCAGTTGCTTGCAGCCATTGCCGGGGCTAACCGACCGCCGCTGGCTCGCTTCATTCAAGGCTTAGGCATCAGGCACGTGGGAGCGCGCTTGGCCAAGGTACTAGCTGAGCACTTTCGCTCCTGGGAGACGCTTGCCAGGGCGCAGACCGCAGACTTGCTTGCGGTGCCAGGGATTGGGGAGCAGGTGGCAAGCGAGATCATGACTCATTTGCAAGATCCAGTCTGGCTGGCACAGCTAGAACAAATCCTGGCGGTGATTCATCCCCAAGTCATGACCGGACCGGGGGGAGTCGGGAGCGAGCCGCTCGCGCCGCTTGCCGGCCAAATCTGGGTGATCACGGGGACCTTAAGCCATCTGACACGGCAGCAAGCCAGCGAATGGATTGAGTCCCAAGGCGGCGTGGTGGCAGATGGTGTTTCCAAGAAAACTCATTACTTAGTGGCAGGTGAGCAGGCGGGTAAAAAGCTTGAAAAGGCCCGCGCCTTGAACGTGCCGGTTTTGAGTGAAAGCGAGTTTCTGGAGAAAATGAAAGACCAGACTACGCCCAAGGCTGCAACCCCCTAGATCGCAAGCAAAGATCGCAAGCAAAGCGACTCATCAGGTGGGCCAGCAGGTGGGCCAGGCTGACTTTTTTTCCTTTTCCCACTCGATCTCCCCCTCCACAGGCAAGGAGCAGACGGCAAGAAAGCTGTTTTTTGGGTTGACAACCCCTCCTCTTGTCGTGTATCTCCCAGGGCATTCAAAAATTCTATGCGCCTTCCCGCCCCGAGCTTTTTTTGCTGGTGAAAGGCTCGAGGCTGTTGGAGCGGCTGTCGAGTCAGGGGAAACAGTGAAGCGTTTGAGGAGAAGGGTGATGAAGCAGTTGAAAAGTCAGATTAGGAATAAGTTTGCTCCGCTTATGCTTGCTTTGAGCTTTGGCGGGGTCCCTGGGTTTGCGCAGGCAGCGCCGAAGGGTCCACCTCAGGCAGCCCAGTTTCCTTCCCCACCTTTGGTGCAATACCCAGCCAATTGTGGCGTGCGTTTTAAGGCCTATCAAAAGTTCATCGATACGTTTACCGAGCAAACCCTTGCCTTAGGGCAATTGGCGGACATGTTGCAACGCGAGGATTTGAACTTTTGGCAAAAGCAGAAGCGCTATCTTGATTTTTGCTTACAGACCTTAGGCTTAGACCGGAGCGATTTGAAAACCGCCGTGCCTGCCTTGTCACAGCCGATTCTTGATGGGAACAAGCCCTTCATTACCGCCTCCCTGCACCAGGATCTGACGATTGAGGTGAGACAGCGCCATGCCTTATTAGAGCTGCTGAATAATAACCCCGAGTTTGATTCCTACGGCATGCTCCAAACCAAAGCGCGGCTCAAGGAAGTCTTTCGCACCGCCTTGGGGCTGAAAGAAAGCCAATTGACGGAGTTCTTGGTCGATCACCAGTTTCAGGTGGCCTACTGTTATCTGCACTATCTGATTGAGCGGCGTAAGGGGGCTTTTCAAGCGCTTGCGAGGTCCTATGCCGTTGAGATGGAAGCTCACCATCCGGCCCGCGAGTTCATTGTCCAGCTAAATACCGAATTAATGATGCAGGAACTGCAGTTGCGGGGGCAAGCCATGATCGTCTCGCTCAAGTCGTTGATTCCGGCGCTTGAGCCGCTGGTGCCTGAGGCCTTTTTAGTGAAGTCCAATTACTGGAAGCTTGAGGTGACGGAAGACGGCTTAGTAGATGTCAGCTTTAGGCGGTTGGATGAGACGGGTCGAGAGTTCGTCGAGTCGGTGAATCTTGCGCTCAAGGCAAGCGAGTGGCGGCAGGATCATTTTGATCAGTTGCCGGTTTTGCTGCAAGAAAGCGTGATGACGAAGAGAAATTACCTGGCCGAGTACGTCAACGATCTGGTGGCCAGGGTGGATCAGTTCCAGATCAGAAAAATTGAGTCCCCCAAGCCGCTCAGCAAAGAGGGTAAGGTAAGCCTCTATGATCTGACACAAAATGTGCTCTTTCAAATGGCTATCGGCTGCAACGTCTTGCATTTTGCAAGGCAGCTGGAGGAGACTCAGTGCAAGTTGCTGGATTTTGCGGCTGAGATCAATCAGGTCAATCGAAAGCTCGAGGAGCTTGGTTTGCAAGACACGGAGGAAGGGGAGCTTGCGGGGGGAGAACAGGGGTGAGGCGAGCGTGAAAAAAACTTTTTTTATTATTTTGAATTTTTTTGCAGACTTCTCAGAAAAATCTGATAAGTTAACAACTCACTTACGGAAAATAATTTAGCCCGGGGCTAATAGGTACCCTAACAGCCAGGAGTGATTCGTAACAGACTTTTATTTGAAGCCCAGTTTTAAGGGACAGCAGCTTGAAGAAAGACGAGAGTAGCGTCTCTTGCTCGCTGCACAACAAAAGAAAATTTTTAGAGAAAGCCGTCTTAGCCATTGCTAAGCCGGCTTTTTTTGTTTTTGCCTACGCAGGCAAACCTGTGGCTGGCGGAGAGTGTGGGGAGGGGGAGTTAGACTGAAACTTGCTTGCTCTTTTTTTCATGCGCAAAGAAAAAGCAGCGAGGTCCACCGGGTCCTCGTCCAGGCTGGGGCAGGGTGTGCCAGCGCCCGGTCGCTGCTCAGCAAAAACGTGCTCAGAAACCGCGCAGGGCGTCCATCACGTGCTGCCCCGGTTGATTCCCCAGTCTTTTTGCTCACCCACCGCTTCATGATCTGCTAGCACCACTGCGGTCCGCGCACCAGTTGTTTGCCGCTGGCCTAGAAGAGGCAGTGGAAATTGGCATTGGGAGCTGCAGGAGCAGTGCTCGCGGTCAGTGAGAAGCGCTCGTCGGGGTGTTGGTCTCACAAACCCCTTACTGCTGGAAGTGCAAGAGGGTGTCGGCAAGGAAGGCCTGCTCATGGCGATCCTCCAGTGCCCTGCGCGCTGCTGCTGCTTCACTTGTTTCACCGAGTGCTTGAGTAACCCTGGCGACCAGGGCATCCATGGCGGGTGAGTGGGGCAGGGGCTGGGGTGAGGCGCCTGTTAGCCAGCTTAGATAAGCGTCTTTGCCCAGCTGCGGCAAGTCTGCCGCCAAAGCGCACGCCATTACGGCGCGCGTGAGGGGCTCGCTTTCCGGTAAAGCCAGTTGCGCTTGGGTGGCTTGGAAGAAAGCCATGCCGTCGCGGGCCTGGCCCTTTTGCACGTAAGCGTGAAGCAACTCAGTCAGGGTGAGCGCGTTTTGAGGGGTTTGGGTGCGGAGCATTTGCTGCCCTACCTCTAAAACTCCCTGAAAATGGCGCCGCTCCGCTAAAGTGACCATCAGTTCATTGAACAACTCGGGCTGAAGGCCCATTTTCGGGTCAATCAGAGCCTGTTGCAAGAGTTGCTCCGCTTTCCTGAGCTGTCCCTTGCTCCGGGCGTCGCGTACTGACTTGAGGCGACGGACCAGGTGCTTTTGAGTCTCCGTTGCTGGGACCACAGGCGTTTCTGACTGCGGCATTCCCGCTCCCTGGGCCTCCGAGCTTGCGAGCGCTTCTTGGTGGAGTGTTTCCATTTCAGGGAGCAGTAACTGGTCGGCTGGAGAGAGCTTGAGTTGGGCTGCTTGGAACGCCTGGTAGGAGGCAAGGGCTGAGGCTGGGTCTTGCACGGTCAAGAACAACTGCATGGCCGTTAAGAAAACATTAAAGTTGAACGCAATGCCTGAGGCTTGCAGTCGTTGGTAGGTGGCTTGAGCCAGCTCCGGCTGATTTCCCACTAGATAGATCTGCATCAGCTGGAGACATAATTCGCGGTAGGTGAGGGGCTGCGTCACTAAATCGCTTGGCAAGGCGCTGTGGATGGTATCAAAAAACTCAATTCCTTGCTGGGCCTGGTCAAGCTTGCGGTAAGCGGCAAGCGTTAGGAGCGTGGTGAGCGCGCTTTGCGGGGTGCCTTGGGCCACCATGCTTTGGGACAGCGCCACGATCGCTTCAAATTGCAGCTGCTCGCTCAGTAACCGCATCTGCAGCTCCAACAGTGGCGTCTTAGGCTGGAGGGTATCATCGGCTAAGGCCTCCTTCAGCAACGCTTCTGCCTGAGATCTCAGAGATCTCTGATGAGGCATCTGATCGATGTGAGTGGTAAGAAGCGCATGGATCTGGCTCCAGTAGGCTGCAACCGAGCGCTCAGGAGCAAGTTGCGTCCCTGCCATAGGTTTCTGATCAGCCTGGGTCAACGCTGGATTGCCCGACCTTTGTCTCTGCCTGGCTGCGGTCTTCTTGCCTTGCGCGACTTGAGTTTCTGCAGCTTGATAAAGTATTGCCATCTGCTCTTGTTCTACCTCCGTCCCGGACCTGAGCAGGTTA
>JAYTHP010000198.1:0-25981 GCA_043732485.1 Oligoflexia bacterium
GGTGATTATAAAACCTGCACGGCTTGCCGAAAGTTTTGGGGAGACCGCAAGTTTGAGGAGTTCCTTGAGATCGTCAGCTATTCTCCCAGATTTAGCGCATCTCAAGACAACTCAGCAGCTAAATACACCCGTCTTTTTTCTAATTCCTGAAGAATGAACCCTCCCGGGCTTGCTCCAGAACCACCTAAAAAGTCGGTTCAAATCCCGGGAAAGAAAATTAGCCCAAAAACGACGTTTTTGGACAGCCTAGTCCTGACATCAGCCTTGCACTGCTACTGACTTGACTTTGAGCGAACGAAAAAATGCTCGGTGCGACCACTACATTAGACTGACTGACGGAGTTTGACGAGTTGTTTTCGGTGGCAAGCCAGGTGAGGTTGCCAGCCGTGGTGGCAGTCACGCCCCCTAAACTCGCTACTCCACTGGAGACGCTGACGCTCACCGTGGTGCTGGAGGCGGTGGTGAGTAAATTACCAAACGGGTCGTGCAACTTCCCTGTGAAACTGGTCATGAGAGGAGAGGAACTGGCCGTGTAAATTGGACTGGGGCTCTTTCCCCAGACTAAATCGCTGATCATACTTTGCGGCAAACACGCCTGAATCGCCAGCAACCGGCGTCGTTGACACACTGAGAGTCGAGACTAAGGCCGTAAAACTTTTCGCTCCAGCCGTTTGCCCCAGCGTCGGCTGACAAGTCGCAATCCCGAGGCTATTGGTCGTTGACCCCGCGCAGGCGTCAAGCCCATGGCCCTCACCACTGCCGCCACCCCAGCCCACGTTTGCGCCTGACACCGGATTGCCCTGCGCGTCACTCACCAGTGCCTCAAGCGGCGAAGCGCGGGCCGCATTGACCGTCCCGGTTTGCTGGTTATGGCCCGCTCCTATAATTGAAGCCGGCGCACCGGCAATCACGATGATCTGCGCCTGACTGGATTTGAACGCTTGGCCGTAACTCGATCCCTGCAAGGCCACCGTCGATCCAGGCGTGAGCCCTGTCAGGGTTACCACATAACTGCCGTCACCTTGATTCACAAGCTCACCGAGAGCTGCGTCCCACTCGTGCCGCCACTCTCGGTGAGCTTGACTTGATAGCGCTTGACCCTACTACCACCGTGTCTTGCGCTACCTTGATAAAGAAATTCACCAGCAACCGCTCAATCCCTAGGATCCTACCGCATGGAATTTTCTGCTATAAGCTAACAGCCAGCAAGGGTGATAAGCGCCAGCGCACAAACGAGTGAATCCTTGAGGCCGTGCAAGGAGAGTTTCATGTGTTTTTAGGCTTTCTCTTAAAGTGTCAATCGGGGGATCGATCTCAGCAGTTTCGAAAACTTTAGGCTCTCTCAGGCGCGCTAAAACAGCTTTGAGTGACGCTTCTGAAGCCGCTCCTTAGCTCTCCCTTCGCCCAACGACACCCCTTCTAAGAGCCTGGGGAAAAGCAAGCGCTCAGAAAAATTTCCTTGAGCTTTTTAATCAAGATAATATAAGATATCTCTGTCCTGCAATGGACAGATCCTGACGGTGGCGGTTGCGATGGTAGCGGTACCGCCTTACCTTCCCGCACCCACCGTCCCACTCCCCCCGCTTGGTCTTTGGCGCACTGTTTGCAGACTCCCCGCTTAGACTTGGATCCCGAGCAGCTTATAATCGGCAATCTTGTTCCGCAGCGTGCGAATCGAGATCCCCAAGGCCCGAGCCGTGTGGGTGCGATTGCCCTGATGATACTGCAAGGCCTCCAGGATCACCCGGCGCTCGACATCATCTAAGGTCTTCCCGGGCGCCCAATCCAGCCTGGTAAAAGGGATTGTTGCCTGGCCCTGCTGCTGATCGCTGCGGATTGCTTGCTCAAGATAGATCTGCTGCACTTCCAAACGATCGCCTACGCAGGTGATCACCGCGCGCTCCATGACGTTTTCCAGCTCCCGGATGTTGCCTGGCCATTGATGCGCCTCAAGCAAGGCCAGCGCCTCAGGCGCCAGGGTCGGCACGGAGCGATGGTTCTTGGCAGCAAAAAGCTGCAAAAAGCGGGTGGCAAGTAACCTGACATCGCCTAAACGCTCTCTTAAAGGAGGCAGCGTCAAATTAACCACGTTCAAGCGATAAAACAAATCCTCGCGAAATAAGCCCTTGCGCACGCAATCGACTAAAACGCGGTTAGTGGTGGCAAGCAACCGGACGTCAACGGTAATCGGCTTGCGTCCGCCTAAGCGATCGACTTCCCCTTCTTGAATCACCCGCAGGAGTTTGGCTTGCAGCCTAATATCCATCTCGGAAATTTCATCAAGCAAGAGCGTTCCGCCGTGGGCTAATTCAAACTTACCGGCCTTAGCGTTAATTGCGCCGGTAAAAGCACCGCGCTCATAGCCAAAAAGCTCACTTTCGAGCAAGTTATCAGGAATGGCCGCACAATTGATGGCAATAAAGGGCCTTTGGGCGCGCAAGCTTTGGGTGTGCACGAGGTGAGCCATGAGCTCCTTGCCTGTGCCGCTTTCTCCTTGAATCAGCAAGGTGGCCTTGCTTTGCGCCACGGTTTTTGCCAGCTGAATCAGCTCGTTCATTTTTCGGTCTTCCGTTAGAATGCTGGTGGTCATCGCGATCTGCCCTCCTTGGCAGTGTGTGGGGGTGGGTGGGTGGTTTGACTTAGGATTCAGTCCTTTTGGGGTCGTCTTCGTTACGCTTTCTGCATGACATTTCTTCATTGCTCGTCTTCATTGCTCGTCGATCAATTGTCGCACGCTTAAATTGGCAAGCGTCTCGCTTGCTAGCTTCTTCCAAAACTGCGCCTCACTCGGTAGGTGAGTACTTAAAATCTCAGGAATTTGACGATCCACGGGCGTCGGGGTGACCAACTCCTGCAGCAACCGCTTGGCTTGCAGCTGGTTCGTCAGTCCGCCGCTTTTCAGTAACGATAGGGCATAGTGGTAAGTCATCGACTCGGAGATCGCCTCGCGCTGGATCAGCTTTCTTTTTTGACCGGTAATCGACCGGGCGTAAACGGCGGCCACTTCTGGCCAGCGCTCTTTGCGCTCATAAATCTCAGCCTGCTTTTGCCGATTCTTCTGCAGGCTTGCAAACAGCGGGATCAGCAAGAAATCCAGCTCCTGATTGACGCCGACCGATTGAAAGCGCGGCAAAAAGGCCACAAAATCCTCATGCACCAGCATCTCCGATTCACTCTCGCGCAGGGTCGCAATGGCCAGCTCATCTCCCCTGGCGCCTAACGCCAGCTCCACTAACCAGTCGTTCAGCCTGAGCTTGGCCACAAAGCGCTCGGCTTGGTCATCGCGCGATTCTCCCAACGCCAGGTCACCGGCTCGCGGCATCAGCGCCTGGGCTTTCATCAGGTGGTCGATGGCTGCTTCGTTTTTTTTCTTGTTCTCCGCAAGCTTGGCAGCCATCAGGTGTTTCCAAAAGCCAAAGGGCGTCTCATCCTTGATTTGGGCGAGAAGATCGCGCAGTTTCTTTTCCGACTCAGCCGCAAGCGCTTCCATCATGGTGCTTGTGGCGGCCCGCCAATTGGCCCACAGCCCCTTGGCCGTGGTATAGGCCTTCTCAGAAGTCTTATACTGCGCCCGGAAACTCTGCAGATCACGCTCTTCTTCGGCGGCTGCAACGGCTCCTTTCCCACTTGCACTGCCGCCGCTTGCTAGCTTAGCAGGCATGCTTTCTGCCATGCCGTTCCACTTCTGGAAGCTTGCCACCAGTTCAGTCGATAAGCGGAATAGGCCCATTTCCAGCGCGACATTGCCCAGTTTTAGCAGAAAATCATCACTGCCGCGGTGGCGCTCATCGGGTAAGGTAAACGGGTGCGGCACGGCCACGATCTCGGCAAAGTAGATTTTCAGGGCCTCAAATTTCTTACCGTCTGCAAGCAGGCTTAAGATCGACTTGCGGAAAAAATCGTGAGCAATCTCCAGCACCCACTTCTTAAATTGCGGAGCGTGCACCCGTCGCAACTCATCTTGCACGGCGCGCGAAACATCCGTGATCGACCCCATAGCCACCAAGGCACGCACTCGCGCAAGCCCCCGTAAATCGGAGTAGGAGGTCATTTGCACCATGGTATTCATCTGCTCTTCGGTGGGAAACTTGGAACTTTGGTTAAATTGTTCCGCATCGATCTTAAAAAAACGCTGGGTGGCATTCAAGTCCAAGCCCCCGTGATCGTGACACGGTAACAACCGCAGTCGCGCAAGTGTTGCCCCCGGACTGAGTGGGAAGCGATTAATGGTCTGCAAATACCAATCGCGACCACTTTTGGGATCCTCAGGCGGGTAATGCCTGCCCGCCATTTCCCCCAAGCGAAACAACGCCCGCCAAGCCGCAGGGTAATTGGGAAACTCTTGTAAAGACTTCAAAAAAACCTCTTTCGCCCGCACCTCTTGGCCCAGCTGTAAGAGCGTTTCCCCAAAATTAAGAAAGTAACTGGGGTTTTGCATGACTTGCGCGTGAAAGTACTCTGCCGCACGGTCGTAAAACACTAGCGCCTGCTCGTACTGCTGACGCTGGAAATACAAATCGGCAATCCGCAAAGCTGCAGCCGCCTGCACCTCGACATCCTGAGTGTGGTCCATCACAAACTGATACTCAACGTGCGCCCGCTCGACCTGACGCGACTGGAAAAGCAGTTCGGCGGCCGCTAGGTGAAACACCCACGCTTGCGGCGCCTGCGGGAAAAAGTGAATTAAGTGCAAAAAGCGCTCTAGCGCCTGAATCACCAGCCCCCGCCGCCAATACAAATGAGCCATGTACTGGTTGGCGGCCAGACTGACGTCCGAACTCGCGCGCTTCTCACTCAAACCAGCCAGAATACTTTCGCCTTCTTTGAAAAAACTTAATTTTAACAGAAGGTTGGCTCTTAAAAACAGCAAGGTCTCTTTATCATAACTGCCAAGACGGGTACCAAACTGCTGGTGCATAAACTCCATCACTCGCAGCGCTAAGGCGTAATTGCCCGCCAAATTCATGGCAAGCGCGGTGCGGATATACTGGTCTTGCTTGATGCGCCCCTTAGGCTCAGGATACTTGAAATGTAAATCAGGATACTGTCTGGCCCCCCAGCGATCGAGCTTTAAAGCGGGGTGATCTGGCCAGAGCTTTAAGAAAAAGTCGTTTTGCTCAGAAATCACCTGGCTGCAAAAATGGGAAGCCAAGGAACCCTCAAAAACCACCCCTTTTTCTAACTGCGCCTTTAGACTGCTGGCAATTTTCGCTTGCGCCGAGATCGCCACCCGCTCCCGCTGCTTCATCGTTTGCATCACCTGCTCCAAACGCGCCCGCTCCCGGTCCACCACGATCTGCTTGGCGGTGAGCTTACTTCGTTCCCAAAAGTCAATCACCAGCACGTTGCCCTGATCCTGGTAATAGCGTAGATCTTCCATCTCCGGTTGCGCCAGCCGCTTGGCTCCCTCAGGAAAGCGCCAACGCCCGGAAATCATCACGTCGCTCCCGCTTTCTCGGATCCGCAACCAGTGCAGCCGCGGTGGGGCTTGACGACCGCGACGACCGCCACCTCGATGATCTGCAGGCCGCAGCTCCGCGCCCTCCTGCTGCTCCACCCCCAGCGTCTGTAAACTGACGCCCTGCAAGGTCAGGCTGAAGCCTTGGGAAGTTTTTTGCCAAAGCACTTTGACCACTTTGGGCACTTGCACGCTCAAGCGCCCGAGCTCGGGATAATTTTCCAGCTGAATGCTGGACGAAAGCGCCATCCTGGCAGACGACGCACTCGACTCACGGGGCCGAGCGGTGGCGTCCTCAGCCGGGTCGTCGCCTGACACTTGTCCCGACACTTGAGAGATCGCCTGCGTGCTGGCCCCCCCCACTCTCGCCTGCACACTGGCGCTCACACCGCTAGGCTGCGCACAAAGAGCAAGCATCCCGAGCACGGAAAAACTGAGCGGCTGGCGTAAAGCGGGCTTGCGCGAGACCGCCACACACAGCAAGCCCCCCATCGTGGTGGTCGGCTTAGCCTTCTTCTGGCTGCTGCTAGTTTTCAGAGGGGGGTGTGTCACGCTTTAAAATGAAACAGCAAGATTGATGCCACCCACTAGGCTTGACTTGACTTAAGTTGACTAATCCCACGAGAGTACTGGGTAATTTCCCTCTACTGCAGCAAAGGACTGAGCGCAAAACGGCCCCCCTCAAGCCCGCTTTTCGTCAAAAACCCGACTGAGTGATGATCAAGCTTTGACAGTAGGCGAAATTTAAGGAATAAGAAAATATATGAGATTAGGATTGCTGCCAAGTTTACGGTCAGTTTTTCAGCCAGGCTCTCAGCCAAATCGCCAAAGGTTCAGCAGCGCCAGACCGCTGGGGGTTTCGCAAACCAGGGCGACTTTTTGCGGCTTGCTGCTTTACGCCCTCTCAAGCGCCGGCTGCAGCATCTTTTTTGGCAATATCAGGCCTTCCCAAGAAAAATCCAGCGCTTACCACATCCTAGACTTAAGCCAGATCAACTCGGCTTGGGTCAAGCTCAACAAGCCTGGTGGCAACAATCCCTTTAAGCCCAGCAGCAAGCTGGCAGGTATGTCGGCTCACAAGCCGCCCACCACCACCCTCCCGGCAACCGCCGACTCAAGCCTCGGCGAAGAGTCCGACATGACCTTTCAATCGTCGCTCACAGGCTCGATGATTTCCATGAATTCTGCTTGTAAAAATTATCCTTCGATGGCGATGGCGATGGCGACGGCCCCCTCCTACTCCAGCAATGACGGCAGCAGCAGCACTCTCTCCCCCAACGAGGAGACCCAGCAGCTGCTGCTCACCCTCTCGCGGGAGCTTTTCCTAGGCATCCAAGATCTTGAAATCAAGCACAGCGAGTTTTTAACCCTGTGCCAAGCCCCCGGGCTTGCCACCACCGCGCGCGGCACCATCCATCACGAAGCCGTGCAACTCGGAGTGGTGGTCTTACAAAGACTGAATTGCACCTATGACTTTATGTACATTGCAAGACCGGTGCATTTTGAAAAGCACCGGGCGGATTTTGAGCACTTTGTCCACTCCATTGAATTTAACTAAGACCACCCCCGACTGCCATCCGCTGCTGCTGCAGTTAGGCACAAGCTCTGCCGATGCCCCCTTCGCCTCGCCCAAGAAAGCGTTTTTTTATGATCACTGCTGAGACCCTCACCCCGCCGCCACCACCACCACCACCTTTCTCCCCTAGTTTTTCGCAAAAAACTGGGGCCAAAGCACTCGGTTTTCTCAAGTTTTTAGGCGGATTTAGCCTACTTTGCAAAGACATCGTTAAAGAAAGCCTCTACCCACCCTATTACCCGCGCCTGATCGTCCAGCAGGTGATTGCCATTGGTACGCAATCGCTGCTACTCGTGGCGATCACCGCACTTGCCACCGGCTCCGTCATGGCTCTGCAGTTTGGCTATGGTTTATCGCACTTTGGTGGCAAGCTGTATGTGCCAAAAATCGTCACGCTGGCCATTTTGCGGGAGATGGGTCCGGTCTTCACCAGCCTGCTCGTGGCCGGACGCATCGGCTCAGGGATTGCCTCTGAAGTTGGGTCCATGAAAGTCACCCAGCAAATTGACGCTATTCGGGCGCTAGGCACCAGCCCGATTAAACGGATTGTCATCCCACGGGTGGTCGCAAGCCTGATTGCTTTACCGATTTTAACCCTAATTGCCGATTACATTTGCCTGGCTGGCGCTATGATGATTTGCTTCACCGAATTAGGCATTCATCCTCACTATTTCCTGACTAAATCAGTTGAGTCCTTACAAATCTCTGATTTGCTGACAGGCTTGCTAAAAACGCTGGTTTTTGCGTTGTTCATCTCAGTGACGGCCTGCTGGAAAGGACTGCACACGGAAGGCGGCACGCAAGGGGTGGGCAACTCCACCACCTGGGTGGTGGTCACGTCAAGTATCTTCATCATGATGAGTGACTTTTTTTTAACGAAACTTTTTATTCTGACCGTTTTTGCTAAATGACCCAACCTTCCTTGAGCAGGTCCCGGACCAGAGTGATCACAACGGCCGCCACCAACGCCCCCCCGGGCCTGGAAGCTGGGAGTAGCCGAAAATACAGAAACCTCCCATCATCACCCAACGGCCACGACGACGAGAAGGGGAAAGAAGAATTGTACTATGTCCATTGCGCTTGAAATCATCGAACTGCAAAAATCGTTTGGCAGCAAAGTCATCCACCGAAGTGTGTCGTTTCAGCTCAAAAAAGGGGAGATTTTAGGGCTTTTTGGTGGATCAGGCAGCGGAAAAAGCACCATCTTACGCTCGATTATTGGCCTGGAAACCCCCGACAGCGGCTCGATTCTTTTTAAAAACCAGAACCTGGTCAATCTCCCGGAAAAAAGCTTCTTTCCCATCCGCACACAAATCGGCTATGCCTTTCAAAACGGCGCGCTGTTTGACTCGCTCACGGTGGAAGAAAACCTCGCCTATCCGCTTTTGGAGCACACTGCCTTAGATCCGCAGGCCATTGAGCTGCGCATCAATGAGATGCTGGCGTTAGTCGATCTGGTGGGGACCAACGCGCTCTACCCTAACGAACTCTCAGGCGGCATGCAAAAACGGGCCGGCCTGGCCAGAGCCACCATTTTGGGTCCAGAAATCATCCTTTTTGATGAACCCACCGCAGGACTGGATCCCGCTAACACCCAGCGGCTGATGATCAATATGAAAAAACTGCAACAACAGGGCATGACGGCCCTTTTTGTCACCCATGACATTGCCAGTGCCTTTCAAATTGCTGACCGGATTGCGATCTTACACCAGGGCCGCATTCATGCCATTGACTCGGTGGCGCGCATCCAGGCCTCCACCGACCCGGTGGTGCAGGCGTTCACTCACGCCGAAGGGTCGTTTGCCGCGCTAAGCCGTTCTTGAAGCAAAAGAAAGTGTACTTTGGCAAAGCTCTGAGTTGCGGCGCTGCAAAAAAGGGTAAGAAAGTAGCTTGAGAAACGCCCACGAAGAACCGATAAAGATTCAGGCGTAAAGAAACAAAAAAATTTATGATCAAACATGCAGCAATTGAAGTAAAAGTCGGGCTTTTTATCTTTTTCGGCGTCACGCTGTTGTTGGCTGCACTTTTAGTTTTAGGAAAAAATAGCCTTTTTTCCGGTAATAAACAGTTTCACGTCCATCTCAACAGCGCCGATGGCCTGGCGCCAGGTGGCCGGGTTACGCTCGGGGGTGTGTCAGTTGGGACCATTGAGCGGCTGCGGTTGGATGTGAAAAATCGCAACAGCGTGATCACGATTGCGATTGATCCCGAATCGAGCTTTTGGATCAGGCAAGACTCCACCATTCAAGTGGCCACCCAAGGGATTTTAGGCGATAAGTACCTAGAAATTAACATGGGGACGGCCGACAGCCCGGCAATCGCTAGCGGCGGCGAAATCCCCCTAAAAGAAAGCAAAGACTTAAGCCTCTTTCTCAACAAAGGCGATCAGCTGCTCATCTCCCTCAACCACATTGCCACCAACCTGGAGCACGTGGTCAAATCCTTTGAAAGCGAACACCGCAGTGAAACCTTGTTTCGTGGACTGGCGCAAACTGCCCAGAATTTCAGTGAGCTGACCTCCCACCTCAATAAAGAGGTCGCCCAGCTGCCGCTCAAGAAAATTACCACGCAATTGACCGAGATTTTAGAAAAAGTCAATAACGGCAACGGCACGGTCGGGGAATTACTGAACGACCCCAGCTTGTACGATCAAATCACCGCCTTAGTGGGAGGTGCCAACCGCAACCGCATCGTCCGCAACTTGATCAGGCAAACCCTGTCACAAGCCAAGCCTGCTACTACGCCTGAAAAGTAGTCTTAGCAAAAAAAAGACCTTGGCAGCCCCGCCAATCATGATAGCCTAAACCTCCATGACCGGCAAACTTACCGTTGAATCCACCCCACTTGAGGGACTCAAAGTTGTCACGCTGAACCTGCTTGGTGACGAGCGCGGCTTTTTCGTTGAGCGCTTCAACCGTGCACTTTTTCGCGAGCATCAACTGCCCTGCGATTTCGTGCAAGACAATCACTCACGCTCGGCGCCAGGCATTTTGCGGGGATTACATTTTCAATTGAATCCCGGCCAGGGCAAGCTGGTAGGGGTGATTCGTGGCGCGATCTGGGACGTGGCAGTCGACATTCGTCGCTCCTCGCCAACCTTTGGCCAGCACTTTGCTATCACCTTAAGCGACCTCAAGGGACAACTCTTATGGTTGCCTGCGGGGTTTGCCCACGGCTTTTGCGTCTTAGGGACAGAGCCTGCCGATGTCTTTTATAAAGTCGATCAATTCTATCACCCCTCAGCCGAGCTTGGCTGTCAATACAATGACCCGAGCTTGGCCATACCCTGGCCGATTGTTAACCCGACGCTCTCGCGGCGAGACCAAGGGCTCCCGACGCTTGCGGCCTTAGGTGATCTCATCGATCCTCAGCCTATGACCACTCCTACTAGCATCCCGTCTTAAAAGCCCGTCTGCGAGTCTTAGGCCTCTTTGTCGCTCATAGCTTAGCCAGGTCTCTCATTGTTCATGCTTGTTGTTGTCGGTGGTGGTGGCTGCAATTTTTCGCTTGATCTTCAAACCGAAGCCAGACAATGTAAAGGATGCGCTTGAGAGGCGCTTTAGCAATGTCTGTATCCATGAGATGTTTTGCCTCTTGTTTTACATTGTTTTTTGCATCATCTTTTGCTTCATTCCCTTCAGCTCTGGTTGTCATGAAACTATGATTTTTCCTCACCCTTTGGCGTTCCCCGTCATGTCCGTCACCTCTACCCGCAAAGACCACAGGTCGCTTCCGCGTTCCAGTTGTTCTGTGCCCGCCTCTACCGATCACCCTTTGCTCAACTTGCTCAAGAACAGGAGCAGCACACGTGGCTAGACTCAAGCGCCTAGGCCGCTTTTTTTACGAGCCCTTGGGGGTAGATTTATTTTGCTTAGGCAAAAAATTTCTCATTTTTCACCTCATTCATCGCAACTTGACCGTCAAATACCGGCGCTCGGTTTTTGGGCTGCTCTGGACACTGCTCACCCCGCTTTCCACCACCTTGGTCTATTACTTTGTCTTTAAGGTGATCATGAATCAAGGTGTCCCCAATCATCTGATTTTTTTTCTCACTGGGGTTTTAACTTGGAATTTCGTCAATCAATCGATCATTGAAAGCATGGAAACGATTGTCAATAATGCCGGACTGCTGACCAAGGTGCCGGTGTCGCTTCAGACCTTCTCGTTCTCAGGCACCTTGACTAATTTTGTGACTTATCTCTTGGCACTCCCGATTTTAATTGCTTCAGCCCTCTTCTCCCAGATTCACTTAGGCCACTCCTTGCTCGTCATGCCCTTTTACCTGCTCAATTTGTTCCTGATCACCTACGCCTTGGGTTTCATACTTTCCATTTTCTATATCCGTTTTCGCGACTTACGCCACTTGATGTCCATTGGCTTGCAGTTATGGATGTGGACCACGCCGGTGCTTTACGAGGCCTCGATGATTCCCGAAAAATATCACCTTCTCTTGCCCCTCAATCCCTTTGGCTATCTGTTTGCCGATTTGCACGACATCTGGCTGCGCAATCTCCTGCCTGCCTGGCCGCACGGCTTACAAATTGCCTGCTGGAGTGTCAGCTTAACCTTTCTCAGTGCCTGGATTCATCGCCATTACGCGCCAGGGCTACTGGAACAAATCTAATGCATACCACTCACCCCACACCGCCGCCCCTCCGCCGCCTACTCCTCCTTGTTGCGAGGGCTATCGCTATTGCTCACTTTGAGGGCCTACCCGCTTGACTCGTCACCACGCCGTAGCCTTGCAGCCAGTGATTGAGGTCAGTCACCTCACCAAGAAATTCGCCCACTGGGAGGATCAAAACCCCTCGCTGAAGGCGGTCCTCATCGAACTGGCCCGGGGTCAATGGCGCTCGCAGGGCAAAAAAGAGTTTTTGGCCTTAGACGACGTGAGCTTCCAGGTCTATCCTGGCGATTTTTTAGGGATCATGGGGAAAAACGGCGAAGGCAAGAGTACGCTGATGAAGCTGATCACCGGCATCTTCACCCCGACGTTAGGTACCATTACCGTGCAAGGGGTGATTGCACCACTCATTGAACTGGGTGCGGGATTTAGTGGCGAGCTGTCTGGGCTAGAAAACATCATGCTCAATTCTGCGATCCTAGGCTTTGGTCGCAAGGCCACCCTGGCTGCCATCCCGCAAATTATTGAGTTTTCCGAACTCGGGCCGATGATTGAAATGCCCGTGAGAAATTACTCTAGCGGCATGCTGGCCCGACTGGGGTTCTCCATTGCCACCTCCTTAACCGCGCCGATCATTCTCATTGACGAAGTGCTCTCGGTAGGGGATATTGCCTTCCAAGAGAAATCTTTGAATAAAATTCATCAATTACACGCCGAAGGACGCACCATCTTGCTGATCAGCCATGATCCACAAACCATCGTCCAGCACTGCAACCGCTGCTTGGTGCTGGTTAACCATAAGATTGTTTTTGACGGCGATCCTGAGGCAGGCAAAGCGATTTACCTGAGCAGCTTGAAAAAGCGATCTCAAGCCGTCGCAGAGGAAGCACAGCCAACGACAAAGGCGCCCTGAAAGACCCCTTTTACAAAGGTATGACCTAACCCCACTTAAGAAAAGGACGTAACGACCCGTGAGTAAAATTGGTAGTAAACTACAAAAAGTTATTGTTCAGGCTTTCGCGTTCATGAAGATTTTTGCAAGGATTTTCCTTCT
Organism: Oligoflexia bacterium; assembly: GCA_043732485.1. Classification (GTDB taxonomy): domain Bacteria; phylum Bdellovibrionota; class UBA1018; order UBA1018; family UBA1018; genus JAYTHP01. The sequence goes on from JAYTHP010000198.1 coordinate 12,713, forward strand.
TGCCCTGCAAACCGGACGGGTGCTTTCTACTAGTAAAAAGCTAATTTACATCTTCCTCTTTCACATCTGGCACGCTTTTAAAGCCTTAAAGCATCACTTAGAGCAATTATCTCAGCAACTGGACTTGATCTATAAAAATGCGCAGGAGAGCCAAACCGTGGACCTCCCAGTCAAGGCTGATGAGGGAGCGCTTCAGCAGCCAGCTGACGAGGAGCAGGTACAAGAAAAGCCTGTTAAAAGTGTCTCGATGCTGGATCGCCCGAGTTTACAAAAGACTTGCCAGGGCTTGCATTCCCTATTGCCCGACACGGACCAGTACCATTACTCGATCTTAATCCCAGTGTACCACCCTAAGCCCCAGTTTCTGGCCTGCGCCGTGCAGTCGGCTTGTAATCAAAGCGCCCCGCACTGCGAGGTCTTACTAGGCCTTGATGGACCGCAACCTGCAGAAACCATAGAAACTATTGAGCAATTGATCAAGAGCAACGAGCACAACTCGGTGCGCATTAGGGTGATTCAAGTTGACCGCGCAGCTACTGGGGGTGGGATTTCCGCCACGACCAACGCGCTTGCAGCCGCCGCCAAGGGAAATTATCTCCTACTCATGGATCATGATGACTGGATTTCGCCTGATCTCTTGTTTCGCTATGAACAAACGCTCAGACTGCTGGAAGACCCTGCAAACAGCGTTTTGTATTGCAATGAGTTTAAAATTAACGAAGATGACCTGGAAATCCCAGGCAGCCATTTTACTAAGCCCGAGCATCCGTCGTTTCCGTACCTTTTTATTAATTTAATTTGTCACTGCCTACTGGTGCCAAAAAATCTCTGGCTCAAAACTGGCGGTTTGCGCTCGAAGTGTGATGGTGCCCAGGATTTCGATCTCTCACTGCGCCTCGAGCAACACGGCGCAATTTTTCAAAACGTGCCTTTTTTCCTCTACGCTTGGCGAGCCCACGCCGACAGCACGGCACAAAACATTGACCAGAAGGATTACGCCACCCCTGCAGGCATCCTGGCGCTCAGCGAATACGCGGCTGCCAAGGGCTTGGACTGGGAAATTACCGAAGGTGCGATGAAGACCCAGTACCGAGCTAAGCCCAGACTCAAGAGTCAGCAGCGGGTGCATGTGATCATCCCCTTTAGGGATCAACAAGAACTCACCTTACTGTCACTAAAGCACCTACTTGCGCAAAAAAATGTCGAGCTCGCCGTGAGTCTCATCAATAATCGCAGCCAGGACCTGGAGCTACTCAGGACACTAGCAGAGCTGCCGGTAGAAGTCCTGGAGGTGGATGAGCCCTTTAACTTTTCTAGGCTGTGCAATTTAGGGGTGCAAAGAAGTCAATTTGCCACCAGCTTTGAGAACGTTCTCTTCCTCAATAATGACGTCTTGCTCGAGCCGGATGCTTTGGAAGAAATGACTCGCTGGCTGGAGCAACCAAAAATCGGGATGATTGGGGCCAAATTACTTTACCCCAACGGCAACTTACAGCATGGCGGGATTACCATGAATGGTAATTCGGCCATTCGCATGCAGTGGTGCCACATTGACGGCAATCAACCGCCTGAACATTGGGCGTGGTCAAAGTTTTTGCAGGTCTGTGACGCGGTGACCGGCGCTTGTGCTTTGCTGAAGAAAGAGAACTTCTGGCGGGTCGGGGGATTTGACGAGATCTGGTACCCAATCTCTTACAGTGACACCCATTTGGCTTGTAAGCTGCGAGAGCTCGGACTCTACTCGCTCTATACCCCCTATGCCCAGGGCATTCACCGCGGGAGTGTGTCGCGAGGGTTTGAAAAATATGAGGATTTTGAATCCTCCTACTGGCTCCACCGGCAAACCAGCCGTCGCTTTCAGGAGATCCAGCCTCTCACCCAGCAACGACCGCGGCAACAGGCACAGCACTCCTTGTTTTTGACCGGATACTAATCACCTTAATAGCAGGAACCTGAACTCCTCATCGATCCGCCTATGACCGACCAACCCCTGGACTCCACTCATACAGCTGGGACTTCACCCGAGCTACTAAGACCTGCGGTTTTCTTAGATCGTGACGGGGTGCTCAACCAGGTGGTGTTGCGAGACGGAAAGTCCTATCCCCCGCCTGATTTAGCAAGTTTTCACCTGCTACCACAGGTTCCAGAGATTTTAGCGCAGCTCAAGGCTGCCGGATTCGTGCTCTTGGTGGTGACCAATCAGCCGGACGTGCGCACCGGGAAACAAGACAAAGCCGTAGTTGAGCAAATGCATGCCCAGTTACTAGCCACACTCCCACTCGATCAGATCTTTGTCTGCTATCACGTCAGAGAAGATCACTGCGGCTGCAAAAAACCTAAGCCAGGCATGATCTGGGAGGCCGCAAGCCTTTGGCAGGTTGATTTACAGTCCTCCTACCTGATCGGTGATCGCTGGTCGGATATCGCAGCTGGGGCACGAGCAGGAGTAAAAACCTTTCTCCTCGGTGAAAGTTACCAGGAGCCTCCCTTAGAAGCTCAGGCCACTTGGCGCACGGAAACACTTGCCGAAGTCTTGCCCATTTTACTCAAGGACCACCAGCAACGCCGCGCTCACCAGCCTCTTTAGCCCCGGCCCGAGCCTCCCAAAAAAAAGACCAACGGATACTCTTAAAAGGGGGAAAAAGCTTGACTGCACTGGAAACCCCGAGCTATCCTGGCGACAGCCCCCTTTCCGGCGACTTCTCCCGTAACACTTGCAAGCACCTCAGTCAGTTAAACTCAGCCGCCAAAAAATTAGGCGCGGTCATATTTTTTACTCAAGAAGAACACTCAAGAAGAACCGTGATAACACTTGGATCCGACGAGCCCCCCCCCTCAAGACCCCTCTCACTCCGCTGTGCCCTCACAGCCGGCCTCATTAAGACCGGGGCACATCCCGCTCATATCCGTGATTCTCTTGACCTACCAGCATGAAAAATTTATCCAAGCCTCCATTGAGAGCGTCTTACAGCAGTCTTTCACCGACTTTGAGCTGATCATTATTGACGACGGCTCGACCGATCGCACCCCGCAGCTCATTGCCCAGCAAACCGACCTCCGAATCATCTCCATCCGCCATCCCAACCAAGGTATCCCACTCTCTTATAACGCAGGCCTTGCCAAGGCCCGGGGACAGTACGTGGCCTTTACCTCAGGCGATGATGTTTGTCCTCCGGACCGTTTGCGTCAGCAGCTAGACGAGCTCGTTGCGCACGGCGATCATGTCTTATTTAGCGTGCCCGAGTTCATTAATGAGCAAGGTCAGATCACCCCGCCCCCTCTTTACTTGCGCAACGTTTTTCCCTGCGTGAACTTTGCCTTGACGGGAGAAAATCTCGCGAAACTCTTTTTCGAAGGCAATTACTTGAATTGCTCTTCTTGTTTTGTGCCAAGACTGTGGCTAGTACAAGAAACCCTACCGCACCATCAGGGTCCGTTTGATCGCCGTTTCTTACAACTGCAGGACTTCGATTTATGGATCAGATTAGCCAAGCGCTTTTCTTTTCGCGTTTCGCAAAAACCTGCCATTTATTACCGCTATTTCAGCGACTTCGCTTCAGCCAGTGCACCTTCGGTGACAAAAAATCGCCGTTTGCGCTTAGAGATGATTGAAGTTTTTAGTCATTTCTTTGATCACCTAACCCCCGCACTGCTCGAGCGTGCCTTCCGACACGAATTAGTGCAACTGCCCGTCATATCGGAGCTGCAAGCAGAAGCAGAGATTGCTTTTCTTTGTACTCAGCAAAAAGCTCTCCCTGCGGCAAAACTCTTTGGCATACGGCTGCTGCAGCAAATGCTGCAAACGCAAGAAAAATCAGAGTATTTGCGCACCGTTTATCAGTTTGACGTGCAAGCCCTCTACCGCCTATCTGGGTCGCTCACCCTGTGGGATGATCTCGGGACCGCAACCTCAAGCCTCCGCTACCAGGCCGCAAAAGAGGGCCTAGCCACCCAGCAACTGGACGCGGTGATCGATCTGACGGACAACTGGATGCAAGTGACCTTTCGTTCACCCCCTAAGCTCCTCTTCAGTGGCTCCATTCGTTGGGATCCCGTCGATAACGAAATCTGCAAGCTTGAGCTCATCCAGATCCAGTACCTAGCGGCTGGGCAAGGCGGTGAGGGTGATCATCATGCTAGTGACAGGGATAGGCCGCGCCGGAAAACGATTCCGCTGAGCGCCGTGCACTCCAACGGTGCCAGAGTATCACCTCAAGAAATTGAGTTTTTAACCCGCGACCCCTATCTCCACTTTCAACTGCCGGAGCAGGCCTGCGAGATCGTCATTACGGCACGCCTCTTGCTGCTTCGCACCCAAGGCTATCAACCCTCTATCCGCGCTTGCCTCGTGTTTTTACGCAAGCAGCTCGTGGCCTGGCTTAAATCACAGCTCTGCTTTTAGACTCCCACCCAACCCAATCAGGCTTCAGCAATGGCGGCGGGGTGCGTGTTACAATGGATAGAGAGGGGGCGCGATTGCTCAACCCCTCCTTGCTTGAGCTAACGGCTCGACCATAGTCAAAAATGAGGAGGCCTGGAGGCTTACCGCCCCGCACAACGATTCGAGACCGGGCAAGCAAACAATCTCAACCACGCACTTTTTACGTAGCCTCTTGTTAGCCTGCAGAGGGGAGGCTAAGGAGAGCATCCTCGGTCAGCGGCTCAAGCAGAGTCCGTAGGAGCAGCTCAAAATATTTAAATGAAATGCGCACGCCGGAAAAGTTCACCTGCTTGATTTGGCCACGGATCTCCATCGGCTCCAGGCTTTCGAGCAGCCAACTTGGCACGCCCCCAGAAGAGCCCTGCTCTGAACAATATTGCTTAAGCGGCTGCTGACTGCCACCCAGACCGCTGGTAACCTGCAGCAGGTCAAAGGGGAGGTCAGCTGCCTTCAGATGGGTCAAGGGCTGCTGACATTGACTCCAGAACGGCTGGTGGTTGCTGATCACCGCAAGACTTTGCGAAAGTTTCATCCAGGACTCAGGGTAAAAGTCGATTAGCTCAAGCTCCGACTCGAAGCGAATACCTGGAATTTCTAAATTACTTCCCCTTTGATGATTTAACCAGGAAAAGATGCTATTTTTCTCGTTCTCATAAATATCGCTAAGCGCAAACACAAAACAAATATTAGGGGCACTTTGCCTATTTGGAGTAAATATAGAGATATTCTTAAAACCGGATCTTTGAAGCTCGGTTACAACCTCCTTTGCCCCATAATATCGCCCAGGCCAGCCGCTAGAATCTGAGACCACGAAATGAGGATCAGACGGTGATCCATCGACAAACAGTGCAGAAAAATGGTAAATATAGTGAGAAATAACCCAAGACTGCTCTTGAGGATTTTTACGCCACTCCTCAAGCTCCGCATGCAGATCTTCTAAAAAAATAGCATGAGCTGGAACTCTTTCATGAATTCTTGAATAAATAACTTCATTAAGAATATTTTTTTTTAAAATAAAATTAATACCTTTGAGGCTCAGCTGAGGATCAAGATCGAGGTAACGAAAATAATCGTACACCCTAAAGCCAGGAAGAAAAGCTTGTATAGTTTTCAGAAAATCGGCGAAACTAAGGTTGAATCCACTATCGTTAGGCTTCAGCTCCACTTGAAAGTCTACCAAAAATTTAAAAATCAGCAACTTTTTATCAGAAAAACTTAGCGCTTTAACTTTTTCATCAAAAGCAGAGGCATTAGATTTCCTCAAAGCAATTAGCTCGGCCATACTTACAGATGGCATCTGATGATCGATCAATCCCGCTAACTTAAGCGCACTGCTTCGCTCTTGCTGATTGAATTGGGAGATACTTTTATTGATGCACCCAGTGATTAAAAAAATTATTATTAAAAAATTATATTTAATAATAATTTTTACGTATAAATTTACATTATTAAATTTAGCAAGAAAAAATTTTAAATATGTAATCATCTTTTTTTTATTACCTAACTTAAGATAATGACTAATAATTTCTTAAAGAAAAACTTTCCTAATTTCACCGCCCACAGAGATCAAAAAAACTCAGACATGACGATGCCAAAAATTGATCCGGACTTCTCGCCTGGGTAATGCGACATTTCAGGTTAATAGTGTAAAAAAATTTATTGAAACGACCTCAAGATACTGATCGTCAATAATTACTTATTCTTAAGATTTTTCCTTCCCTGTGTGCCACATAAACCAAAAGACACCAGACAGTAGACACAAAAACTTTGTGAAGTTTTAAGAGAAAAAGTGACTGTTCACCGCATTTTTTGCAGAGTGTATAGAAGCTTTTGAGAACAACTTCGGCAGAAAGGTTATTTGGGCAGAGGGGAGAGGCTGGACCATAAAAACAGCGTCAAAAGCTGCCAAGGAAGTAAATCCCTACTTTCGCTTGTTTGAGATATAGCTTCTAATGCGACGGAAGATTTTGGCTGACTCAAGACTTCGGAAGCACCCCGGTATCTTTGGCTTCACCTTATTCATTCGAATGTCCTGCTCACTCTGGTTGTTTGTGAAGGGAACCTGAAAGTTATTCATGAACCGCAAAATGGCAACGTTAAAGTCGTGGAGTCGATCTAAAAGATTTGTGACTGTTCACCGCATTTTCGGTGGAGTGGGTTGCATTTTGACGAAAAAACCCGGGCGGCGTCAATATGAAGCGAATCCTCTACTTACGGTGCGTTCATCAGTTATTTGTTCGAACCCGCCTCAATCCTGCTGATCCAATAGGAAAGCGTGGCAATAAAAACCTCGATTTGACGCAGAAACAGCTTTTTGCTTTTCTCATCTGACTGATGCTGTCCACTATTGATGAGCTCTCTTAAAATCCCTGCCTTGCAGGAGAATAGCTTTGAGGATCTACCGAAGGAAGCCAAGGAGCATATCCGCAAGCTTGAAGATATGATTCGTGGTCTTCTTGAAAAAAGGGGGGGGGAACAGCACTAATAGCTCGAAGCCCCCTTCAAGTAACGGCTTAGCAAAACAACCCGTCATCCCTAGTAGTCAACGCAAAAAGACCGGAAAAAATCCGGTTGGACAGACCGGTCATCGTGGTACTAAACTAAAAAAAGTGGCGCAGCCAGACCAGGTCCTTCAGCAGAGTGTCTCTGAATGTGCATGCGGCTAGAGCTTAGAGAAGGTAAAGCCTGACAAGACCCATATCGTTCAGCTTTTTGACCTTCCAAGGATAACGATGCAGGTGACTGAGCATCAGATCGAGTTCAAGGTTTTCCCGTGCTGCCAAACCCGTAACTGGCGACAGTTACCTGCTAGCATTAAGGACAACGCAAATGCGGAATGCGGCCCCCATATCAAGGGCCTTGCAATAAATTTAATGCATCATCATTTTGGTCCACCACGGCGAGTAAAAGAGATAGTGAATGGAATCTCCGGTCAATCTATTTCAATTGGATCACTGATGAATGAGTCTGAGGAAGTCTTTCACGTCTTGAAACTCTTTGAGGCAGATCTCGTTCAGACGCTTAAAGGAAAAGCGCATGCCAATTTTTATGAAACTGTCATGCGCTGCGAGGGGAAAATGCACTGGCTGCACAGTGCCTCAGACTCGGAGCTCACTTTTTTGGGTATTCATCAAAAGCGGGTCGCTGCAGCCATGGAATAATTTGGTATCCTTTCAAATTTTAAGGGTATTGCAGTTCACGACCACTGGGATTCATACTTTACATTCAAAGTCTGCCAGCACGCGCTGTGCAACTCTCCTATCTTGCGCGAACTGAATTTTGTGGCGGAAGAGCAAAATGAGCCTTGGGCAAAGAATATGCATGAACTTTTGATCCGGATTCATAAAAAAGTGCAGCAACAGAAAAACCGGGGGAAGCAAAATCTGAGCAAATCAGATAGCATACGCGTTATTTTGGCCTATGAAGCCATTCTTAAGTCAGGATTTAAAGCCCATGCCGATGATCCGATATTGTCTTATCGCAAACAGACAAAAGGGGAACATCTTTTAGATCGACTCCAAGACTTTAACGCTGCCGTTTTGCGGTTCATGAATAACTTTCAGTTTCCCTTCACAAACAACCAGAGTGTGCAGAGCATTCGAATGAGTAAGGTGAAGCAAAAGATACCGGGGTGCTTCCGAAGTTTTGAGTCAGCCAAAATCTTCTGTCGCATTAGAAGCTATATCTCAACCAAGCGAAAGTAGGGATTTACTTCCTTGGCAGCTTTTGACGCTGTGTTTATGGGCCAGTCTCTCTCCCTGCTCAAATAACACCTGCAGAAGTTGTTCTCAAAAGCTTCTATGCACCCTGCAAAAAATGCGGTGAACAGTCACGAGAAAAATTGAGCTTTCATTATCCCTTAGGAGGACCCTATGGACGAGATAAAGCAAGATGAAAGTAAGAACAATAGTGAAACAGATCGAGAGCCCATACCGGGCCAAGCCAAGAGGAAGTGGAGAAACCTAACGCTCAACTATGAGCTTGAGATCTTGACTAGGGCAGACCACACTCAGTCAGCTCACAGCTTGCCGGGAAGGCTGTTGCAGAAAGAGCGGCCTTACGCCTCCACCCTCCAGCGTCTGGAGAAAAGAGTGCATGCACTAGGAGCCGATTCCCCTCAGCGCCGTACATTCCAACGGCGCCAGAGTCTCACCGCAAGAGTTTGAGTTTCTGACCCATGACCCTTATCTCCACTTTCACTTGCCAGGTGGTCTGGCCCGCGAGAGCTTTTTCACCCCGCGCCTGCTGCTGTTGCACACCCAAGGGTATCAGCCCTCCAGCCGGTCTTGTCTGGCATTTTTACGTAAACAGCTGGTGGCCAGACTACGATCAGAGCCTTACTTTTAGACTCCCTCAAAGCGCAATCAAGCTGCAACCACGCGACTGCGCTGCTCCTGATGGAGATGGGGACCGATGGGTAAACTCAAGACTTCTTGCGCCAACTGCTCAGCAATGGTAAAAATTTTCACTTTTCAGCCAGTAGTAGCAGTCGCTGCGTAAGCGCCCGCGCGATAGTACGGCACGGGATAATGCATCATCGTTGCAATGTTGCAGTCTGCTAAATGGCGCTGCAAGGCATCCCTTTGTGGGTGACGAATGACGAACAGGTGCTAAACGCTTTGCGTGTCAGGTGTACCGTGCGGGAGTAGATAATCGGGGCGAGCTTGCAGGCTTGCCAAATAACAGTTTGTCACGTCCGTGCGCCTGGCATTCCAAGCCTCAAGCCATTGGAGCTTTTCCGTTAAAAACGCCGCCTGCAGTTCATCCAAGCGCGAGTCTACCCCTTGATGGCCATGCTGATACTTGACTAAAAAACCCTAGTTTCTCAGCGCGCGGATCTTTTTGGCAAACTGAGGATCGCGCGTGGCAATGGCACCCCCATCGCCCAGTGCACCGAAATTTTTTGCTGGGTAAAAGCGAAACCCCGTCGCATCGTCAAAACTCCCGACCCTTTGACCCCGATACCTGGCCCCATGAGCTTGCGCCGCATCCTCAATGACTTTCACGCCACATTTCCGGGCGATCTGGAAAATCGGCTTCACCGGGCTGGGCTGCCCATACAAGTGCACCATGATTACGGCCCTGGTCTTAGTGGTCCAGGCAACCTCCAGGCGGCTGGCATCCATCAGATAGCTCCCAAGAGGTAACGGTGGCGGCTCGATCGCCACTGGAATCGTAACCACCGCAAGCCAGGTGGCTCAAAAAGTGTGGCTGGGTACTAGGCTGCCAAAATAAATTTAATAAATGGACGCTTTAGGGTCAGTTTTTCGGAAATTTCCCCTAACCTGGTTGCCACTTGACCTATAAAGTCGACCGATCCAGTCAGTCTTTGAGGTGACGTTTTTTGACCTAGTTTTGAAGTTCCACAAAAATCGAATCGTTTCTTCGCTCTTGCAGTATGGCTGGCGTTACCTACTTCCATACTACTGACAAGTACTTGAATCTTAATCACAAACTAGGGCTTATAGTGCTTTGTATAGTTTTGACCCAGCTTTTGAAAGTAGGGGTTCTCTAAGGGCCAAAAACAATACCCGACTAACTTAGTAAAAAATTAACGCCCCGCTTTTTAGTTCTCACGCGGAACCGCCTCAAAGCTTCTATTTCGACAGCCTAGCTGGGTACCAGGACCTCATCCCCTGGGCCATGCCCAAGGCTCGCAAAATCAGCACCAGCGCATCGAGCCCATTACCCACTCCGAGGGCGAACTCAACCCCACAATACTGGGCAAAGGCGATCTCAAAGCGCGCAAGTTCCTCACCCAAGACGTAAGGAGCTTTTTCCGTCACCCGGGAGTTAAAGCCACCTCCAGCGGCGGCTTTAACTCCCGGTGAGCCGCGGGCAGATCTAGAAAAGCCACAGGCTCCATTACCCACTCCCTGGCTGCGCTTTTTCCCTGACGAGTGCTTGAAACTCCTCATAATCTTGAGTGTAATTTTTTTCATCGTCGGGCAGTGAGGTAAGCATTAAAATGACGGCCCCCGGAGTAAAGCAGCTGAGCTCTCGCCAAATCATCGGAGACAGGTAAAGCCCAGCGCTACCCGATTCAAGGTCTCCGTCCTGCGCAACACCCCGTCATCTCAGCTCACCTGGCAGCTCCCAGCCACCGCAATCATCCGCTGTTGGAGCTCTCTTTTGGCATGCCCTCCCCTGACTTCACCGCTTGGAACATCGCAGAGATAATAAACCCTGTTAATTTCAAAGGGCAGCACCGCTCCAGGTTACAAATAGGTGAGATTGCCACGAGCATCTGAGATCTGTGGAAGCTCCATCATTTTACAAGCATCAAGCGCCATAAGCTCTCAAGGTTAATACCGATGATCACGCTAAAACAACCCTAGGCTTTTTTTCAGAGATTTCACGACGGCCTACTGCTTTGGCAACCCTTCCCAGCAACAACAACCACGGCTCAGTGCACGAGTACCGGTCCGGTGTTTTTCCATTGAAGTTTCATCCCGCTCGCCCTATGCTAAAAGCTGTGCAAGACTCTCCTCACCATCCCTCCTCTTCTACTGCGAGCTCCCCCGCCGCCACGTCCCTCTCGGGTCGTCCCCTTGCCGCGTCAAGCGGCCTCGGAAGCGCGGGGCCAGCAGGAACCGAGCCCCTTACGATTGCCACCATTCACGCTCACCTTGCGACGGCCTGCCAGGAACTGCAAAACCTCAGCCAATTCCCCCCGCTGCTGCAGGCGATCTCCCAAGCGTTACAACTCTTTATCAGGAGCTATCAAAAAAAAGGCGCCCTTTTTGCGGCAGGCAACGGTGGTTCTGCTTGTGATGCCCAGCACTTGATTGCCGAGCTGGTCGGACGCTTCTCACGCGAGCGAACCCCGCTGCGGGGATTTGCCCTAACCGCCGACATGGCCATTCTCACTGCCATCGGTAATGATTATGGTTTTGATCACGTCTTTAGCCGACAAATCCAAGCCAATATGAACCCCGAGCAAGACGTCTTTTTGGCGATTTCTACTTCCGGGAACTCCCCTAATATCTTGCGCGCACTTGAAACCTGCCAAAAGCTCGGCATTCCAAGCGTTTTGCTCTCCGGACCAACGGGCGGCAAGGCAGCCGCCCTGGCGCAAGTCAACCTGCTCGTCCCGGGATCTTGCACCGCCCGCGTGCAAGAGGGCCACATCGTGGTTTATCACCTCTTGTGCCAGCTGCTCGAAGCCGAACTGCAAAAGTTAGGCCTGTGCAGTTTTCTCGATTAACGAGGTCTGGACTTGTTGGCTTAACGCCCGATTGAAAAGTATTCAAACCCCAACGCCTCCATCCGCGCCGGCGTGTAGATGTTGCGACCATCAAAAATCAAAGGCGTTTTCATGGCTTTTTTCATCTTTTCAAAATTAAACTCACGAAACGACTTCCACTCCGTGGCAATGCATAACGCATCGACATCCTTGAGCGCATCAAACTCATGCTCCACAAACGACAAGCTTTGCCTCTGAGGGTGCGCTTCAAAATGCTTCGCCGTCAACTCCATCGCCACCGGATCGTAGGCAACCACTTCAAACTTTTCCCGCAACAGCGCGTCAATCAGAAACAAGGCCGGCGCCTCACGAATGTCATCCGTCCCGGGCTTAAACGCCAACCCCCAGCAGGCAATCTTGCGCGCACCAGGCTTGAGGTTTTGCAGCAGCATCTTTAAGAAACTCTGCCGTTGACTCGCATTTACCGCTTCCACCGCCTGAAAAATAGTCATTTCTAAGCCAAAACTGCGCGCCGTTTCAATTAAAGCCCGCACGTCTTTCGGAAAGCACGACCCCCCGTAGCCTAAGCCTGCATACAAAAACTGCAGACCAATGCGCGGGTCAGTGCCAATTCCTTGACGCACCGCATCAATATTAGCGCCGACCTTCTCAGCAAGGCGCGACATTTCATTCATCACCGAGATCTTGGTGGCCAGCATGGCGTTGGCCGCATACTTGGTCATCTCAGCTGAGACGATATCCATGAAAATCAAAGGATGGCCATTTTTTAAAAATGGCTCATAAAGCCGCTCCATTAAGTGCTTGGAGCGCTCGTTTTGGCAACCCACCACCACCCGGCTCGGCTTCAAGCAATCTTCAATGGCCGTTCCCTCTTTTAAAAACTCCGGATTAGAAATGAGATCAAACTCGTGGGTGACCTTGCGACTCAAAAAAACCTGTTGGAGCTTGGCTGCAATCTGGGCTGCCGTGCCAATCGGCACCGTCGATTTCGTGACAATGGCGCGGTAAGCGGGCATCGTCTGGCCAATGGTCTCGGCGACGGCAAGCACGTGCCGTAAATCGGCGCTGCCATCTTCCTTGGGTGGGGTTCCCACGGCAATGAAAATCAGCTCTGATTCTTGCACGCCCCAGGCTAAATCGGAGGAAAAGTGTAAGCGCCCAGCACTGCGATTGGCGGCAATCAGCTCGTCTAAGCCTGGCTCATAGATGGGAGATTTGCCGCTATTGAGTAGGTCAATTTTTTTTTGATCGGTATCCAAGCAAATCGCTTCATGGCCCATCTCAGCAAAGCAAGTTCCCGTGACCAGTCCGACATAGCCTGTTCCAAAAATGGTGATTTTCATTTCCTAAAAGTAAGCAATTTTCCGGCTAAGCGCAATTCCTAAGATCACGGCCCTCGCAAAAAAACCCCCCACTTTGACTCAAAGCCCCCCTTCTCCTTCTTCGCACCTCATCATCACCATCAGCCGCCCACCGGCAAAAAGCTTTAAATTCTCTCCCCCTCCTCGATTTCTCCTTGTCCACCGACGGGCAGATTCGTTATAGGTGGAGATTAAGGTCGGAGTCGATCGATCGGGAGAGGAAGCCCCCTCCCTTGATAAGTGAGAGCGTCGGCGATTGC
>JAYTHP010000199.1:0-2984 GCA_043732485.1 Oligoflexia bacterium
GGGGAGTGATAAACTCATGACGCGAGAGAGTAGAACATCGATTACCGATTTACGCTCCTTGTTGGAGCAAAAGCAGGTCAAAGCCGGGCTTGAGAAACATCAGCCTGCTCACCTGCTTCGGTACCGCTTGTCTTCCAGTAGTTTGTCTTGCGGGATCCCGATGGGTGCAATTACAGAAATTTCAGGGAGCGCTAAGCTTGAGTGGCTGATGCAGTTTTTGCTCGAGCATCAGGAGTTAAGGGTGTTTTGGATTGAGCAGCAATTTTTACTCAATCCTCAGGCTTTGCTGCAAAGAGGGTTAACGCCTGATCGCTTTATTTTTGCAGAGTGTTTTCAAGATCTTTTTGCTTGCTGTCGCAAGGCTCTGCAGTCACAGATGTTCCAATGCATTGTTGCGCCTCATGTGTTTGACGACCCTTCCAGTCTTAAGGCGTTGCAGCTGTTTTCAGAAAAATTTAATGTCATGCTCGTTTTGCTAGCTGAGCATTCGTCACGTCAGGCGTGGCCTCTGACACTGCAATTTGCGGTCAATCGGCTAGGGGCTAGTGAGGGTTTAGCCATAGATTTACAAAAAAATAAGGGCGGAGGAGTCATTCTGACCTGCCTACTACCGGCTGCGACTTAACGCGTTTTTTTCTGTGAAAAGGGGGCGCATTAAGTTGCAACCTACTCAAGCGCTTTGGGGGTGCGGGGCGGTGAGTCTAGGATGTTGCAGCTAGCGCGCATTTTCTTTAAGGGGAGTGCGCAGCGAGCGAGCGAAGAAAAAAGGCACGGCTGCGAGTGGCTAATCTCAAGGGAGAGTAAGCTTTGCTGCTAGGAAAAAACAGGGTAAGCATCCCATGAAAAAAAGATTTCTTGCAATCCTTTGTGATGCTATTCCTCACCAGTCACGTTTAGATCAGCCGCTTTTAGCTCTGGCTGGGGGGTGTTTGCAGTGGACGCCCAGTCTGTACTTAGCCAGGAAAGATACCGCCCTTTTTCTAGAGATTGGCGCGTCAGTTCATCTTTTTTCTGAAAAAACCATTCAAAGTGAGGTGGGGCAACTTTTGCAGGATCTGCAGCTGCAGGCACAAGTTGCGGTGGCGGATTCGCTTTTGCACTCCTTGATCTTAGCCCGCTATGGCAGTTTGCATCCCCAAGTCTTGCCGCTGAGCTGTTTGCTGGATTATTTAGATCCCCTGACCCAGGAAACACCTGAAAGGCGCAAGGAGTGTGAGACGATGATCGATGCTTTGCGGAGCCTAGGGATTTCGCGGGTGGCCCAGTTTTTGAAGCTGCCGGTAAGAGAATTAGCCCCACGCTTTGGTGTGATGAGTCTGCAAGTGCGCGAGCGTTTGCTGGGAGGCTGGGAAGTGCTGGCGCCGTTATGGCTGCCAGAACCGCCGGTAAAGGAGCGCAGTGAGGGAGGAGAGGGGTTTTTTTCTCATTCCGTGGCATCCCTCATGGTGTCGTTTCAGCCGTTGTTGGAGAGTTTAGTGAGGAGGCTTGCAAAAAAAATGCATCGTCTCACGCGCTTAAAGATTCATCTGAAGTTGGATGATTTTGCCACAAAGCGGCCTTCGCGGGAGTGGGTTTTGGATTTTATGTTTCCACAAGCCGAAATCGCCCCGCTATTACGGATCATGCAAGAGAAACTGCAAAAAGAGCTCGAGCGCATGCCATTACCAGCGCCGGTGCTTGCTATTGAACTAGAGGTCTTACAATCCATCGTCTGCCCGCCCACGCAAGTGACTCTTGCCGGCACGAGTGTTACCGGTGGGAGTGGCGGCATGCGGGGAAGTTTTACCGCAGCAAACTTGGCGGCGCAAGAAGACTCTTTACATAGCTTCTTGAACGAGGTTGCCCAGTCGCTGGGGCAAGAGCAAGTGTTTCGCGCTGTGATTCATGAAGAGGCGGTGGCAGAGCGCGCCTGGTCGCGGGCTTTTAAGTTGCAAAAAAGCTTGCCTGATTTAACTGATTATATCCCTTTACGCCCAACGCAGGTGCTCAGGCGTCCGGAAAAAATTGCTTTAGAGCAAAATCAAGTGGTGATTCGTCAGCGCCGTTATCAGATTCTGCGCTGGTCGGAAGTTGAGGAGATTGCCACCCACTGGATGGATCCTGGTTCGGCCGTGGTGCGAAGTTATTATCAGCTCGATTTGCATCAACAGTCAAGGGTCTGGATTTTTAAAAATCCCCAAGGCGAGACCTACTTGCACGGTTATTACGGCTGATGTTCGTTGAACTGATTTGTCGCTCGCATTACTCTTTCCTCTCAGGCGCCTCGGATCCAGCCGAGTTGGTGCTGCAGGCCGTAAGTTTAGGCATGCAGGCCTTGGCTCTTACCGATTTAAACGGCGTTTACGGGATTGTCAAGGCTTATCACGCCGCAAATCAGGAAGGGGTAGGCGCTGGCGGTAGTCGTCGCCGTCACTTTCAATTAATCGTGGGTTGTGAGCTTTCGCTCGTGGATCATCCTCCCCTCGTACTGATTGCTTCCGACCGTAAAGCTTATGGCGCCTTGTGCCAGCTGCTGACAGCTTTTCACGCAGGGCACGAAAAGGGGCAAGGCCGGTTAACGCTGCAGGAGTTTTTGAGTTTTACTGCCCAACACGAGTCTAGCGCCGCAGGCTGGTTTGTTTTAGTAAAACATACCACGCACTCTCAGTTGGCGATCCTAAAAAGTGTCTTTGGTGCCAGGGTTTTTTTAGCTTTTTGCCGTTATCTTGATGGCTTGGATCAGAGCCGCACCGAGACGCTGCTTGCCGCCAGTCGCTTGTACGACCTAAGGCTTGTGGCCACGAACGACGTCTACTACCATCACCCGGAGCGCAAGCCTTTGCAAGACGCGGTGACGTGTATCCGTCATGGGGTGAGTTTGCAGACTGCAGGGAAGCTGATTTTCAAGAACAATGAGCGTTATTTGAAATCACCGCAGCAAATGGCTGAGCTGTTTTACGACTTCCCCCAAGCGCTGCGTCAGACCTTAGACATTGCCGAGGCCT